>CALLZN010000241.1 GCA_937858895.1 uncultured bacterium | reverse complement strand
GCGGTGTTCGGCGAGTAGACGTCCATCTGCTCGAACTGACGCAAGACCGCAGTGCCGTAGTAAGTCACCGAAGCGGCGATGCGCGGCAGCACGGCGTCGAAGCTCTCGACGCGACGCCCGCGGTAGTAGAGGTCCGGGTTGCCGTGCTCGAGCCCCAAAGAAAAGGCGAGCGTGTCGAGCACCTTGAGCTTGTGGCCCCGTGACTCGGCCGCGACCTTGAGGCGCACGGTGGTGTAGGACTTGGGATTGGTCGAGAGGAGTGCGATCTTCATGGCGCGCCGGCCGCGTCCGGAGGCGTATCACTGCAGTCAGCCCGGATCGAATCAGAAGAGCTCGCCTTGCCGGACCAAGGCGGCGCGGCCGGCAAGCATAGCAAGCAAACGACCTGCGGCTGCAACACCAGAAAGCCAGGCTCGCGTGACGCCTGAGCCCCTGTCTGCTGCGACTTCGCCCGCACACGCGTCGCTGGCGTAGAAGAGCCCGAGCTTTTCGTCGACCAGGTGGTCGGAAGCGAGGGGCTCCTTGACGCGCGCGTAGCGCCAACGATGGACGAAGGGTAGGCCTTCGAAACCGCGTGCCACGTCGATGTCGACAAGGCCGAGCTGCGCGAGCAGGGTTTGCACGACGGCTTCGTCGCTTGCTTCGAGCGCCTCCGCGGCGAGCGCCCCCGAGGCGCGCACGACGAGGAGCGCCGGCCCACCCGGACCGCTGTCTTCGAAGTCGACCTGATCGATATCGCCTCCAACAGCGGGCGCCGCGCAACGCGCAGAGACGATCGCGCGCGACCCGTCACCAACGGCGAGCGCCACGGTGCAGGCGCTCTCGTATTCGACAGCGGCGAGCCGCGATGTCAGGCTGGGCGAGTGAGCCAGGAGCGGTAGGGCCTGCGCCGTCGGCACAGTCACGACGACGCGGTCGAAGGGTCCGTGCGCTTCACCGTCTTCGTCGATCAGGAGGTGGCGCGCACCGCGCTTGTCGAGGGCGCGAACTCGACAGCCCTTTCGCAGGTCGACGCCTTCGCTTAGCGAGCGCGTGAGCGCGCTCATGTGCGGCACACCGCGATGAGCGCCGCCGACCGACTCCACGAGGCCGCGCTCGCGCCAAGCAGCGACGCTGCGCTCGAAGCGCGCATCAGCGACGACGAAGGCACGACAACCGAGGTCGACCGAGAAGCCAGCACCACGCCGTGACGCCAAGCGGCCGCCCGCGCCCCGAGCCTTGTCGAAGACCGTGACTTCGATCCCATGTCGGCGCAGCGTGCGCGCGCAAGCAAGGCCCGCGATCCCCGCTCCGATCACGGCGACCCGCGGCGCAAAGTGAAAGGCCTTGCGCGCGGCGCGACGCGCGAACGCTTCGACGTCGAGACGACGAGCATGGTCGGCGACTGGGCGCGGCCGCACGCTGCCGACAACGCGTTGCTCTGGCAAGAAGGGGCGGTCGAACTGTCCGAAGCACCAGAGGATGCCGCCGTACGACGATGCATCTCGCCCATCGAGGGCATAGCGGTGGTTGAGCTCGATCGCGGTCTTCAGGGCGTCGGCAGGGCTCGCCTTCCAGCCGAGGAAGGCCTTGCCCCAAGTCATGCGTACGTTGTTGTGCAGTTCGCCGTGACGCAGAAGCGAGGTCTGGCAGGCGTCCCAAAGCGGCTCGCCGCTCGCCGCCTCGGCAAGGGTCTCATCGTCGAGGACCCGATCCCGCGTATCCGCTGCGTGCTCGAGGAGCGTCTCGCGCGCCCAATTCGGCAGCGCTGCGAGCGTCTCGAGCTCCCCCACTTCGCGATGGTGACAGAAGCTCCAGGCAAGCTCGCGCCAGACCAAGCATTCGTCCAAGAACTTCTCCGCGCCGCGACAGCGCGGGACCAGGGCCTTGGCCTCGCGCGCGATGCGAAAGGGCGACACCATGCCCCAGTGCAGGTAGGGCGAGAGCCCGCTCGTCGCTTCTTGCAGCGGATCGTTGCGCTTGCGCGCGTAGGCATCGAGGCCGTTCTCCACAAAGGCCGTCCAGCGGGTGTAGCCCGCGCGGCTGCCGCCGCGCGTCGCCGGCACGGCCGCGACGCCGTGGTCGATGCGCGCTTCGGCGATCGCTGTGCCGAGGTCGCCATCAAGGTCGAAGGGCTGAAAGGGCCAGTCGATGCTGCGGTCGAAGTCCTCGCCGAGCGAAGACACGGTCGCCGCGCGCTCATCGAACTTCGTCTCGATGCGCGCTTGGCGCGCCGCTTCGGTCGCACTGCGAAACACGTAGGCTCGCTCATGCGCGCGCCCCACGACCTGCATCGGCACGACACACGACGCATCGACCGCGAGCACGAGGACGCTGCTGCGCTTCGCCAGCGCCTGTGTCCACGAGCGAAGGGGATCGACCGGCACGTCGTCGGTCACGACGACGGCGGCCATCGCAGCGAGCTGCGCGAGCACCGGACCGCGCTGCCCCGGTCGCTCGAGGTGAAAAACGTAGCGCACATGGCGCAGCAAGAGCTCGTCGCGCACATCACGCGCCCCCTCGAGGGCGAAGCGCCAATGCCGATCGCAGGCATAGGGATGGCGCTCCGACAAACCCTGGTAGACGAGGACCGGCAGCCCGAACTGCGCCCCCGCCTCGAGCGCGACCTCGAGTGCCGGGTTCTCGTGCCCACGCATCGCCGCGTGCATCCAATAGAGCACGAAGCGACCGCCGGGGACGATGGTGCCACGCCCGATCACGCGCGTGCGTTCGGCCAAGTTCGCGCTCAGGGAAAGCGGCAACATGGCGTCATGAACCCTCGATCTTGCCACTCGTCTTGTCGAACACGTGCGCACCCGCCGTCGCCCCGAAGACCTGTTCACCGCGCGCGTCGAAGCCCCGCAACCACGACTCGAAGCGATCTTCGAAGAGGCGCACGATGCGCGTCGTGTATTTGGCACCCGGACGCTCGGCGCAAGCGCGGCCCTGCGTGCCGCCGACCCAAGCCCCCTGCTGCTTGAGCAGGGTGATGGAGCAGGGCTCGACGAGCGTCAAGTCCTCGCGCCGCAAAGAGACAAAGTGCTCGGGGTGAGCCGCGATCCCGGCGAAGCGACCAGGGTCGCCCGGGACATCGTAGACTTCCAGCACGACGCGGAGCCCGCGCTGGTCGCCATCGCTGCGCAAGCGATAGACGCAGTGCCGCAGCAAGCGGCCGTCCTTGGTCTCGAAGCGCGCATAGAGCCAAGGACCGTCGCCGCGCCCCTCCCAGACCCGAACGACGGTGAGCCGCTGCTCGTCGAAGTCCTGCGGAAGTAGCTCGGCCTGCTTGCGATTCGAGTAGCTACCGCTGAACCAGCGGGCCACCTCGTCGAGGCTCACGGCGGCCGGGCCCGAGGCGCAGGACTGGAACAGGGCGGCACCGGCGAGCCAGAAAGCGATGGTAAGGCGACTTGGCATGCGAGCGTTTTAGCGCTGCCGGCCGCGACTTCAGAAGACGCATCGGCTTTCCGAAGGAGGCGGCATGGTGGCTCGAGCTGTCGAGGCGGGCGCGGCACCGCCGCGAGACCTGCCAGCAGACCTTCGCTTGCGCATCGAGCAGCAGGAGCTCGAGCGCTCGCTTCGCGATGCCCGCATGGCGCGGCTGCGACGGGCACAACAACGCCGGACGGTCCTCGAAGCAGCCGTCCTCTTCACGGTCTTCGAGACGCTCTTGACCTACACCGATGGCCCGCGCGCGCTCGCCGCGATCGTCGTCGGAGCTTGTCTCGGCCTGCTCTGGGAGGCGATCGGCGCCGGGCGCTTCTTGGCGCTCTTCACCGGGGGCATCGTGCACGGCGTGTTCCGGGCCTACTTCGGCTTCGGCGACCCCTTCACGGCCTTCTTCGGTGCCCTCGCCTTCTTCTGTCTCGCGGCCGGCCTTGGCACGTCGCGCGAGATGCGCGCACGCCATTTCTGAAGGCGCGTTGACTCGCCGGACTTCGTGGCCGATGGTCGGCGCTGATGCAACGGCTCCCTCTGGCGCTTTCCCCTTTCGTTCGTGCGCTGCCGCTCGTACTCGCCTCAGCCTTCGTACTCGCGGGCAGCGGCTGCCGGGCGCGGCCAACCAAGACGGAGAGCGCCACCGCGAAGGCGCGGCGCTTCGACTTTCGGTACGAAGTGACGATCCCAGCGCCGGCCGACTGTGCGCAGCTCGAGGTCTGGGTTCCCCTTCCTCCCCATGACCCCATGGTCCAGCACGTCGAGGTCCTCGAGCCGCGCACGAGCGCGGGCCGCCTCGAAGTCACCCACGACCCCGTCGACGGCAACCGCATGCTCTACGTCGCGGTGCCGGCGCCAAGCGAAGCGGTGACGATCTCGTGGTCAGCGCGCGTCGAACGCTTCGCCGACGCGGGCCAGGGACAGGGACCGCTGCACGCGAGGCACCTCGAGGCCAACGCCCTCATCCCCATCGACGGCAAGGCCCAGAGCATGGCCATCGACCTCGGTGCGTGCGAAGCGTCGCTCGCGACCGAGGTGCGTGCGCGCCGCATCTTCGACGATGTCTTGACCTCGATGGAGTACGACAAGAACCACGTCGGCTGGGGACGCGGCAGCTTCGAGCACGCGACGACGGTCTGCAAAGGCAACTGCACGGACTTCCACTCGCGCTTCATTGGCGTGGCGCGGGCGGCAGGGATCCCGGTGCGCTTCACGATGGGGATCCCGCTCGGTGACGCGCCGTCGGGTAGCTACGACAGCTACCATTGCTGGGCGCACTACCGCGACGGCGACGCTTGGATCCCGGTCGACATCTCGGAAGCCGACAAGGTCGCGGCGACCAATGCCGAGCGCGCGGCGTGGTTCTTTGGCCACCTCGACCCGCATCGCTTGACGCTGAGCCATGGCCGCGACGTCGCCCTCGTGCCGCCGTGCGCGGCGGGGCCGCGCAACTACTTCGTCTTTCCGCACGCCGAAGCGGACGGACGCGAGCTCGCGCTCGACAAGTCGATGTGGCGCTTCACTTGGCGCGACGTCGATCGGGCGGACTGAAGCACGCGCTCAGCGCGTGCCGATCGGCACGACGCGGTAACCAGCACGGTCCGCCTCGCCACCTGCGAGGTGCTTCGGCTTGGCGCCGAGGAGGCGGGTCGCGAGGAAGTCGACGAAGATAGAGTCGACGAGGTCGCGCCGCGCGCTGCGCTGCGGCGTCGCCGCCGCTCCGTCGGTCGCGTCACTGCGCGCGGCGATCCAGGCACCGAGCATGGGCAGGTCGGTGAAGTCCATGTGCTCCTGGTCCGCGAACTCGACGTGGAGGACGCGCGCCTCGAGCTCGGCGAGGAAGGCCTTCTGCTCCTCGAAGCGCTGGGCGACGAGTTGGTCGATGGCCGCTTTCGCTGCCTTCTGGCTTTCGAGCCAAACAACGTCGCTCGTCCGCGCACCCTGCGCGAAGAGCAAGTCTGCCGTCATGGTCCCGGTCTTCGATTCGACAGCGAGGGGCCAAGCGTTCTCGGCGATGACGGCCTTGATGCGGGCATCGCCGGCCGCGGCGAGCACGACCGCGCGCGCGCCGAAGCAATGGCCGACGTAGCCGAGCCGCTCCTTGTCGATGCGACCCCGAAGGAGCGGGTCCTTCTTGTCGAGGGCGAGGACCGCGTCGAGGACGAAGCGAACGTCTTCGGCCCAGACACGCAAGCGCGGGCCCGCGTGCAAGCCTTCGCCCGCCTTGGTCAAGCCTTCGGTCTCGCTCGCTTGCGCGTCCTTGCGCCGAACGAGTTCGCCTTCGCAGACGACGCCATCGACGTCGTAGCTGTGATCGATCGCGACGACGAGGAAACCGCGCGCCGCGATCGCGAGCACCTGCGCCGTGTAGAAGAGCCGCGACGTCCCGATGCCCGGCGAAAAGACCACGAGCGGCAAGCGTCGCCCCGGGAGCACGGGCGCCGCCTCGAGCGCTGGCACGCGCAAGGCGCTGAGCGCCGCGGCGTTCGCTTGGTAGAGCGGCCCCAGGGCGGGTTTCAGGATGTCAAAGTCTGGCAGGTAATCAGCGTTGCGGTACTTCTTGCCCGCGAGCTTGGTCGCGCGCGGATAGTAAAACTGCACGGCGAGGCGGCGCTTGTCCGCGCTGTCTTCGGTCGCGACCTCCTCGCGCGCTGCGTCGACAAGAATGCGCCGCTCGGTGCCGAGCGGCAGCGCGCCATCCGGCAGCGGCAGGAGGACTTCGTCGTTCTGCGCCAGCGCAGTCGCCGCCAAGACCAGACCGCCAAACAGGTTCATCAGCATGCTCGAACTCAATCACCGATCGTCAGCAGGAGGCCGTTCGAGCTGCGCAGCGTGAGCGTCCCGAGCAGCGGATAGTGCAGAGTTTGCAGTGCGAAGGACTGGCAGAGCAAGGCTCGGTCATTCGGCACGACGAGCGGCGCGACGACGCGCGCGCCGACGCCGATCGGAAAGACCGCGACCACCGGCAAGTCGACGTGCAAGAAGCAGCCTGGCGCTAAAAGCGGCGCCGCAGGAAGCGGCTGAACCGCTACGTCGACGGCCAGGGCGACGAGCCCGAAATCGCGGAGCTGCGCGCCTTGGGCGAGGACCTGCATCGTGCCTCCGCGCTTCGGCGCCGTCGCGCTCAGCTCGATGCCGCCACAACCGTCGCCAACCCTCTGAACGAGGGCCGTCGGACAGGCGATCGAGAAGAGCTCTCCCTTGCCCGACTGCGCCGTGTCGGCGACGAAGAAGAGGTCACGTCCGTGGACCGTCACTTCGCGTGGTGCAGCCGACGCCGCACCCGGGTTGGCCTCGTCGCAAACGAGGCGCGTCCCGGTCGCGGTCCCATCGGAGACGAAGAGCTCACGCCCGACGTCACTGCGTGTCGCCGCAAAATAGACTCGGTCCGCGACGGCAACGAGGCCGCCAGGATCCGAAGCGGCGGCGCCAAGCTCGATGTCGGCCACGCGCTGCGTGCGCAACGACCGCGGATCATGCGCATGGAGTTCACGGCCAGTCACGCCATCGTCAGCAGTAAAGAAGACCGCGCCGTCCGTCACCGTGAACGACGTCGCGTCGCTCGATGCCGGTCCGGGGTGGACGTCGGCGAGCAAGGTCGTGCCGGCATTCGTGCCATCGCTGACGAAGGGCTCACGTCCGAGCTGCGCGGTCTGCGCCGCGAAGTAGACGCGGTCCTCGCGCACACACATGCCGCGCGGATCGGACGAGGCGCTCCCCGGCAGCACATCGACGAAGCTGAGCGTCGTGCCATCGAAGTGCGCGAGCTCGGTCCCCTCCGCAGGCCGACTTGCGCGCATCCAAAGGCGCGGCTGGCCGGCGCTGTCGAAGCCGCTCTGTAAGTCTTCGGGCGAAGACGACGTAGCACCCGGCCAGATGTCGACGGCGCGCTGCGTCCCCGCCGCCGTCCCGTCGCTGCGCCAGAGCTCGCGGTCTCCGCTCGCGTCGGTCGCTGCGAAGTAGACGTAGCCACCGCTGACCACGAGGTCGCGCGGGTTCGAACTCGCGCTTCCGACCCGAAGATCGACGAGGAGCGCCGCGTTCTTGCCATCGGGATCTGCGCGATAGAGTTCGCGCCCCGTCGCCGCGGTCGCAGCCGTAAAGAGCACCTGCCGACCATCGAGAACGACGAAGTCGCTCGGATCACTGCTACCGGCGCCGCGCTCGAGATCGAAGCGCGTCAGGCTTTGCCCATCGAAGACGTGCAGTTCGCGCCCCTGGCCGTCGACCGCGCTGAAGAAGAGGGCCGCGTTGCAAAGCGTCAAGTCGCGGATGTCGGCAGGCGCAGGACCAAAGTTGATGTCGCTCTGGCGCGAAAAGACCGAGGCCCGGTCCATGGAGAAGAGCTCGAGCCCGAAATCCGGATCCTGCGCTTGGCAGAAAAGCTGCCGACCGAAGGCCGGCGTAACTTCCGTGATCTCGCCACCTGGCGAGATGCTGCTGCGCTCGATGTCGGCGAGGAGCTGCGTGCCAGCCGTCGTGCCGTCGCTTGTCCACAGCTCGCGCCCAACAAAGGTCGGCGAAGGGCTGCCCACGTCGTCAGCCCCGAAGAGCACACGCCCGCCGATGTCCTGCAGGATCGATGGCTGACTGCTGAAACGGCTGATGTCGCGGAGCAAGCGCGTACCGGCAGTCGTACCGTCGGAGATCCAAGGCTCGGCCCCGTATCTCGGCACGGTCGGCATAAAGACAATGCTCTGGCCAAAGGTCGAGAGCCGCATCGGATACGAAGACTCGAAGCCCGCTCGCAGGTCGGCGACGAGGCGCACGCCGCTGCCATCGAAGCAGAAGAGCTCGTAGCCCGTCGCTGGCGTCCTCGCCTGGAAGAAGAGCTTGGTCCCCGCCGCGCAGAACTCGCGCGGATAGCTGCCTTCCGTGCCCGGCACCAAGTCGGCGAGTAGGCGGGTGCCGTTCGTCGTCCCATCGCTGATCCAAGGCTCCGGCCCCAGAGCCGGCGTCGTCGCCGCGAAGGCCACCCGGGCTCCAAAGGTCGCCGCATACTCGAAGTCGAGCGCGGTCGAAGTCGGCCCAGGGCTGACGTCGACCAGCAGCTTGGTCCCGAGCACCGTGCCATCGCTGAACCAAGGCTCAAAGCCCGTGCTGCCGTCATTGCCAGCGAAGACGACGCCGTTCTGAGTCAGCGCCATGGCAGCAAGGGGGTGTGCATCCAAGCCATCGCCGCTCCTCGGGTTCAAGTCGCGGACGACGCGGGTGCCGGCAACGCTCCCGTCACTTCGCCAGAGCTCGAGCCCCACGCGTGCCTCGCGAGCCGCGAAGAAGGCGAAGGCCCCGCCAGGCGCCGCGAGGAAGCGCTGCGGCGAGCTGCTCGCTGGCCCAGCCTCGATGTCGGACAAGAGAAAGGTGCCGCTCGCGCTCAGATCGGATCGCCAGAGCTCGGTCCCGCTCGCCGCCTCCGTCGCCGCGAAGACGACCAGCCCATTGACAGCCGTGAAGTGGTTCGGCTCGGAGCCCGCCGCTCCCGCTTGAATGTCCCTGAGCATGCGCGTCCCCGCCGCCGTCCCGTCCGAGACCCAGGGCTCACGGCCATGCACGCCGTCGTCGGCCGAAAACACGAGCCACTCCACTGCATTGACGACCACGGTCGTCAAGCGCTGCGGCGAGGACGAGGCAGGGCCCGGCCTTACGTCAGCGACGCGCGTGGTCCCGGCAGTCGTACCGTCGGTCGCGTAGAGTTCGTAGCCAGTGCCTTGCGTCTTCGCCGTGAAGAACCAGCGGCCGCGACAGCGTGGCATGCCGAAGAGGCGCCGACCGCCCGGCCAGGTTCGCGAGGCTTGTGGATCCGAACTGAGCGCCGTGCCGACGCCGAAGTCACTGCGCTGAACGCAGACCTGCGCCAGCGGCTCCTCAGCGAAGAGGGTCGTGAACGCGAGCAATGCCATCGTGCGGACGGCCAAGAAGCGTTGGCGAGTCGAGTCGCGGTGGATCACTCGATGCTGAAGTGACATGGAATGCATGGCTGCTGGCTCCGAAGCACGCGTACGAGCATAACAGAACATGCACGCGCGCACGGGCTCCGGAGCGTCGCGTTGCCACGCAGGCGCGCGCACCGAGCGGACGCAGCGCGAAGGCCTCGGGGCTTGAGCAACGACTACTGGTTGCCGCCCGGCTCGCTGCCCGAGTTGCCATTACCACCCTTGTGGCCGTAGCCGCTCGGGTAGGTTCCAGGCACACCACTGAAGGGCTCGAGCGAGCCGACTTCTGGCCCCGACGTCCAGATCCCGGCGATCAGCGACGGTTCAGCATCGGACGTGCTGCGGGCGATGAGGCAGTGATTGCGTGGTGTAATCACGTTGATCATCGGATCCTCGAACGTGAAAGACACCTGGTTCGCCAGCAGACCACTGAAAGTGGCTGCAGTGTACCCCACTGTTGCATTAGATCCGCCCGAAGTCGTGCAGCGTGGGCCTCGTGGCCCACGCTGCGCGACTGTTCTGGTGTGTCGCTGGATGTCACCCAGGGTGACGAGCGCGCGCAGGCGACCCAATGGGTCGCCGAGCACGATCCGTCGCCCTGGGGGGCGTCCAGCGGCCGCCAGACGGGTGGAGGTAATATCGGGTCAGCCGGGCCGTTG
>CALLZN010000240.1 GCA_937858895.1 uncultured bacterium | reverse complement strand
CGCTGGGACTGGCGACGCGCGCCGATTTCAGAGTGCTTTGGGGTGGAAGTGCCTGGCCTGTTATCCCCCCTACGCCGTAAAGAGGACGCTAGCTGGCCAGGCTCTTCGACCCGAAGGCACTCGAAAATCGCGCCGCGTTGCCAGTCTCAGGGCCAGGGGGGCCGCGAGCTTCAGGCCTTGCCGGCTTCGCCGTCGCTCAGCTCTTCGCAGACCTGTTCGATCGCTCCGAGCAAGGCCTTGTGCTGGCGCTCGAGGATGACGATGCGCTGCATGATCTTTTCTACGACCGGCGGCAGGATGGCCTCGACGGTGTAGTTGTTGATCATGTTGATGATCTCGACGCGGTTGGCGTCGGGCAGCTTGTGGAAGTGGTAGTGATAGGCGTTCTTGAGTGCGTCGTCCGAAAAGTGGAGGCACTCCTTCGTGATGTCCTGCAACGAATCGGGGCTGTGCCCGAGGCGGTAAGAATCGACCTTGTACTGGTGAAGGATTTCTTGCAGACGCTTCTTCATGAGTCGTGGCGCTGGATCGCGATGGTTGCGTTGGTTCCGCCGAACCCGAAGGAGTTGGAGATCGCGTACTCGATCCGCGCTTCGCGGGCAACGTTCGGAATCGTGTCGAGATCGCAGTCGGGATCCGGCTCGTCTTGATTGATCGTGGGATGAAGTCTGCCGTGGTGCAGTGACAGACAGGTTACAGCCAACTCCACGGCGCCCGAAGCCCCGAGCAAGTGGCCGATCATGGACTTGGTCGAGGAGACCTGCAGCTTCTTGGCGTGGTCCGCGAAGCAGCGTTTGAGGGCCAGGCACTCGGTCTTGTCGTTGAGCTCGGTCGACGTGCCGTGGCAGTTGACGTAGCCGACCTGGTCGGGCGCGATGCGTGCGTCGGCGAGGGCGAGTTGCATCGACCTCAGCATGCCTTCGGCGCTCTCCTCGGGTGCAGTGATGTGGTGCGCGTCGTCGCTCGACCCGAAGCCCTTGACCTCGGCGTAGATGCGCGCGCCGCGCCGCAGGGCGTGTTCGCGCTCTTCGAGGATGAGGACGGCGCCGCCTTCGCCCATGACGAAGCCGTCCCGTCCTTTGTCGAAGGGGCGGCTCGCGCGCTCGGGTTCTTCATTGCGCGTCGACAGAGCCTTCATGGTCATGAAACTCGCAACCCCGACTGGCGTCAAGGCAGCTTCGCTTCCACCCGTGAAGACGATGTCCGCGTCTCCGTACTGGATCGTGCGGAGCGCGATGCCGATCGCGTGGTTCGAGGACGCGCAGGCCGAACCGATCGCGTAGTTGGGCCCGAGCAGCCCGTGCTCGAGGGCGATCATGCCCGTGTGCGCGTTGAACATCATGCGCGGCACGGTCAGCGGGCTGACGCGCCGGGGGCTCTTTTCGCGCAAGACACCGCATTGGATCTCGAGCTCGCAGATGCCTCCGATGCCGGTGCCCATGAGGACCGCGATGCGCGTCCGATCCTCCTTGTCGAGGTCGAGACCCGAATCGAGCACGGCCTCGTGCGAGGCGACGACGGCATATTGCGTGAAGGGATCCATGCGCTTGAGCGCGCGTGGATCGAGGTTGCCGGTGTCGAGGTCGCGAACTTCTCCCGCGATGTGAACCGACCATTCGGGCGTGTCGGTGTCGAAGTGCGTGATGCGCCCAATCCCACTCCGGCCAGCGAGGAGCGCCTCGAAGACACGCTCCGCGCCTTGACCGACCGGGGTGACGAGTCCGAGACCCGTGACAACGACTCTCCGCTTGCTCATCGCTTTACATCTTCGCGTTGATGTAGGTGATCGCGTCGCCGACGGTCTGGATCTTCTCCGCTTCGTCGTCGGGGATCTGCATCTCGAAGTCTTCTTCGAAGTGCATGACGAGCTCGACCATGTCGAGGGAGTCGGCGCCGAGGTCGTTGACGAACGAGGTTTCGTTCGTGACCTTCTCTTCGGCAACGTTCAACTGTTCGCAAACGATCTTCTTGACGCGTTCTTCGATGCTGGACAACTCTCCAAGCCTCCTGGCAGGAAACAGGGTCATAGCCGGGAGCCCGGCCTCAAAACATCAGGGCCCCGAATCGAGCCAGCCCACCGACGCGGTACTGCTGGGCACGAAGCGGGTGTTGTACCGCAGCGTCGCTCGGAAAGCGACGATTGCGGCATCGTCCTCACATGGACATTCCTCCGTCGACGGCCAAGACTTGGCCCGTGACGTAGGCGCCCGCTGGGCTGACGAGGAAGAGCACGGCGGCCGCGACGTCCTCGGTCGATCCAAAACGCCCGAGCGGAATCTTGTTCGCCAGTTCCGTGCGCTGCGCCTCGCCGAGCTGGTCCGTCATCGCGGTCTCGATGAAGCCCGGCGCTACGACGTTCGCCGTGACGCCGCGGCCCGCGAGTTCGCGCGCGAGGCTCTTGGTCAGGCCGACAAGGCCGGCCTTGGTCGCCGCGTAGTTGGCTTGGCCAGCGTTGCCGGTCGTGCCGACGACCGAGCCAATGTTGAGGATGCGACCGAAGCGCTTCTTCATCATCGAACGCGTGAAGGCCTTGGCGAGCAGGAAGGGAGCGCGCAGATTCACGTTGCAGACGGCGTCGAAGTCGTCGACGCCGATGCGCAGCACGAGGTTGTCGCGCGTGATGCCCGCGTTGTTCACGAGGATGTCGACGTCGAAGTCAGCGGCGGTGACATCGGCGACGAGGCGGTCGATGCTCTGAGGGTCCTCGAGCGAAGCTGCGAAGCCCTGCCCGCGATCACCGAGGGCCGCGAGGGTGGACCCGAGGCCTTCCATGCTCGTCGCGACACACGCGACCCGCGCGCCAGCATCCGCGAGCGTGAGCGCGATGTCGCGCCCGATGCCGCGCGATGCGCCGGTTACGAGGGCGGTTTTTCCGTCGAGGGAAAACAGCGAGTGAATGTCCATGATGCTCCTCACGAGCGAAGAGTCTCTTGTGTTCGGGTCACCAACGAATGAGTCGCTGGCGAACGAAACGCTGACGCCAGCGGCAACGGATTCGCCAACGGCGACTTGATCACCAGCGAACCAGGAAGTGCCCCCACGAAAGGCCGGCGCCGAAGGCCGCCGAGACCACGAGCTTGCCCTTGGGCAACATGTCTTCGCGATAGGCCTCGGTGAAGGCAACTGGCACGGAAGCCGCAGCCGTGTTGCCGTACTTGTGAATGTTCGAGAACACCATGTCGACCGGCATGTCGAGACGCTCGCAAGCTGCCTCGACGATGCGCTGGTTGACCTGGTGCGGCACGATGCGACCGAGCTGCTCGTAGCCATAGGGCTCGAGCGATTCCTTGACGAGCTTGGCGAAGGTGCTGACCGCGAAGCGATAGACCTTGTTGCCGCCCATGATCATCGTGTGCTGGCGGAGCGCGACCGTCTCGGCGGTCGCCGGCATGCGGGAACCCCCGGCCGCCACCATGAGGACCGAGTCCTGCTCGGGGCCGCCATCGGTCGAGATCGAGGTCGAGAGCACTTCACCCCGGCCCGCGTCTTCGAGCGGCCGCAGCAACATCGCGCCAGCGCCATCGCCGAAGATCACGCAGGTGTTGCGATCCTCGTAGTTGACGATGGTCGAGAGCTTTTCGGTGCCCACGACGAGGACGTTGCGGTAGGTCCCCGACTGCACGAACTGCACCGCGGTGTTGAACGCGAAGACGAAGCCCGAGCACGCCGAGTTGATGTCGAAACCGCCGGCGCGCTTGGCGCCGATCTTGTGCTGGATGTGGCAGGCGTTGGTCGGGAAGGGCAGGTCAGGAGTCGTGGTCGCGCAGAGGATGAGTTCGACTTCCTCCGGGGCGACGCCTGCGTCGTCGAGGGCGCGCATGGCTGCGATCGCGCCCATCGAGCCAGAGTCCTCGTCGGGCCCCGCGATGCGGCGTTCGCGGATGCCCGTGCGCTGGTAAATCCACTCGTCACTCGTGTCGACGAGCTTCTCGAGGTCGTGGTTGCTCAGGACCTTCTCTGGCGCATATGCACCGAGTCCCGCGATGCCGACGGGAATGCGATTCTTCATCTGTGTGCCTCTCGAAGCCTCGATCCGCGGCGTGCTCAGGAATCAACCTTGGCGTTCTGCGTGCCGCGGATGACCTCGACGATACTCTGTGTCACTTCGGAACGGATCGCATCGCGGCTCACGCGCACCGCGTTGGAGATCGCGTTCGCGTCGGAGCGACCGTGGCAGATCGTGACGATGCCTTCGACGCCGAGCAAGAGGGCGCCGCCGTACTCCGAGTAATCGCAGCGCTTCCAGATTCGCTCGAGGCTCGTCTTGATGCGCTCGGGCGCTACACCGGCGGCGACGAGCTCCTCCTGCACCACGTGCAAGAGGTGCGTCGCGAGGCCTTCGCTGAGCTTGAGGATGACGTTGCCGACGAAGCCCTCGGTCACGAGGACGTCCGCCGCGCCGAGGAAGACGTCCTGGCCTTCGACGTTGCCGATGAAGTTGAGGCCCGAAGCGCGAAAGTGTTCCTGCGTCTCCTTGGCCAGGTCGTTCCCCTTGCCCTCCTCGCCGCCAATGTTGACGAGGCCGACCTTGGGGCGTTCCTTACCGAACTGCTTGCGATAGAGGCACTCACCCATGAGGCCGTATTGCAGCAGGTGGATCGGCTTGGGGCTGACGTTGGCGCCGACGTCGATGATCGTGAAGGGCCCGCGCTCGCCTTCGATCGTGACCGCGATGCCGGGGCGGTGCACGCCGTCGAGACTCTTGAGGCTCAGCATCGCAGCGGCGACGCAGGCGCCGGTGTTGCCAGCGCTGCAGAATGCGTCGCAATGACGGTTCTTGACGAGCCGCGCGCCGACGAGGAGCGACGAGTCCTTCTTCTTACGCAGCGCGAGCGTGGGTGACTCGTCCATGCCGACGACCTCGGTGGCCGGGACGACGAGGAAGGTCCCTGAGGCGGCACCCTCCGCGAGCGCGGCGAAGTCGTCGATCGGAGCGACGACGAAGTCGGCCGCCGCCTCTGTCAGGAGCTTCGAGATGGGCTCGATTTGGCCCACCAGCACGAGTTCCGAGGCGCTGACGAAGCCCTTTTGAACGGCTCGAAGAGCGCCCTTGACCACAGCGTCGGGCGCGTGGTCGCCCCCCATCGCGTCAAGCGCGATTCGCATGGATGGTTTCCTCAGCGCGCTCCGAGGAGGACGCGCTTTCCGCGGTAGTGCCCGCAGGCGAGGCACACGGTGTGCGGCCGGATGCGCGCGCCACAGTGGCTGCAATCGACGAGTTGGATGCGCGTGGCCTTCCAAGAGGCTCGGTGCTTGGCCTGGCGCGCGTGACTGTGCTTCCTACGTGGGACTGCCATGGTGGACTTCGTTCTCCCGTTGCGACGCTCGCCAGGATGGCTCGCGCCGCGTTGTTCCGCTAGGGGGCTCCGACTGGTGGCTTTGCTCGGTAGCTCGGGCGAAGCAGCCGCGAGCCGCCTCGAGGCGAGCCGTGGAATCGAGGCCGAGCAGTGTAAGGGGCGCCCGGCGAATATCGAGAGCTTTGTCTGGGCCCGTTGACATCTCGGACTGGACTTCTTCAGGCACCGCCAATCAGGGCGGCGACAAGGGATCGAGCCTTGGCGCAGGCCTCGTCGATCTTGCTCGCGTCCTTGCCACGGCCCTGCGCCATCTCGGGACGGCCGCCGCCCCCACCGCCGACCAGGCTCGTGAGTTCCTGGACGAGCTTTCCGGCGTGAAGCCCCTTGGTGACGAGGTCGGGGCTCACCGTCACGACGACCGCGACGCCGCCGGCGACCGCGCTGACGAGCACACCGACGAAGGAGTCGTGCTTGCGACGCAGGCGGTCGAGGCTGTCGAGGAGCGCGTTGTTGTCCGCGCCTTCGAGCTTCGCAACGAGGCTCGCGTGTGGGCCGTGGACCTCTACCGCCGCCTCGAGCGCAGCGGTGGCGTCCTTGCCCTTCTCGCGTCGGGCTTCTTCGACTTCTTTTTCGAGGCGTCGCAGTTCTTGGCGGAGCGCGTCGATCCGGGCTGGCACTTCCTCGGGCTTGGCCTTGAGGTCACGCGCCACACGATCGAGGACATCACGTTCGTCCTGGGCTGCGTGCAGGGCGTCAAAGCCCGTGATGGCTTCGATGCGTCGAACGCCGGCGGCGACCGACGCCTCGCTCACGATACGGAAGGCGCCAATGTTGCCGGTGTTGGCCACGTGCGTGCCTCCGCAGAGTTCACGGCTGTAGTCGCCGATCGCCAGGGTGCGCACTACGTCGCCGTACTTTTCGCCGAACATCGCGACGAAACCGCTGCGCCGTGCTTCATCGAGGCGCATCTCGCAGGGCGCGAGCTCGAACGCTGCGAGGACCTGTGCCGTGACCTCGTCCTCGAGGCGTCGGAGCACAGCGGGTCCGAGGCGCTCGCCGTGGGTGAAGTCGAAGCGCAGCCGCTCGGGCGCGACGAGCGATCCGGCCTGGCCGACGTGTTCGCCGACGACGCGCTTCAGAGCCGCATGCAGGAGGTGCGTGGCCGTGTGGTTGCGTTCGGTGGCGCGCCGCGCCTCGCTGTCGACGCGCAGCGTCACGGGGTCGCCGACGCTGAGCCTGCCTGCGGTGACTTCGACGACGTGGAACCAGTAGTCTTCGCGCTTCTTGCAGTCGACGACGCGTCCCGATCCCTGGGGTCCTTCGATCGTGCCACGGTCACCGACTTGACCGCCGGACTCGGCGTAGAAGGGCGTCACGTCGACGATGACTTCTAGGCTGACCGCCTCCATCGGCGAGTCGCTAACGCTCGGCGTCGCGACTGCGGCGTGGACCTCGTTCACATCCGACTCGAGGCCTTGCTGCGTGCTCACGATACCCACGATCGACGCGCGGCCCTCGAGTTGGTCGTAGCCGATGAAGCGCGTGCCTACGACCTTGCGCGCTTTGAGACGGGTCAGGGCGTTGTCGGCAAAGACATCGCCAGAGAGCGCCGAACCCTTGCGCGCCCGGTCCCGCTGCTGCTCCATCGCGGCCTCGAAGCCAGCTTCATCGAGCGCGAAGTCGCGATCGAGGAGCAAGGCACGCGTGATGTCGACCGGGAAGCCGAAGGTATCGTGCAGCTCGAAGGCGACAGCGCCCGAGTTTGGCGGAAGCGCGAGCGCGCCACGTTCTTCGACTTCGACCTTTGGATACGCGCTCGGCGCCTCGAGCGTCGCGAACCACTGTTCGAAGCGGTCGATGCCGCGCGTGTAGATCGCGCGAAACGCTCGCTCCTCCTGGAGCACGAGGGCTTGGACCTGCTTGCGTGAATCCTCGAGCGCGGGGTATGCGCCGCGCATCGTGTCGCAAACGATGCCGCAGACCTCAGCCAAGAAGGGCTCGGAGAGCCCGAGTTCGTACCCGTCGCGGCAAGCGCGGCGCAAGATCTTGCGCACGACGTAGCCGCGCCCCTCGTTCGCCGGCAACGCCCCGTCGCTGATGCAGAAGGTGACCGCACGGGCGTGATCAGCAATGCGCCGAAGGTGGATGTCGTCGTGCGGCGTTGCTCCGTATGGCTTACCGGCGCGCGCCGCGACGAAGTCGACGTAGGGCGTGAAGAGGTCCGTTTCGAAGTTGCTGCGCTTCCCCTGGAGCACCGCCGTGATGCGCTCGAGGCCCAGGCCGACGTCGATGTTGCGCTGCGGAAGTGCCGGCAAAGAGCCATCGCTCTGTCGGTCGAACTGAGTGAAGACGCAGTTGCCGATCTCGACGAAGCGTCGCGGCAGCTCGCTGAGCCCATCGTGCGCCGGCAGCGGACCACCCTCGAGGTCGAAGTAGATCTCCGAACAAGGACCACATGGGCCGTTGGGTCCCTTCGAAGGAGCCTGGGCGGGCCAGAAGTTCTCCTTCTCGCCGAAGCGGTAGATGCGATCGGTCGGCATGCCGATCGTATCGCGCCAGACGGCGTATGCCTCGTCATCGTCGAGATAGACGGTCACGACGAGGCGATCGCGCGGTAGGCCGAGCTCTTCGGTGAACCACGCAAAGACCCACTGCAAGCACTCGGCCTTGAAGTAGTCGCCGAAGCTGAAGTTGCCGAGCATCTCGAAGAAGGTGTGGTGCCCGGTCGTGCGCCCGACGTTTTCGAGGTCGGGCACGCGCAAGCACTTTTGTGCCGTCGTGATGCGCTTCCAAGGCAACGTCCCCTTGCCGAGGAACATGTCTTTGAACTGGTTCATGCCCGCGCCCGTGAAGAGCAGCGTGGGATCGTTCGCTGGCACGAGCGAATCCGATGGGTAGCGATGATGGCCCCGCGCCTCGAACCAGCGCAGGTAGGACTCTCGGACTTCGGCTCCAGTCAGCGACTTCATGTTCTCAGGAAAGCGGCGGCGCAGCGCCATGCAAGCACGGCCTTCTCCAAGTCGTATTGGCCAGGAGTCGGCGTCGCGTCAGCCTGCTCGGATCAGGCGCCGGCTGCCCGCGCGCTGCCCTTGGGAGCGACGGTTTTGTCCGTCGTGCCCGCTTCGTGTGTGGCCATGTCGTTGGCCGCTTCGCTCTTGGCGCTGGTCTCGCCGACCAGGTCCCCAGCGAGGAGTGCCTCGTCGGCAACCGGCTGCTTGGGCTGTGCCTTCTCGAGGACCTTTGCGCGAAGCTCTTCGAGTAGGTCCGGAGTGTCACCGAGCAAGCTCGAGACGCGTTCGCGTCCCTGGCCGAGGCGCACGTCGCCGTAAGAGAACCAAGCACCGCTCTTTTGCACGATGCCGTGCTCGATCGCGAGGTCGAGGATGTCGCTGGTTGCAGCGATACCCTGGTTGAACATGATGTCGAACTCGACCTTGCGGAAGGGCGGCGCGATCTTGTTCTTGACGACCGTCACCTTCGTGCGGCTGCCCGTGACCTCGTCGCCGTCGGTGATGCGGCCGATACGTCGAATGTCCAGCCGCACCGACGCGTAGAACTTGAGCGCGCGGCCACCCGTCGTCGTCTCAGGGCTGCCGAACATCACGCCGATCTTCTCGCGGATCTGGTTGATGAAGATGAAGCAGGTGCGGCTGCGGCTCACGACTCCGGTCAGCTTGCGCATGGCCTGGCTCATCAAGCGCGCGTGGAGGCCGACGAAGCTGTCCCCCATCTCGCCATCCAACTCGGCCTTGGGCACGAGGGCTGCGACGGAGTCGATGACGATGACGTCGAGGGCATTCGACTTGGCCAGGGTCTCGGCGATGTCGAGCGCCTGCTCGCCGCTGTCGGGTTGCGCGACGAGCAAGTCGTCGAGGTTGACCCCGAGCTTTTTTGCGTACTGCGGGTCGAGGGCGTGCTCGGCGTCGATGAAGGCGCACATGCCTCCGCGGCGCTGCGCGTTGGCGATAATGTGCAAGGTGAGTGTCGTCTTGCCCGAAGACTCGGGCCCGAAGATCTCACAGATGCGGCCGCGCGGCATGCCACGCCCGCCGAGCGCGATGTCGAGGGACAGGGCCCCGGTCGGAATGCCCTCGATGGGCACGACCGTTCCCGCGCCCAGGCGCATGATCGCGCCCTTGCCATAGTCGCGTTCGATTTGAGCTAGAGCGCCGTCGAGTTGCGGGCTCTTGTCGTCGTTGTTGCTGCTGGTCTTCTTAGCCGCCATTGGCTTCCCTCCGTCCATGGTTCAGTGCGCGCAGCTTAGCTGGCGACCTGACAGATACCTAACGAATTCTGCGGATCGTGCTCTGAGACCCGTTGTATGTCGGAGGGGCGTCCCGGGTGTCGTTTCTGCGTCGCGATCTGCGTCGCGATCAGAAGCTCACGAATTGCAGCAACTCGTGGAAGCGCTGATCGACTTCGCTTCGATCCGCGGCCGCCAAGCGATCGACGCCGAAGGCCTCGACGTTGAGCGAAGCCATGACGGTGCCGTAGGCCATGGCCCGCTTGAGGTTCCAGAGCGTGACGCGGTCGACGCCCGCCAAGTAGCCCATGAAGCCGCCAGCGAAGCTGTCGCCAGCCCCCGTCGGGTCGCGGACCACCTCGGTCGGATAGGCCGGCAGCGCGAACTGGAAGAACTCCGAGAAGAGGAAGCTTCCGTGCTCGCCCTTCTTGACGATGACGAGCTTGGGGCCCTTGCTCAGCAGAGTCTGTCCGGCCCGGATGAGGTTCTTCTCGCCAGTCAGCATCTTGACTTCTTCGTCGTTCAGGATGAGGCCATCGATGCGGCGCAGCAGCATGTCGAGGTCGTTCCGCGCCGTTTCGATCCACAGATTCATGGTGTCGGCGACGACGAACTTCGGTGCACTCACTTGGTCGAGGACCGAGGTCTGAACGAGCGGGTGACCGTTGGCGAGGAACACGAAGGGAGTCGACTTCCAAGCCTCGGGCACCTTCGGATCGAAGCTGCCGAAGGTGTTGAGCTCGACCGCGATCGTGTCGCGCTGGTTCATGTCCGCGTGGTAGCGGCCGCTCCAGCGGAAGGTCGCGCCGTCGGCGATCTCGAGGCCCTCGGTGTCGACGCCGCGCCCTTGCAGCAGGCTCACGTCGGCGTCGCGGAAGTCCTTGCCAACGACGCTGACGAGGCGCACCGGCGCAAAAAAACGTGCGGCGAGGCTGAAGTAGGTGGACGATCCTCCGAGGCAATCGGCGCGCGAGCCCTCGGGGGTTTCGATGGTGTCATATGCGGTCGAACCGACGACGAGAACGGTCATTGGAAAGTAAGCGCGGCCGAGGGACAGGGGAGTTGGTCAAGGGATGACTCCGCGCACGGCGCGGTGTAGCCGCGGCGCAGGATAAGCGCTGCTTGTCCAGCCTGGCGCGCGGAATGCCGGAGAATGCGATGTTCGCGCCGGCGACAAAATTTACGAGCGCAACATAGTTTCGGCCGCTGGCGCGATACGCAAGATCGATTAGACTTGCTGGGCAGATCGGCGCTCGCATCGCCGCTCACCGTATTCGGGTAGTGCCTCCGATTCGGTCCAACCCAACCATCGTCGCCACAGATGCGGGGCCAGGCTTGTCGTGCGAAGACTTAGCCGGGCTTGGCTACGCCCTGTCGCTTACCTCAGTCGTCAGCTTCGCAACATGCAAAAGTTCTGCTTCCACCTCGCCGTGGCTGCCTTCGCCACGACGCTCGCGTCCTCTCCTTGTGCGGCAACGGACAAGACCTACTGGCCCAGTGATGTCGTCGGCGACCGCTGGGCCGCTATCTACCCCGACCCCTCGGCCTTCATCTTCTTCGACTCGTCGAACAGGCACCTCGAGACCTACGCATGGGAAGGCCTCGAGCGCAGCTTCATCGAGTATGCGAACGGCACGGCGCGCCTGCGTGGCACGGTCGCGAGCGTCCACAACTGGAATCGTCGCTTCGTCGTCGACCTCCAGTTCAGTGGCTACGTCACCTCGTCGCAGACGCCGCCGCAGGACAGCCCCTACCTCTACGGCCTCAAGTCGAGCGCGCTGACGAAGAACGGTGGCCCGATCAATCCGGACTCGTGGCGCTACTACAAGAACATGACGGGCACTCTGACCGGCCAGGGCGACCTGGCTGGCTGGAAGCTCGGCATGGCGCGCACGGGTCCGTCCTTCCAACTCGGCGTGGGCGCGAACCTGCGGAGCATCAAGGACGGAGCTTCGGGTTGGTTCAAGCACTCGATCATCAGCCGCGGTTCGAAGTCCTGGCTGAGTGCCGCTTGGGGTGACTACAACTTCAACCTCGACCGGGACGCGGTCGATTGCATCGCCTACTACCCCTTCGACCACAACAAGCCCGAGAGCTGCGACACCGAGCCTTGCTCGGATGCCAAGAACGTGTCGGGCGGAACAAAGTACTTCCTCGACCTCTACGAGCTCGAGCTGCGCTACGACTATTGGTATGCCTCGAGCCGCACGGACAGCAAGTATGCCAGCGCGTGGATCGAGGTCGCGGTCGACCCGAAGACCGGCTGCGAGATGACGAACAGCTCGATCTGCTTCGATCTCTGGCGCGACAACGGCTCGGCCGTCCGCAAGGTCGACGTGCGCATCGACGAGGATCGCAGCAGCTCGGCTGGCGACAACTTTGCGACCGTCATCAAGTCGTTGACCTTGCCGGCCACCGACAAGTGGGAACGTTGGCAGAACTTCTGCATCGACTTGTCGAACGTGGCCAAGCTCCAGGGCATCACGAAGCCCTACGCTGTCCGTCTCTACTTCTATGGGACGCCGACGAGCGGCTCGCGCACGTCGACGCGCCTCGACAACCTCGCCCTCTGTGGCAAGGGTGAGCCCTGCAAGAAGCCGACGATCACGAGCATCAGCAACCCGACCCTCGAGTTCGTGACGAACAACTGCTTCCGCGTCAAGGGCACCGACATGAACCAGGTCACCGATGTCCGCATCGGCACCAAGGTCATCTCGAGCCAGAACTCGAACGACTTCGGCACGAAGGGCTACTTCGTCAAGGTCGACGCGACGACGATCTGCGTCTACCCGCCGCTCTGCATGGAAGGCCGCTTCAGCCTCGAAGTCCGCAACGCCAACTGCGGCGCGGCTTGGACCGGCAGAGCGACGGTCAACCTCGTCGAGCCGACCGGGAATCGCCTGGCGACGACCTCCGAGCAAGACGTGACCGAAGACTGGTGCGCCTTCCTCTATGGCAAGAACGCCGCGAACTACTACTGCGTCTTTGCGAGCCCCTTCAACAAGCCGAGCAGCGTGGCCGGCATCATCGACCTTGGCATCGGCGACAACTTCCAGCTCCTGATCGCCTTCGATAGCCCGGGTCCGAAGTGCTACCCGTGGTGCATCGGCAAGTGGACGCCGGCCGCCAAGGGCTTCACGCTCTACTTCCAGACGCTCGTCATCGACCTCAACAACCTGACGAAGCTGCCCTTCGAGGTCACGAACGTTTCGCAGACGACCTTCCGCTGAGTTCCATGGCGCGCGCCACTCTGCGCGTGCGCTTTGTTCTCTGCTTTCACGCGGGCTCTCGGCATCGTCGAGGGCCCGCGTGGCAATTCAGGCTGTCATTCGGCCGTCCGGGCTACATGCCGCTCAGACGTGCAGCTTTTCGCGGCGCGAGAAGCTCGCGAGCACGTCGGGACGACCCATACCCGAGACCGAGCAGTTTGCGCAGGTCTTGCGCAGCTCGAGCGTGCGCAGCTGACGTCGCAGCTCCATGAATTGGTCACCGAGCCAGATTTCACGAAAGCTCTGCTGCTTGAAGTCGCCGAAGGTCGTGAACTCGAACCAGTGACCGCACGGGAAGACCGTGCCGTCGGGGTTCACGTGCAGGTAGCGCCACGGGAAGTAGCACGGGCGCCGGTGCCCTTCTCGCGGGCTGACCTGGAGGTTGAACTCGAGGTTCTTGTGGTCGAGGAACTCGTCGACCGAGAAGCCGCCTTCGGACGTCTTCACGAGCGCTTGCCCGCCACCTTCCTCGCTCGATGCGACGTCCTCGCCGTCCATGCGCGCGACGAAGTCCGTCGGGAAGGGCAGCGGTGCCATCAAGGTGACGCCGACTTCGCGCGCGACGCTGTGCGCTTCCGCGATCTTCTGGTTCGAGAGGGCCGGTGCCTTCGACAAGGTCTCGTCCTCGACGCCAAGGCCGCCCATGACGCCCATGTGCGCGAAGTTCACGAACTTCACGCCTCGGGCTGCGACGAAGCGGATCAGGTCGGGCGCCTCTTCGATGTTGCGGCGCATGAGGACGAAGGTGACCGAAAGCTGCGGGAAGTGACTCCCCGACTTGGCCTTCTCTTCGGCGATGAGGTCGAACTTGCCGACGAACTTCTCCCACTTGGCCGGACGCCGCACGTCTTCGAAGGTCTTCTTGGTCGCGCCGTCCATCGAGATCGTGAGCAGCGGCATCTGGACTTCGATGACCTTCTGCATGATCTCGCGCGTCATCGACATCGCGTTCGTCGAGAAGTGGAAGGAAGGCACTTCGTACTCGCGGCAGAGCTCGAGGGCGCGCGGCAGCTCGGTCGCCATCAGGGGCTCGGCCGAACTCGAGAGGACGACGTCATGCGAGATCGGGAAGGTCTCACGAGCGACCTTCTCGAGCAAGGGGCGGTCCATCTGCACGCCACTCTCGACGAAGTCCGGGTGCGCGAAGTGGCACATGATGCAGCGAAGCTGGCACTTGTTGACCATGTCCAGCTTGAGGCGCAGGAAGCGTTTGTGGAGGAGGCGTGGCATTATCTTTCAGTCTACCGCAATCCGCCTGCGCCCCGCCGGAGCAAACCCGCGCAGCACTGGGCCGCCATACTGCTGCCTCAGTCGGCGCCGTGGGAGCGCACGCTCTGCGCTTCGGCTTCTTGGAGCAGCGTCTCGGCGTCGCTCTCGGTCGGGCGCCCCTTCTCGAAGAGGACGAAGACGCCGCCAAGCAGCGACCACAGGATGGTATGGAGGCGGTAGACCAGCGAGAGCGTGACCCCTTGCGTGCGCAAGAAGGCGGCGGGGTCGGCGACACCGGCGACGAAGGCTGCGCCACAGCGCGGCCAGAAAAACGAGAAGCCCCACTCCCCGACACCAAAGCCGGCCGGCGCGAGCGGCACCGCCGTCATGATCTGGATGACCGGGACCAGGACGACGTAGCGGCTGAATGGCAGGACGCCGTGCAAGGCCTCGCCGATCCAGAAGACCCCGATGACCGCGACGAAGTGATTGAGCATCGAGGCTACGAGCCAGACCAAGATGCCGCCAATGTGCCCGCGGTAGTGCGTCAACGCGTCATCGAACTGCATCCACTTCGCGCTGCCGGGCAAGCGCTGCAGCAGGCGGTCGAAGCCGATGCGGCGACGTAGGCGCTTCGAGAGGAAGAGCAAGACGAAGAGCAGCAAGCCGGCGAGCCCAGCCCAGAGGAGGGCGGCCACGAAGCGAAAGATCGGCTCGTCGAGCAAGAAGAGCGTCATGATCGCCGCGAGCAGCGCAAGGGCGACGAGACCGAGCACGCGGTCGACCAAGACCGACAGGACGGGACGCAGGCGCTTGCCAGTCAGACGCGCGACGTAGACGGCCTTGATCACGTCGCCGCCCGTCGACCCGGGGATCACGATGTTGAAGAAGATACCGATCCACGTGAGGCGGAAGGCCTGGAGCATCGTCACCGCGAGCCCATTGACCCGCAAGAGCCACCACCAGCGCAGGGACGACGAAGAGGCCGCCACGAAGTAGCACAGCGCTCCGGCCAGGAAGACCGGGAGGTCCATGTCGCGGACGAGCGAGAAGAGCCCCGACTGTGCTTCGCCCTGACTGTCGACGTAATCCGCGAAGTGCACCTTGGAGAGCACATACGCGATAAGGGCTGTAGCGAGGGCGAGCTTGAGGAGGGTGAACCAGTGCTTGCGCTTCACGAGGAACTCGCCGACGCGGTCAGAGGGATCAGGAGTCGGGGGGAGCTTAGCCGCGAGCTGCGTAACCCTGCTCGTCGAAAACTGTGACGATAGGCTAGCGCGCTAACGGTCCTTCGCGCGGCCCCGCTCCGCCAGGTCGCGGTACCAAGCCGCGATCCATGCCCCGTCGGGGTCGCGGTCGCGGCCGGCGAGCATCGCGACCGCGTCGCGGGCCAAGAGCCGAAGTCCGGCGTCGGGGTCTTGGTCGGCGCTGGCGACGACAAAAGCGAGCAGCGGAGAGGCGACGACGGCGCCTTTGTCATCGCGTGGCAGCTCGTCGGCGCGTGACCAGACCTGCTGGATCAGCTGACGCCGCACATCGACGGCTTCGTCGACGACCTCGCTCGCATTGGGCAATCCACGCGTGCGGAAAGCCGTCGCGCGCGCCAGCTGCCCGAGACAGCGCTCGCCCTCGGCGTTCGACCCGACGGCGAAGAGCAGCTCGATGGCCCCGATTCGCACGAGCGGCGCTTCGTCGAGGCTGTGTCGACGAGCCGTCGCGACGATGCCCGCCTTGCAAGATGCAACGAGGACCGCAGCGATGGCCTGCTGCACGACGGCCTCGTGCTCGTAGATCAGTGCCTCGAGCAAGAGGCGCAGGCGCGCTCGCAGCAAGCTGGGCACGTCGAGGCGCACCCGGCCGAGGTCTTGCAAGAGCCCGACGTAGCGCGTTCGCGTGTCCTCGCTGCGCGACACCACCTCGGGCCCCGGCCAAAGGTCGACGAGTGGATCGAGGATCGCGCGCAGCTCGGTCTCCTGTTCGCGCAGGTCGCGTGGGCGTGGATCCCAGGGCTCGAGTTTCCACGGACGTGCGCCCGGCAGTCGTCGCCCCACGATCTCGAGCTCGCGCAGCGCCGTCGCGCGATCGAGGGCTGCCTTGTCGTCGTCGGCGATCAACATCAGTCGCCACACGATGTCGACGATGCGCCGCAAGTCGGGCGTGCTCTTGTCGCTGAGCCGCCGCATGACCTCGCGCAAGGTCTCGCGAGGGCGTTCCACGGCGACCACCTCGCGTTCGTAGCCGATGAGCTCGACGATGGGGTCGATGCGGAACCATGGATGGGGCGGCCGTCTCGTCGTGTTCCTGACCTCGAAGGCGGCGCTCTCGCGCGCTTCCACCGAGTCGTAGCCGATCAGTCCGTCAAACTCTTCGAGGTCGCTCACGAAGGAAGTGCAGGACACAGCCAGCGCCAAGACCAACGCGGCCCAGCACGTGGAAGGCTGTCGAGGTCGGCGGGGACGGCGATCGTCCATCATGCTCGCAAGTCGCTCCATCGCTTGCCTGGCATTCAACGCCATCGCGGCGCGCGAGGCAACGCTCCCTTGTGCCCTCGTGCCACGCTGCCTATCTTCAACGCCTGCTCTGGGGGCGAAAAGGATTCGACCGGATGTCGTCGGGGCAGGTCTGGCGTGCCGAGGTTCCAGGTGGCCTCGTAAAACCCTGGGAACAAACTTACGTGCCAACCAGCACGACTTCGCACTGGCAGCTTGATGCCAGCGGCCTTCGACCCTTGCTCATGGGGTAGAAGAGCCGTCACACAGTGAGCTGGTCCCCCGGGGTGCCCGGCGCTCGGGGGACGAGATCTTTGCCGGGCTGGCTCGAGAGCGATCCGGTCCACGGGAGCGAGCTCGAGCGAGATCCAAACCGAGGACTACGCACGTAGATGGGCCTGTCGCGGGCATCTCGGGACGGGGGTTCGACTCCCCCCGCCTCCACCACTTCTTCTTGTTCTTTTCAAGCTGTTCGCTTGCTTCGCTGAAGTCGCCTGGCTTGGCACTCTGGTCATCACGTAGTGCTTCGTGCATGATGCGTTTTCCTCGAACCACAAGCCTCGGCGTTTCGACCATGCGACTCGGCAACAGCATCTCTCTCTTCGCTCCGCTGCTCACGCTTGCCTGTGTGCTCTCGCAAGCCACGATCCGTGCGCAGAACTACATCGGCAATGGTTCCTTCGAGTCGAAGCAGCTCGCGCCCTGGTTCTTGCTCGGCGAAGAGAACATCTATGGTTACCACTTCGATCGCGGCTTCTGGTGGCTGAACAAGCCAGTGGCTGCCCTCAAGCAAACGGGCGTTGCACAGCGGCTCTTCCTGCCGCAGCACGATGGCCTCTGGATGCTGTCGGTCGAGAGTTACGGCGGTGCGTTGTCGTGCCACTACTTCCGCATCCGCTTGGACGGGAAGCAGCTCCTGAATGGCTGCCTCGGACGCGATGCCTTGCATCAGTGGCTCTTGCCGCTCGCGCCTGGAGCTCACGTCCTCGAGATCGTCGCATCGCAGCTCGGCACGACCGAGGCTTCGTTGGTGCGGAGCGCGACCTTGACCAAGGTCGAGATCCCCTGCGCCGTCGTCAATCAGTTCCGCGCGACGGCGAACGAGATGACGGTCCTCGCGCGTCCTTTCCATTTCGTCTTCTTGAACCTCGCCCCGCGACGCCTCGCCGAAGCGATGCAACTGCCCGGAGTCCATGGCGGTCTTTGGCTGTCGCCCGAGCCCTGGATCCTTCCCTTCGGCCCCTACCTCGTAGGCCCCGAAGGTCGGTCGCAGGTGAGCTTGAACACCGAGGTTTTCGAGGCCCTGCGTGGTCACTTCGTGCAGATCTTGAGCATCGACCCGCAGTCGATGACCTGGCGACTCGGCACGCGCAACTGGTTCCCGGCTGCCTTCTGATGTGTGGTGACCCCGACACGGACACCTCACCAGACGCCTCGCCCCTGCGCGCGGACGAATTCGAGCGCGTCGAGATCCGTGTCGGGACCATCATCGCGGCGGACGAGTTTCCAGAAGCGCGCGTTCCTGCTTACAAGCTCGTGGTCGACCTCGGACCGCTCGGGCACAAAAAGTCGAGCGCCCGAATCACGCGTCTCTATGACCCGGCCGAGCTGATTGGACGGCAGGTGCTCTGCGTGACGAACTTCGCGCCACGCCAGATCGGACCCCTGCGCTCGGAAGTGCTCGTCACGGGCTTCTATGTCGACGATGTCGCGGTCGTGCTTGCGACCGTCGAACGGCCCGTGCCCAACGGCACCCGCCTCGCATGAAGCGCCGGGTCGTTCTCGCGAGTTCCTCTCCCTATCGTCGCCGCCTCCTGACGCGCATCGGCGTCGACTTCGACGTGCGCGTGCCCGAAGTCGACGAGCGGCCCTTGCAGCTTTCCGGCCGAGCGCCCGAGGCCATCGCCGTCGAGCTCGCGCAGAAGAAGGCCGTCGCCGTCGCTTGCGCAAACGACGAGGTCGTCATCGCTTCCGATCAAGTCGTGGCCTTCGAGGACACGATCCTCGGCAAGGCGCCGACGCGCGAGGCTGCGTGTGCGCAACTGCAGCGGCTGGCTGGAGCCGAGCACCGACTGCTTACGGCCGTGCACGTGCTCTTCGATGCAGGTCGCGGAGCAAGGGCATGGGTCGACGTGACGACCATGCGCATGCGATCCTTGTCACCTGCGAGCATCGCCCGCTATGTCGACCGCGACGAACCCTACGATTGCGCCGGCGCCTACAAGTTCGAGGCTGCCGGCATAGCCCTCTTCGAGTCGCTTCAGACCGAGGACCCGACGGCGATCGAGGGGCTGCCGCTCTTGCGACTCATTCGAGTCCTCGGCGAACTCGGCGTCGAAGTACCTTGAGGAGTTGAACTCCAAAGCGGCCCTTCGACGCCGCGACTGCGCGGCAGTGTTCGTTAGTAGATGGCCGTGACTTGGCCGTAGTTCTTCTGCACCGAGCCCGTCGCTGTGAACGAGCCGGTCGCGTAGACGCGGCTCAAGGCCGGCGACGTGTAGGGCGGGACGAACTGCATCTCGCTGCCGTTCGTCGTGATGAACTTGATCAGCGCCGGCGTCGAGTCATCGACGCTGAACATCTGCACGTAGAGCTTGGCGCCCGCGTACTGGACATCGACCGGAATCGGAATCGTGATGTTTCCGGACCTGTTCACATCGGTCGAGGTCGCGAAGACGAGGTCGAGGCTCGCGTGGAAATAGCAGGCACCGCTGTAGGCCTGAGCCGAACCCGGGATCATGAAGGGCAGCGGAATGGCACCAAGGCTCGTGCGGCTGAAGCCGATCGCGCCGATCGCGAGGCTGTTGCGCGCCATGTTCGAGCAGTTGGCGCGGATCGTGCCGGTCTTGGCTGGCCAGTTCATCGAGCTGCTGGTCGTGAGGCTGGCTGCGCTGATCTGGTCCGAGTGCACGCAACCATCGCCATAGACCGCCACCGCCATCTGGGGGTTCGTGCTCGACGCGCTCGCAAAGTCGAAGTAGACGGTCGTCGCGATGTTGCGGAAGAGCGAGGCCTGCGCTTCCCAGCAGAGGCCGCCATTCGTCCCGTCGAAGGCGTAGGGCGCGTCGAGCTTGATGCGGTAGGCGAAGTCGTGGGCGACGCGGTCCGCAGCTTGGGCGGGCCACTTGAAGGTCTTGTTGGTGACGACGGTGACCTTGTTGCTGCCGTGGTTCGAGTCGAAGGTCGCGCTGATGGAGGCGGCCGTCAAGCTGGCCGTCGACATGATGATCGAAGTCGTGAATTCGAAGGCCGAATAGCGACCCGCACGACCATCACGGCGGAAGCCGAGCTCGTTGATCGTCAGCTTCGCGCTCTTGAGGTCGTCGTGAATTTGCACTTGGCGATAGCCGCTCGTGCTGTTCGAGCCGAAGGGGCGGTAGTCGGCCGTCGGGGCTTCGACGTTCTTGAACTCAGCCGGGCTGACGGACTGCGCTGTGGCGAGCGCGGGGATGGCGATGAGGGCCGCGAAGGCTGCGCAAGGCTTGTGCTTCATGATGTGCTTTCCAGGAGGGATGTCGGTATCCGGATGCCGAGATCCGGACCTAGGGGACAGGGAGAGGATGTGGACCTGCGTCCTTGGCGCGAACGCCGAAGCCCATACAGCGACGGAACTCTCGGAAACGCACGGACGCCACTAGGACTATGCGCAAAAAAATATGCTTTGGGGCCAGGAAAAATGCACCGGTGACCTCGTGTCACAGCCGCCCAACCAGCCTCCGCGACGACCTCCCCTGCGAGCATCAACCGCGACAGGCCGAGCGCGAGCATGCGTGTTCGCGTTGCCAAGGCGCCGGGCGCTTCAGCCGCGAATCATCGCGAGCACCTCGCGGCGCGTCGCCTCGTTGTCGCGGAAGACTCCCGTCATACGACTCGTGACCGTCATCGCGCCGGGCTTCCGGATGCCGCGCGTGGTCATGCATTGGTGCTCAGCCTCGATGACCACGGCGACACCACGCGGCTCGAGTACCAAGTCGATGGCGTCGGCGATTTGGACGGTCAGCTTCTCCTGGATCTGTAGGCGGCGCGCAAAGAGCTCGACCAGGCGAGCGAGCTTGCTGAGCCCCACGACCCGCTTGTCCGGCAGGTAGGCGACGTGGGCCACACCGAGGAAGGGCACCATGTGGTGCTCGCAGTGAGACTGGAGCGTGATGTCGCGAACGCAGACGATCTCGTCATAGCCCTCGACCTCGGTGAAGGTCTTGGCGAGGACCTCGGCGGGGTCCTGGCCGTAGCCGGCGAAGAACTCGTCGAAGGAGCGTACGACGCGGGCCGGGGTCTCGAGCAAGCCCTCGCGGTTCGGGTCGTCCCCCGTGTAGGCAAGCAAGGTGCGCACCGCAGCTTCGGCCTCGGCTCGCGTCGGACGGTGTGCCTCGAGTTGACACGGCTGCTTGAGAGGAACGGGGTTTCGCTGCTGTGACACGATGGAAGCTCGCGCTCGGTGTGGGGGGAGACTCGATGGCCCATGAGCCGGTCAGACGGGATCATGACCGAGAACACGACAAAGCCGCGATGCTTGGGACCGCTTCCCGAGGAAAACAAGCTACCGACGCGCGGACCGACTCGCCATCCTTGGCCCACATGGGCTTCCACGAGTTCCTCCGCTACCGCACCGAGAGCCGCGCCGTCACCGACATCGCGGACGGCATCGAGGGCATTCTGCGCCGGCATCAGGCGCAATCCGGCATCGTGACGCTGCACTGCATGCACACGAGCGCCTCGCTCTTGATTCAGGAGAACAGCGATCCGGACGTCATCCGCGACCTCGAGATGTGGTTCAACCGCGTGATCCCGCGCGGCGACCCAATGTGGGCCCACAAGCTCGAAGGACCCGACGACATGCCCGCGCACGTGCGAGCGGCCTTGACCCAGACTTCGATCACGCTGCCGTTCGCCGAGGGCAAGCTCCTCCTTGGCCAGTGGCAGGCGGTCTACCTCTACGAGCACCGCGACGGCGCGCACGAGCGCTCGATCGTCGTGCACGTCCTCGAGGACAGCCAAGCGACATGAAGAACTGAGTGCCCGAGCTCCCCGAAGTCGAACACGTAGCGCGCGGCCTACGCGAGGCCTTGGTCGGGCGCCGCCTCGAGCGCGTCGAGATCCGGCGTGCGACCCTGCGCTCCCCCATCCCGCGTCGCCGCATCGAGGGCGAGGTCGGAGCACGCGTCAGCGCTGTCGCTCGCCGCGGCAAGTGGATCCTCGTCGACCTCGCGCGTGGTCGACGCCGCGCCGACCTCGCGATGGCCTCGACGCTCCTGATCCACCTCGGCATGAGCGGCCGTGTGCTCGTAGCGCGTTCGGCTGGTGAACTCGACTTCGAGCGTCACGAACATTGGCGACTCAGCTTTTCGCCTGCTCGTGGGACTGGCCTGCTGCTGCTACGTGGCATCGATGCGCGACGCTTCGGCGACTTGCTCCATGTTCGGGCTGTGGAGCGCGCGCGACACAAGGCCCTGCGCGAGCTCGGGCCTGAGCCGCTCGACGAGGGATTTACCGCGCAGTGTTTGGCTGCACGCGCGCAACGAAAACGCGTCGCGCTCAAGTCCTTCTTGCTCGATGGCCGCAACGTCGCGGGCATCGGCAACATCTATGCGTCGGAGGCTTGCTTCAGCGCGGGCCTCCGCCCCGAGCGCAGCGTGGCCGAGCTCGACGCGCGTGAATGGGAAGCGTTGCATGGAGCGCTGCGCTCCACCCTCGAGCGCGCGATCAACTCAGGTGGCACGAGCCTGCGTGACTACGTCGACACCGCGGGTCAGCAAGGCAGGCATCTTTATGAACTCTTCGTCTACGGTCGCAAGGGCGAGCCGTGTCGCAAGTGCGGCCACGCCATCCGTGAGACGCGGCAGGCCGGTCGTTCGACGTTCACGTGCACGATTTGCCAGACCTGACCTCGATCGCCGTGCACGCCGCGCGATGATGCGCGCATGTCCGAGAAAGACGAACTCTTGCACCTTCTCCGCACGGAGCTCTTGCCCGCCTTCGCGGGCCTCGACCTCAACGACCCCGAGAGCGCTACCGCGCAGCTGGACGCTGCTCTCCCCTTGGGTGGTGCCATTCTCGAACGTGTTCGAAGCCTCGTCGATGCGGCGGCGGAAGCTGGCACGCTCATGCCGAAGGAGAACATGGGCGTGCGCTTCGGACGCCTCGCCAAGGACGAGCAGGGTTACTCGATCGACGCGGTCGAGATGCGCGGCCCGGGTCCGCGGCACGCACATCCGAACGGCGAGATCGACCTCTGCTTCGCGCTCGAAGGCGATCCGCGCTTTTGTGGCCACGCCCCCGGCTGGACCGTCTACGCGCCGGCTTCGGTGCATGTGCCGACGGTCAGCGGCGGCGCCATGCGCATCCTCTACTTCTTGCCGGGTGGCCAGATCGACTTCCAGGCCTGACCAAGCATGGCGTAGTTCATCCCCGCCCTCGTTCTTGCCGATGAAGAGTCAGGGCCCGTACCGGCAGCGCAGTCGCAGCACCCCCCTGCCACGGTGCCCCGAAGCCCGGTCCGAGAAGAAGAGGGAAGATCGATGCCCGTGCCCGCGCTCTCTGCCTACATGACGAATTGGAACAGCCTCGCCCAAGGCTATCCGATCGAAGCTGCGCTGCGCTCGCTGCTGCGCTTCGCCGGTGAGGTCGTCGTCCTCGACGCTGGAAGTCGCGATGGTAGCTATGAGCTGCTTCTTCGCCTCCACGCCGAAGACTGGCGACTGCGCGTCATGCGCGAAGCGCTCGACGTTCACGACGCGGGTTGGGCGCTCACCTACGACCTCGCGCTCGTGCAGCAAGCACGTGCTGCCTGCCACGGCGACTACCTCTGGCAAGCCGAACCCTTCGAGGTCGTGTCGGACGGTGATGCACGCAAGATCCGCTACTGCCTCGACTACCTCGATCCGACGACGCCCGTCCTCGCGTTGCCGAGTTACGAATACTGGGGCAGCACCGAGTGGGTGCGTCGTGACCAGTACCCAGGGACACCCAAGCTCTCGATCCGCGCTCCTTGGCTCGAGCACGGTCTGCCGCGGGGCTTTCGCGCGACCGACGAACACGGCGCTCTCTATGCCTTGCCGTATGCAAGCTTGGCGGCGAGCTACATCGACACGCGCAGCGACGAGCCACCGGCCTACAGCTCGGTGCTCGACGACGAGATCGAAGCCATGCGCGAAGTGCGCGTTCAAAGCGATCGCTACGAGGCGCTCTTCCACGACCAGCTCGACGACTTGCCGGTCGTGCACAACTTCCAGTGGTATGCGATCGACGCCGAGCTTCGGCGCTTGCGTGACTACTGGTCCCGCTTCCACGGCAGCTTCTATCGCAGCCGAGCCGTGTCGGCATGGCCCTTCTTCGACAAGCCCTGGAGCGACGTCTCGGACCAGGATGTCTTGTTGCGCGCGGTCGAACTCGAGGTCGATGGGCCAGCAGCCCTGGGCCTGGACATCGACTACCCTTCGCGCATGCAAGCTCGCATGGACGTGCCGGAAGCCGTGCGCCCCTGGCTCGAGCGCAGCCGTTGTTCGCAGGGCAGTCTCGCGCTCTGCTGACCGCGCGATGACGCAGCCTCGCCAAAATCTCGGGTCGAGGGTTGATGCATCGAGCTGTCGGCCCGACGCTCATGGCCATGACCTGCGATGAACAATCACAGGCCTCTTCGGACGCACCCGATTGCGATGTCGTCAACGAGCGCTCGGCGCCGTCGCCGAGCAGCCAAGCATTTCGGGTGTCGATGATCGAAGCCCTCGCCCGGACACCTCGCATCACTTCGCCGAAGTGGTTCTACGACGAGCGTGGCTCAAAGCTCTTCGAGGAGATCTGCGACCTGGACGAGTACTACGTGACCCGCACCGAGCTCGCGATCTTCGATGCCTGCCTCGAGGAAGTCGCGTCCCTGGTCGGGCCGGGCTGTGTCGTCTTCGAGCCGGGCAGCGGCGAAGGGATCAAAACGAGTCGCCTGCTCGCGGCCCTCGAGTCCCCGCGGGCCTACGTCGCGATCGATGTCGCCGCGCGCCAGCTCGAACAAACCGCAGCGCGCCTGCGCCGCGCGCACAAAGGCCTGCGCGTCGCATCGCTGCACGCCGACTTCATGACCGTGCGTGCGCTCCCCGACTTCGAAGGTCCACCACCGAAGCGCCTCGCCTTCTTTCCAGGGTCGACGTTGGGCAACTTCGAAGCGGAGGCCGCGCTGCGTGTCCTGCGCCGCCTTGGTGAACTCGCGGGTCCGCGGGGGCAGCTTTTGTTGGGCGTCGACCTCGTCAAGGACACGGGCGTCCTCGAGCGCGCCTACGACGACGCGCTCGGAGTCACGGCGGCCTTCAATCTCAACCTGCTGGTCCGCATGCAACGGGAGCTCGACGCGCGCGTCGATGTCGATGCCTGGTCGCACCGCGCAATCTTCGATCGCGAGGAGTCCCGCATCGAGATGCAGCTCGAGAGCAAGCGCCGGCAGACGATTCAGATCGGCGATCATCGCTTCGACTTCGAGGCCGGCGAGGTGATCGTGACCGAGTACTCGCACAAGTACACGCTCGAGGGCATCGCTGACCTGACGCGAGCCGCGGGCTTCGAGACGCGACGCGTCTTCGTCGACGCTCGTGAGTGGTTCGCTGTCCTCTTGTTGGCGCGAGCCTGAGTCCGTCCATGTGGGCGCGCATCCTCGAGGTCGCGATCGGTGGTGCCCTTGGCGCGACGGCGCGCTTGCTCGCGATGGAAGCACTACGCCATCGCATCGGCTCCGCTTGGCCCTTCGGCACCTTCTTCGTGAACATCAGCGGCTGCCTCGCACTCGGTCTCATCGTCCGCTTTTCGCATGCCTCGGGCTGGAGCATCCTCGACCGCCACATGCTCGTCGTCGTGGGCTTCCTTGGCTCGTTCACGACTTTCTCGACCTTCGTCGCGGATGCCGACACGCTCTGGCAGCGTGAAGGCTTCTTGCCGGCCCTCACCTACCTCTTGCTCAGCGTCGGGCTCGGCTTCGCGGTCTTCTGGTGCGCGCGCCACGCTGGCAGCGGCTAGCCTCGCGCCGCCTTCTCGGCGAGGGCAGCCTCGATCGCGGTGCGAACGGCCTCGACGCTCGTGCATGCCCGCAGCGCGACGAGGAGCTTTGTGTGGAGCACGAGCTCGGAGATCTTGCCGAGCACACGCAGGTGCGTCGCACGATCGCTCGGCGGTCCGAGGGTCACGAAGAAGACATCGACCGGCTTGCCGTCGATGGCCTCGAAGGCCATGCCTTGGCGCAGCACGAAGATGCCGAGACGCAGCACGTCGGCCGTAGGCAAGGTCGCGTGCGGCATCGCGATGCCGTCACCGACGCTCGTGTTCTGGGTCTTCTCGCGCTCCCAGAGGGCCTTGGCGACCTCGCTCGCCACGACCCCGTCGAGGGCCTCGGCGAAGGTCGCGGCCACGTGTTCGAAGAGCGCCTCCTTCTTGCTGATGTCGAGGCCGACCGCGATGAAGCGCGCATCGATGTGGTCGAGGAAGCGCGCCCCATCCCCGCCCTGGCCTTCTCCCTTGTTGCGCTGCGTGTTCCGGCGTCGAAAGAGGCTGCGATCGTGGCTACGCGTGCGCGGCGTCCGTAGCGAGAGCACGGAGCACGCGCCCTTCTCGTGCAAGAGTTCCTGCAGGCTCGGGCGGAACATCGAGAAGCGTCGCTTCTCTGGCGCGGCGCCCAAGATGATCAGGTCGTAGCTCTCGGACAAGGCGAGCAAGGTCGCCGCTTCGAGGTCGCCGCGCAACACGTGCTGGCGGCTCGGGCGGGCCAGGAGCTTGCCGAGCTGTTCCAAGTAGTCGGTCTGCGCCTGTAAGAGCGGCAGCGCCGCCGACGCAGGCAAGAAGCAAGCCAGCGTGACCTGGGCCGAAGCGAGCTCGGCCAGGTGCTCGGCCGTCGTCGCCACGAGGGCGTCGTGCGGCCCCGGCTCGACGTAAGCGAGAATCTTGCGGTAGTGACGCACCCCGGCGTCGCCGAAGATCGCGAGGTTGCAGGACAGGCGCTGCGTGAGCCAGCCGAGCGGCAGTGTCGAGATGAAGGAGCCCCGACTCCGCGCACGCCAGCCGAGGACGAGCCAGTCTACTTGGAGCTGCTTCGTCTTGCGATGCAGGGCGGCGACGACGTCGCGCGTCGACAGCGTCTCGAGGTCGAGCGGCAGATCGAGGGCCTCGGCCGTCGCCTGCAGGCGGCGTCGGAGCGAACGCAGGCGCGAGCTGTCCTCGAGCTCGTCGTCGGCGAGGGTCTGGTCGGGCACCTCGATGATGAGCTCGACGCGGACGGCGTCGTGGTCCGCGAGAGCCGCTCCCATCTCGACGATGGTCTCGGGCGAGCGCTCGTGGCCGAGCAAGGCGACGAGGGTCTTGGCCCGCGTCGCGTCACCACCGATCTCGTGGTCCGGCTCCACCATGCGATCGAACTCGAGGTCGAAGCGGCGACCGCGCTTCTCGAGCACGCCCTTGCGTTGGGTGCGATAGCGGCCATAGAGCAAGAACACGAGCAGGCCAGGGATCGCGATCGCGATCGGCGCCGCGAGCGCTGTCATCCCCATGCGCGCGAGTAGGTAGGCGTTGAGGGCGACGCCGGCGATGGGCACGAAGGGATAGAGCGGTGTCTTGTACTTGGGCGCGTACCAGGTCGTGTTCGACTCGCGCAGCACGAGGACGCTCAAGTTGACGAACGTGTAGTTGAGGAGGATGAAGGCGCTCGCGAGCTTGGCGAGCTTCGTTACATCGAGGGCGAGAATGGCGAGCCCCATGACGAAGGCCGTCGCGATGATGCTCGTCGTCGGCGTCAGGTAGCGCGGGTGCAAGCGATGGAAGAAGGGCGGCAAAAGCCCGTCGCGTGCCATCGCGAAGGGGAAGCGCGACGAAGCGAGCAGGCCCGCGTTGGCCATCGAAGTCATCGTGACGACGCCGAGGACGGCCGCGACGATACCGAGTAGCGGCCCGCCGAGCGTCTCGCCGAGCAGGTGTACGGGCCGCAGACTGCCACGCAAACTCGCCGCGTCGACCGCTGTCGTCATCACGTAGACGACGAGGCCGTAGAGCAGCGTCACGGCGCCGAGCGAATAGAGCATGCCACGCGGCAGGTTGCGAGCCGGGTCCTTCACCTCTTCGGCGATCGCCGCGATCTTGGTCACGCCGGCGAAGGACACGAAGACGAAGGCAACGGCCGCGCCGAAGCCCGACGCGCCGTGCTCGAAGAAGCTCGCGTTCGGCGCCGCCTCGACGGGCATGAAGAGGCCCCACAAGGAGAACGCCACGAGAACGAAGGTCGCCATCAACACGACGATGCCCTGGGCCCGCCCCACCTTCTTGACCCCGAGGACATTGAGGGCTGTGATCGCAGCGAGCGACACGACTGCGGTCGCCTCCACGGAAACATTGGCGAGGACGGCCAGGTAGGCACCGAAGCCGACGAGGGCAAAGGCGCTCTTCAGGAGCAGCGAGACCCAGAGGCCAAAGCCCAAGATGGTGCCGACGAGGGGGCCGAAGGTGCGCTCGACGTAGACATAGGTCCCCCCCGACGAAGGCATGGCTGTAGCGAGTTCGGCCTTCGACAGCGCCGCCGGCAGCACGCAGAGGCCGGCGACGACGTAGGCGAGCCAGACCGATGGTCCGGTCAAGCCAGCCGCGAGGCCCGGCAAGACGAAGATGCCGCTGCCGAGCATCGCGCTTACGCTGATCGCGACGACGCTCGCGAGCGACAGGTCGGCGTCGAAGCGCGGACGCTCTGTCGAAGCCGCGTCGTGCTCCGGGGACTTCCTGTCGTTAGGCTGCACGTTGCGGCGCATCGTCGGGACTGTCCGTGCCGACGGCAAGCGCTCGCCTCGAAGGAAGCGCGCCCCTCGAACGATAGCAATGACACGATCGAAGCTCCGAACCCTGCTGCGCGCCGTGCTCTTCTTGATCTTCGCCGTGTCCGGAGTCGCGAAGTTCTTCGACCTCGAGGCCTTCGCGGACAAGGTCGGCGACTTCGGCATCGTCATCGACGCAGCCGTGCCAGCGACGGCGCTCGTACTCGCATGCACAGAGCTCGGCGTTGCCGCCGCTTTGTTGTTCTTGCCGAAGCTCGGCGCACTCCTGGCGGCTCTTCTGCTCGTGCTCTTCCTTGGCGTCCTCGGCTACGGCATCGCGCGCGGCCTCGACATCGACTGCGGCTGCCTCCCGCTCGGCGTTCGCGAACCCCTGACCGTTGCTTTCGCGCGCGACTGCGCGATGCTCGCGGCAGCTAGCTATCTCTATTTCTCGCATCCCAGAGCCACATCGACGGCGCCACGATGAATCGACGCTACTCCTGCATCGCTGGAATCCTGATCTGCTGCGCGACTTCGTGCGGCCGCGACAAGTTCGCCCAAGAGCTCGACTTCGAGAAGGCCGCTGTGCCGCTCGTGCGCGAAGTGCAGGACGGCGGCTACTCCGTGATCTCGACCAAGGAGCTCTACGACCGCGTCCAGACCGGCGAGCGGTCTTGGCTCTTGATCGACGCGATGCCGGAGGACAGCTACAGCGCCGGCCACATCGAGAGCGCCGTCCACTTCCTCTTTCCGAAGGACACGATGGCCAACTGGGACGCGGCCGAGACCGGCGGCAAGTCCGAAGCGGACTATCGCGCGCTGCTCGGCGACGACCTCGCGCGGCCCATCATCATTTATTGTGGCTACGCGACGTGCTTACGCAGTCACAACGCCGCCATGTGGGCGCGCCGCTTCGGCTACCAAAACGTCTTTCGTCACCCTGGTGGCCTCTTCGCCTGGAAGGGCGCTGGCTATCCGCTCGTAACGAAGAAGCCATGACGCGAGCTGGCAGCGACCCCGAGCTCGTGGCCGCGCGGCGGCGCTACTGGCGCGCGAACTTGCGCGCCATCGCGATCCTGCTCACGATCTGGGCCGTCGCTGGCCTTGGCTGCGGCATCGTCTTCGTCGACGTTCTAGACACCTGGTCGATCGGCGGCTTCCCGCTCGGCTTCTGGTTCGCGCAGCAAGGCAGCATCGTCGTCTTCGTGCTGCTGATTTTGGTCTACGCGATTTGGATGGGGCGCATCGACCGCCATCATCGCAAGGAGCTCGCGCGCATCGAGGCCGCGTCCGCGGCAAGCCGTAGTGAAGGCGAACGCACGTGAGCCTGCAGGCCTGGACTTACCTCTTCGTCTTCACGACCTTCGCGCTCTACTTGGGCGTCGCATGGGTCACGCGCGTCAAGGACACGCGCGGGTTCTATGTCGCGGGTCGCGGCGTGCCGGCCATCGCCAACGGCATGGCGACGGCTGCCGACTGGATGAGCGCCGCGTCGTTCTTGTCGATGGCCGGCATGATCGGCTTCCTCGGCTACGCAGGCTCGGTCTACCTCATGGGTTGGACCGGCGGCTACGTGCTGCTCGCCCTCTTGCTGGCACCTTGGCTGCGCAAGTTCGGGAGCTTCACCGTGCCCGACTTCGTCGGCGACCGCTTCGAGTCGCACGGCGCCCGCCTCGTGGCGCTCGTCTGTGCTCTTTTTGTGAGCTTCACCTACGTCGCGGGTCAGATGCGAGGCGTCGGCATCGTCTTCTCGCGCTTCCTCGAAGTCGACATCGAGGTTGGGGTCGTCCTGGGCATGGTCATCGTCTTCGTCTACGCGACGCTCGGCGGGATGAAGGGCATCACCTGGACACAAGTGGCCCAGTACTGGGTCTTGATCACGGCCTTCTTGATTCCGGCGATCGCGATCAGCATCCGCCTCACGGGGCAGGCCGTGCCGCAGATCGGCATGGGCAGCGAAGTTCTCGACGCTGCGGGGCAGAGCACGGGCATGACTCTGCTCGCGAAGCTCGATGCCTTGCACCGCGACCTCGGCTTCCACGAGTACACGGCCACCTTCGAGGGGGGTTGGGATCGCAGCGAAGTGCTACTGACGACGCTGGCGCTCATGGCCGGGACAGCTGGCCTCCCCCACGTCATCGTGCGTTTTTATACCGTGCGTTCGCTCGCGGCGGCGCGTTGGAGCGGCTTCTGGGCGCTCGCGTTCATTGCGCTGCTCTATCTGACGGCGCCCGCGGTTGCGG
>CALLZN010000239.1 GCA_937858895.1 uncultured bacterium | reverse complement strand
CATCGCGTCGAGGGCGTGCGGCCCCCACCAGGGTCCGGCGGCGGCGCGCAGCGCGCCGATGCGCGCTTCGAGCCGCTCGAGCTCGACCCAGGTGTCGCCCGCGATGGCCTCACCGAGCAAGAAGGGCTTGGCCCCCTTCTCACGGATGTAGGCATCGAAGCCACGCAAGCGCCCGACCCAGTCGGAGGGGTTGCCGTAGGGATGGTCGTCGTAGAAGTCGTGGAAGCGATTCCACGTGATCCACGAGCTGTCGTCCTCGACGAGGCCCCCGCGCGTCACACGCTTGCACTCGTCGAAGAGCGCCTGCACGACGCCCGCGTCGCTCGAGTGCCCGGTCTCACACGTCAGGCTGCGCGCGATGACGTGTGGCCACGCGCGGTCGGCGCGAAAGAACTCGCCGTACTCGGCCAGGAGCTCAGCGCGCTTCTTCGCCGAGAAGTCCGGGTGCCAGGCCGGATACTCGACCCAGACCAAGAGCCCTTCACGCAAGGCGAGCTCGAAGAAGCGCGGTGGCGGCAGCCAGAGGCAGGCCTTGATGGTGTCGAAGCCGCAGGCCTTGGCAAAGCGCAGCTCTTCGAGCCAATAGGTCTCTGGCGGCAACGGCGCGTGAAAGGGCGGCGCGTAGCCCCAATGCAGGATGCCCCGCACGCAGTGCTCGCGGCCATTCAGGAGGACGTGCCGACCGCTGCCTTGGATGTCGCAGAAGGCGACGCGGCGCGCTGCTCGCCCGATCGCGCGCGCTGCGCTGCGCAACGTCACGATGGCCTCGAAGGTCACGGGCCGCGCCGGCGACCAGAACTCAGCGCCAGCCACGTCCCACCGATAAAGGACATCGTCACCATCCTCGAGCGCTTCCTGCGGCGTGACTTCGAGGACCGCGTCATCACCGATGAGGCTCGCTTCGACCGCGAAGTCCCGCGTCACGTAGCGCTTGGCGACGCGCAGAGTGAGCTCCCTTCGATTGGCCTCGACGCGCGTCGCGAGCTCGAGCGCATCGCTCGGCACGTGGCCGCGCGGCACGACTTCGAGCACGACGTCCTGCCAGATGCCGCCGAAGTGCGGCGCGATGTCCGGCAAGAAGCCCTGGGTCGCATGGCCGACGCGCTCGTCGACGAGGACCCGCAGCTGCTGCGGGCCCTCGTCGCGAAAGGCGTCGCCCGGCAGGTCGAAGGCGAAGGGCGTCCATCCACCGAGGTGCTCGCCGAGTTCGCGGCCGTTGAAGAAGACGCGTGCGTGCGTCATGACCGCGCCGAAGCGCAGGCGCAGGCGCGCAGCATCGCGCGGACGCTCGACGTCGACTTCACGCACGTATTCGACGACGCCGGCGAAGTCGGCCCCGAGCTCGTGCTCGAGGGCCGCGGGCACGTGCGCTGTGCGCGCCCGCCCCGCGGGGTCGTCGGCCGTGAGCGCCTTGCCCGCCCGCGTGCCCGCAACGGCGCGCAGCGTCCAAGGCCCGCCGAGGTCGATGCGCCGGGCGCTGTCCTGCGACGCGGCGACGGCTGGCAGACAGACAGCCATACCGACGGCGAAGAGAAGCAGCAGGGCGGAGCGAAGTACGCGACAAAGACCAAGCAAGAGGTGCAGCACGACGCAACCTTAGCGCCGAACTCGCCTCCAGCGGCGGCCAGACGGGTAGCGACATAGCAAGATCGACGTTGACTGGAATCGCGGCCGTGCGTCGTCGAAGCTCTCGCGCATGGGGAAGCCGCAGCCAGGCATCGCGACCGACGCCCTCGAGCGCCTCCGCGCCCACATCCGCCGCCACGGCGTGCGCGTCGAAGCGCGGCTCGCCCTCCTCGACCTGCTGCAGAGCACCAAGACCGCCAGCTCCCAGACGGCTGCCACGGACATCGAAGACGACATCGAGGACCACGTCCGCGCCGTCCGCGCGGCCGACGAGGCCCTGCGTCGGGACCTCGGCTTGCGATGACCATGCGCTTCTGCCGACTCGAGGCCAAGGGCTTCCGGGGCATCGTCGCCCTCGATATCACCTTCGCGAACGACCTCGTCGTCGTCGAAGGCGAGAACGGCAGCGGCAAGAGCAGCATGCTGCAAGCCATCGAGTGGTGCCTCTTCGGATCGGAGATCGCGAGCAAGTCCAAGAGCGGCATCGCCGCGCGCGTCGACTTCGAAGTGCTGCACCGCGGCACGTCCGTGACCGAAGTCGCGGTCACCTTCGACCTCGGCGCAGATGAGCCCACGACTGACGAGACCGAAACGCAGCGGCGCTTGACCCTCCGACGACAGCTCGAGAACAAGACTGAGAAGCTGCACTTGATCGAAGCGAGCATCACGACCGACATCACGCCCACGCCCAAAGTCGCTGGTCCGCTTCAGCGCAGTCTCTTCGATGAAGTCGCGACTGCCACTCCGCGGCGCCGCTCGACCTCGCGCTCCGAAGACTACCTCGATGAAGACGCCGTCCTGCGTCTGCGCGAACTCGGCTTCCCGGACTTCGACGAGTGGCGCCGCTCGTTTTGCCAGTACCAAGAAGACCCACGCCACGCCATCCTCGAGAGCAAGGACCGCAGCACCCTGCTCGCGAGCATGCTCGGCCTCGACGCCTGGACCGATCTGCGCGCGCGCATCGAAGGCCTGCGCGCGCGGCGGACGCTAGCTGAGCTCGACGCGATCGAAGCCGACCTGGGGGCAGACTACGAACGGAGCCTCCAGCGCGGCCACGACGGCACGTCGAACCTGCGCGCACGACTCGAGAGCCAAGGGGTCGTCCTCGACGCGGCGGCGGTCGTGCTGGCAGCACAGGCTCGGCGCCGCCTCCTCGACAAGGCCACGAGTCTCTGCCGCGCATTCGAAATCGATCCGACAACGATCGACGACGAGAGCCCCGAGCTCTTGGCCTGGACGCGCTCTCTGCCTTCGACCTTGCGAGCTAAAGCCCAAGGAGAGCAGGCGACGCGGGCCGTGCTCGAGCGACGCGAAGCCTTGGCCGAGGCGGCGCGCCGGGCTCGCAAGGCGCGCGCCGACTTCGAACGCCTCCGCGCTACGGACAACGGCCTGGCGCTCGACGCGACGATCGAAGGTCTCGAAGCAAAGTTGACGACGGCGCAAGCGCGCGCCGCGACCACCAAGGCCGCCTTGCAGCGCGAAGACGCCCGCGTAGCCCTGCTGCGCGAGGCACGCGCTTATCTGCGCGAACGCGAAGCGACCGAGGCCTGTCCGCTATGTGACCATGCTGCACCAGACCTCGCTTTGCGCATCGAGCGCGAGCTCGACGCGCTCGGCAACGTGCGCATGGTCGAGCTCCGCGCCGCAGCCGACGATGCGTTGCAGCAGGTTGCCCGCGTGTCCGAACAGCTCGCCGCTGCTCGCAAGCACGCAAGCGAGCTCGAGGCTCTGCGGCGCGCGAGGGACGACAGTCGCGCCCGCCTCCACGCCTTGCTCGGCACGCCTCAGGGCCGCGACGCCCTCGACGAAGTCGACGTCGAGCTGCGGCGCATCGAAGACGAACTCGCGACCCGTCGCAGCCGCATGGACCACCTCGAAGCCGACCTCGTTTCGCTGCGCGAAGAAGGCGACGTCCTGCAGGATCTCGAGCGCCTCGCCATCGTCGAGGCCGGCCACGAAGCCCAAGCCGACCCCGACGTTTTGCCCAGTCACGCAGCCTTCGAAGCCGCGCTGGATCGCGCAGCCGAAGTGCTGACCGACCTCGAGGCCTTGGCCCGCTTCGCGCGCGAAGAAGAGGCCGCGGCGAGCCGCGATCGCCTCGCCGAAGTCGAGCGCGACTTCGGACGCTACCTCGCCTTGGTCCTCACGGACGACGGGGCCGCGCGCTACCGCATCCAAGGAAAGGGCACGGCCCAGAACCTGCGCTACGACGTCGTCGACGCCAGCGGCAAGAGCGCGCTCGCGATCGCGAACCAAGCGAGTCTGTCGGCGCTGTCCTTTGCCCTGCTCTTCTCGCGCGCCGAAGCCCGCAGCGACGAGGGTCGTCTCGCAGCGGTCCTCCTCGACGATCCTTGCCAGAGCCTCGACGACGCTCGCGCACGCGGCCTCGCGCGCGCTGTCGTCGAGCTGTCCAAGGCCTGCCCGCTCATCGTCGCCGCGCCGCCCGGCGGCTTCGTCGAGGAGCTGCGCCAACACGGCGCTCAGGTCGTGGCGCTCGCTCCCAACCAAGGCGAGGGCGGAGTGGAGTTGCTGCCATGAAGAAGGAGAGCCGCGACCACCTGCGCCGCCTCGCCGACCAGCGCGGCAAGGAGTACGGCAAGCTCGTGCAGAAGCTCTTGGCGCTCGCCCTCCTCGACGCCGGCGCGAGCGAGCTCTTCGAGCGCAGCACGCAGGGCATCGACCTCGAGTGCAAGCTCGATGGCAGAGCGCTGGCAATCGAGGTCAAGACATGCGAAAGCCGGTCCATCCGGCTCGCGAGCAAGGACCTCGACGGCCTCGCGGCGCGCCACGCGAGCGGCGCTCGCTGCTACCTGGCGGTCTTGGGGCCTGGCCTCTTCGACGACCTCCGCCTCGCGGTCGTCCTGCCCGGCGAGATCGCGCCCGCCAAGGACATCCTGCTCGTCGAGCTGCGCGCGAGCCGCGACCTGGAACTCGAAGCGCGCCTGCGCCCCTGCTTCGAGCGGGTCCTGCTCCGGCACGCGGCGGTCGCCGAGAGCGAGGGCCAGGGCGGCCTCGATGCGCTGCTCGCGAGCCATATCGCGTACCGGCGCGCTTGAGAGAGCCGAACGCTATCACAATCGCCGTGCGCGTGCTCAGCCGCCGCGCTTGCCGCCGGCCCAGCGGCCGAAGCGGAAGGCGTGGTCGAGCGAACGGCGCAGAACGCGATTCACGCGCGGCCACTTGCGGCTGATGCGTGAGACCTCGTCGACGAACTTGTAGCGCAGTGGCCGCGCGCCGAGCATGACGCCCCAATCGCTCGCGAGTTGGAAGACGCTCGTCAAGAGCGCGCGGTCCTCGGAGCTCACGCGCGGCAGGTGTCGCTCGATCAGAAGGCCGACCAGGGCGCCGTGGTTCGGGACGCCATCCTCGCTGACCATCGACCGGCCGCGCACGCGGTAGTCGTAGAGGACGCGCGGCACGCGTTCCCCCGCGATGCCGAGGCCGTGCAAGTCCATCCACAGCGCCCAGTCCTCGTAGGCGATCAAGAGCTCGTCGTAACGAATGCCATGGTCGATGAAGACCGAGCGGCGGAAGAAGGCGCCAGCGTCGCCGACGCGGTTCGTGAGCAGCGAGATCGCGCGGTCGAAGGGCATGGCGTTGTAGACACCGAGTTCGCGCCCCGAGCGGTCGTAGTAGAAGCGCACGTTGGGCGTGACGAAGCCGCTCGCGGGACAGCGGACCAGGGTCTCGACGCAGGTCTTTGCGTAGTCGGGGCGCGCTTCGTTGTCCGCGTCGAGGAAGAGCAAGAACTCGCCTTCGGCGATCTGAATCGCGTGGTTGCGTGCCGAGCTCAGTCCACCATTCGGCTTGTGCACGACGCGAATGCGCGCGTCCTTGGCCGCCTGCTTGGCAAGAACCTCCTCGGCGTCGGGCAGCGGTGAGCCGTCGTTGATCACGAGGATCTCGAGGTTCTTGTGCGTCTGCGTCCGCGCCGAGTCGACCGCCGCGTCGATGGTCGCCTTGTCGTTGTAGAACGGGATGACGACGCTGACCTTGTGCGCCTCGGTATCGAGCGTCGGCACCGCCACGCAGTCGCGCTGGTAGGCGCCGACGAGGTCCGTGATCTGCTGGGCGTAGGCGCCGGGCGCCGTCAAGGCCCGCACACGCGCGGCAGCGGCTGTGCCAATCGCGTCGAGGCGCGCGAGGCTCGCGCCGACCCCCTCCCGCAGCCCGCGCGCGATGTCCGTCGGCGAACGGCCATCGACAAGGAAACCCGACACGCCGTCCTCGATCATCTCGGACATGCCGCCGTGCTTGCTGCCGACGACGACTCGCGCCATGGCCATGGCCTCGAGACAAGCGTTGGGCCAATTCTCGAAGATCGAGGGGAAGATGCAGATATCGAAGTCGCGCAGCCGCGTCAGCAGCTCGGCCCGCGGCAACGCATCCTCGAAGCGGACATTGGCCGGCGCGCGGCGAGCCACGAACTTGCGCAGCGAGTCGCCATAGGGCGAGCACGGCAGGTCGGTGCCGATCAGGGTCAGTTCCAAGTCCGGCAAGAGGCGGAAGGCGTCGACGAGCTCCTGGATGCCCTTGCGTGCCTCGATGCGTCCGTAGTAGACGAAGCGCAGGTCGGCGAGCCGGTCTCGCGGACGCGGCGGCGCCACCACCAACTCCGAATCGAAGTCCATCGGATACCGCACGATGCGCACGTCCCGCTCGATGCCGAGGCGGGCGAGCACTTCATCGCGCAGGCCATGCGAGGGACTGATCAGGATGGGCGCGATGCGAATCGCTTCGTCCTCGAGGTTGCAGATCTCGCGCGTGCGCAGGTCGATGCGGTGCTCCTGCCGGTTGAAGCGCAGGCAATCCATGGTCGGCGTATGGAGCACGACCGCGAGCGCAGTCGCGCCATACGTGCCGAAGAGGCGCTGCTCCTGCAGCACGACGAGGCCCTCGGCCTCGAAGTCGGGAAACTCGATGTAGTCGAAGCTGGTCCCGAGGCGCTGCAAGGTCTGGTGCAAGAGCATCGCGTGCGCGTAACGCGGCTGGCCGTGGAAGTAGTGCTTGCGCTCCTCGACCGGCACGCCATCGCCCGCGTAGACGATGCGGTGGAAGCCCTGCAGGCCCGCGAGCAGCTCGGCCGCAGCGCGGTTCTCTTCCGCGGTCAGCAACCAGACCTCGTGGCCCTCTGCTCCCAGCGCCTTACCCGCCCCGGCGACATAGGTGCCGATCCCCCCGCCTCGCACACCAACGACCTCTCGACTGACCAGGCAGATTCGCATGACGGGGCAAACTCTCGACTCGTAGGCCGCGATGCTCCGCGGCGACGGGGCGGCGATGTTAGCCTCGCGGTCGCAAGGGGCCCAGCATCAAAGCGGGACGACACGGGGAAGAGGTTTGCGCCCTCGGTGAGCGCCGCGACCAATTTTCCGCTGCTAGCGGCGACGGATCCGGGGCTGTCCGAACGCTGGAGTCAATTCCTAGAGCATCCACTGAGGAATGAACCGCAATGACATCTCGCCCCTCCCTGCTTGCCAGCGCTCTCTTAACCCTGGCTCCTGCGATCTACAGCCAGACGGTCTCCGAAGTCTGTGACCTCAATACCGTGCCCACCGCGGCCTCCTCGTCGCCGGCATCCGATGGCGCCCGTCGCGGCATGATCCAGTGCGGCGCTTTCTGGTACTTCGCCGCAACGACATGGAAGGGGGGGCGCGAGCTTTGGCGCACCGATGGCACGGTGGCTGGCACTTCGCTCGTCGTCGACATCTACCCTGGCGCAGTCAGCTCGAGTCCGCGCCTTTTTTGTTGTGGTAAGGACGCTCAAAACCGCGACGTGCTCTTCTTCTTCGCGACGACGCCGAACGGCACACACCTCTTCCGCACCGATGGTACGAAGGCCGGGACTTCGTCCGGCACCGCGACGCCAACACCCGCTACTGGGGCACCGGTCTCCCTCAACGGCCGTGTCTACTATGCCGCTCAAGGCTCCTCGGGCACGGAGCTCTACAGCGCCGATGGCAGCGAAGCGACCGCTACCCTTGTCAAGGACATCTGGCCGGGATCCAGCAGCAGCAACCCCGGATCGCTCACCCTGAGCGCCGACGGCAAGGCGATTTACTTCAGCGCCAGCGATGGCTTTACGTCGCCTGCCCGCGGCCAAGAGCTCTGGGTGACGGACGGCACGAGCGCAGGCACGGTCGTCATCGACATCGTGCCTGGAACGGGAAGCTCCTCACCTGGGCAGTTTCGGACTGTCAACGGCAAGACGCTCTTCCGGGCCTACACGCCGAGCGAGGGCGACGAAGTCTGGACGACGGACGGCTCGGCCGCGGGGACGGCCCTCTTCAAGGCTATTTACCCTGGAAGCAACTCTTCGGGGCCTCAGCTGGCCTCGGGAGAACTCCTAGGTGGTGAGCTCTACTTTGCGGCGGCCGATGCCACGGCCGGCAACGAGCTCTGGAAGACGGACGGCACGCCCGCTGGCACAGTTTTCGTCGTCGACATTCTCCCCGGGACCAGCAGTAGCTTCCCCCGCGAGCTCTGCGCAGTCGGTAACACGCTCTACATCGCCGCCAATCAGTCGGAGCTCTTTGCATGGTCAACGGCCGGGCTCTTGAAGCTGCGGCCGTTCGACAACGTAACTTTCAAGGACCTGCAAGTGTGTGGCAGCAAGTTGTTCTTCTGGGGTAACGACCCAGTCGCGGGTCTCGAGCCTTTCGTTTCGGACGGTACGGTCCAAGGCACCGTGATGCTGAAGGACATCGCAGCGGGCGGCAGTTCGCGCGCGACCAGCGGCAGCTTCGCGACCGACATCGGCGGCGGCCGCTGCATCTTCGTAGCAAGCGATGGCACGAGCCCACCGGCGCGGGGCGCAGAGCTCTGGACCACGGACGGAAGCGCCGCCGGAACACAGCTCCTCCTGGACATCGAACCTGGCGTCAGCACAGGAAACGCCATCAACTCGCTCTTCCTCAACTGTTGGGGCAGCACGCTCTTCTTCTGGGCCAACGACGGCAGTGGTACGACCGGTGAGGAGCCCTACCTGTGGTCGCGCGGCGGCGGCTGCCGACTCTTGGCCGACCTCGCGCCCGGCGCTGCGTCGTCGAGCGCACCCTTCGAGGCGACCTCGTGCGGCGACCGCCTCTACTTCGTGGCCTCGACTCCGGCCAGCGGCCGAGAGCTCGTCATCTCCGACGGCACGAGCGCGGGCACGAAGATCCATGACCTCAATCCTGGCACGAGTTCGTCGAGCCCTGGCAACCTGACGGTCTGGAACAACCGGCTCTATTTTGTCGCCAATGATGGCACGAGCGGCCACGAGGTCCACGTCGCGGATCCGGCGACGGGTAGCGTCCAGTTGTTGAAGGACGTCTACCCCGGCTTCAACACCGGTGTCCGTCCGGCCTCGCTGATGGCCGCCGGCGACACGTTCTACTTTGTGCACGCGACGCCCAACGAAGGCGGTGAACTGTGGAAGAGCGACGGCACGACCGCCGGGACGGTCTTGGTCAAGGACATCAACCCTGGCACCGCCTCGTCGTCGCCGCAGAACCTCGTCTATTGTGGAGGTCGTCTCTACTTCACGGCAAACGACGGCAACAGCGGCATCGAGCTTTGGGAGAGCGACGGCACGGCCAACGGCACGAAGCTCGTGCGCGATCTACGGGCCGGCACCAGTACATCCTCGCCGTCGAACCTCGTCTGCTGCGAGGACGCCCAGGGTGGCGCGCGCCTCTACTTCACGGCGAACGACGGCAGCTCTGGGGTCGAGCCCTGGTGCTACGACGGCACAACGCTCGCGCAACTTGGGGATATCAGCCCGGGGCCGAACAGCAGCTCGCCGGGCAACCTGACCTGCTACGGTGGCAAGCTCTACTTCCGCGCGAACGACGGAAGCAGCGGCTACGAACCATGGGTTTCGGACGGGACCACGCAGGGCACGATCCGCCTCGCCGACATCAATCCCGGTAGCGGCAGCAGCGTCTCGAGCGTTGCCTTCGTCGGCTGCGGGCCCCTGGTCTACTTCGGTGCATCCGATGCGACGCCGAACAGCGGCACGGGAAGCGAACTCTACGTCACGGACGGTAGCCCGAGCGGCACGCGCCTCGTCAAGGACATCGCGCCTGGAACGGGGAGCTCTTTCCCGAGCCGCCTCACTTCCGCGTCGGACCGAGTCTACTTCTTGGCCAGAACCCCCGACTCGGGCGGCGAAGCCTGGGTCTCGGACGGCACTGAGGCAGGCACACGCCTCGTCGCCGACATCTTCGAGACGTCCGGTAGCTCCAATCCGGACCAGTTCACCTTCGTCGACGGAAGCATGCTCTTCTTTGCTACGAGCATCGACCACGGCACCGAGCTCTGGAAACTCGACTGCGCAGGTGCCATCACCGCGACGCTTGGCCAGGGTTGCGATGACATCCGACTCGACTGCACGGAGCTCTTGCTCGGCAAGACATCGACTTTGCGCGGACGCAACGTTCCTGACGCGCAGACCTCGATCGGGATCACCTGGCTGAGTCTTCCACTCGTGCGTCCGACAACCAATCCGGCCCGCTACGCTCCTGGCTGTTGGAATTGGATCGACCGAGCGAGCTTTGTTTACTTGGCAACTCACACGACTTCGCCCGACTGGGTCAACGCCGGCCTCGTCGTGCCCAACGACGCGGCACTACGCTGCCTCACTGTGACCGTGCAGAGCTGGTATTTGGACCTGAACACGATCGTCCCGATCCGCATGTCCAACGGCATGTCGTTGACGGTCGGCGGGTAATCGCACGCACGCAAGAATGGACGATGAAAGAACGCGCGCCACGCGCGAGCTTGACAGCGAGCGGATAGCATGAGCGGAACAAGCAGGTGAGCTGTGAGTCGCGAAGTGCCTCCCTTTTTGAACACTCTCGACCTCTTGACGCGTGCTCGTGGCGGCGACCAAGAGAGCTTGCGTCAAGTCGTCGAGCGCTACCGGGAACGCATCCTCTTGCGAGTGAGGAAGCTCCTGGGCTGTCAAGCTCGACGCTGGGCCGATTCGGGCGACTTCGTCCATGAGGTCTTCGTGGACTTTCTCCGCGACTTCGAGCGTTTCGAGCCGCGTGACGACCAGTCGCTGATCCGATGGCTGACTGCGATCGCACGGAACACGATCCGCGACGAGCTCCGGCGAAGGCGGGAGGCGAGCATCGATTCTCTGCTAGCGGCCGAGAATCGCGAACCGAGAGTGCTGGGTCGCGAGCGCTCACCGCCAAGCGAAGCTGACCGCAACGACCAGATCGAACGCATCCGAACGTTGCTCGGCCGGCTCTCCGCGGACCACCGTCACGTGGTCGAGCTCCGCCACTTCGCGGGCTTGAGCTTCGCGGAAATCGGTCGGCGGCTCGGTCGCAGCGAGAACGCGGTGCAGCTCTTGCACGCGCGGGCGCTGTGCCGCCTCGGTGAGACGGTGGATCCAGAGCGGAGCACAACGACTCCACGATGATGGGTCACGACCACAGCACGGGCGGCGACGAGGATGCCTACACGAACTCTGATGGCTCAGGCTCCGACTCGAGTTCGAGCGATGCCGAGGCGAGTCTTGTCTTCGAGGCCTACCTGCTCGGCCGTCTCGCTGGCGAAGACATCCAGTGGGATGAGTTCCGGCAGGTCCACGCGTCGTTCGGTCCTGCACTGGATCGCCTTCATGCGGACTATCTGCGTGGTGAAGCCCTCTTGCAGGCGGTGGGACTCGACGCGGCCCTGGACGACGACGCCGCGTCGATGGAGGAGCGCATGCGGACGCTGCTCGAGGATCTGGGCAAGCCTGGTACGGCCGCAAACTTCCATGTGCTCGGGCCAATTGCCCGCGGCGGTATGGCGGAAATCGACCGTGTGTGGGACTCGCGACTGCGGCGCCCCCTCGCGCGCAAAGCGCTTCCGTTCGCGGTCCACGAAGCCAAGAGTTCTCACGCTCGGCGCAAGTTGAGTCGCTTCCTCGAGGAAGCTCGCATCGGTAGCCAGCTCCAGCACCCAGGCATCTTGCCGATTCACGAGATCGGCATCGACGCACGTGGCCGGCTCTTCTTCACGATGCCGATCGTTCGCGGCCATCATTTGGGGCATGTCATCACGCAAGTGCACGCAGGTGGCAGAACCTCCATTCCTGCGGCCCTGTCCATGCTCGTGTCGATTTGCGATACCGTCGCCTACGCCCACAGCAAGCACGTCGTGCATCGCGACTTGAAACCCGAGAACGTCATGGTCGGTCGTTTCGGCCAGGTCTACGTCATGGACTGGGGCCTCGCGAAGGTGCTACCCCAAGCGAATCCGCCGAGTCTCTTTCCAGTCTTAGGTGACGCCTCACTCGAAATCGACAGCGTGCGACGCAGCCTCGACGGCGAGGCTCGAGGATCGTCGCTCTCGACGATCGACGGCGATGTCGTGGGAACACCCGGCTTCATGGCGCCAGAACAGGCCGCAGGCGACCTCGCGCGTGTCGACTTGTTGTCGGACCAGTACGCGGTCGGTGCCATCCTCTACTTCTTGCTGACGGGCAAGCGTCCCTACTCGGACCGCAGTCAATCGACGACCGTCGAAGAGATGCTCGCGATCGTCCGCAACGAAGCACCGACTCCGATCCAGCAACTCGCGCCACGCACGCCACCCGAGTTGATCGCTATCTGCAACAAAGCCATGCACCGCGAGCCGAGCGCGCGCTACTCCAGCCTCGAAGGGCTCGCTGCCGACCTTCGCGCCTACCTCGAAGGCCGTGTCGTCATCGCCCATGACAGCGGCGCGCTCGTGAGCCTTGGCAAGTGGATGCGGCGCAACCGCGCTGTCGCCCTCGCGATCATATCGACTTTGATCGTTACGATCGGAGGCCTCGTAGCCCACCTCGTTCGTGAAAACGTCCACCGTCAACACCTGGCGGCCGTGAACCGGGACCTACACAAGACGCAAACAGATCTCGCCTCTCGCGTCGAAGAACTCAAGCGCGCCGCCTACTTCAACGACATCGACTTCGTGCAGCGGGCGCAAGCCGCCGGCAACGATGGTGGCGAAGTGAAGCGCGTCCTCGCGGCCTGTAACGAGAAGCAACGGGGTTGGGAGTGGCACTTTCTGCGACGCCAGTCCGACACGAGCTCCCATCGCTTCGAAGGCGGTTGGACGGCGGCCCTGTCTGCCGACGAGAAGCTGGTGGCGACAGTTTTGGACGTGCACAACGTCGTTGTTTACGAGCTGGCTACGCGGCGTCGCGTCCGAACGTTCTCGGCGCGCGGCTACGTCGACGCCCTCTGCTTCGATCCTGCCTCGCGCAACCTTGCGGCGTGGTCACGCGACCAAGTCGTACGCGTGCTCGAACTCGAGAGCGGCATCGTGCACGAGTTTTCGTGGCATGCCGACCGCCATCCGTTGATTTCGTACACCGAGGACGGCGCCGCACTCTTGATCACGAGTCATAGCCGGGCAGCGATCCTCGACGCCAAGACTGGCGCGACCATCGTCGACCTGGGACCGCGCGCAGGGCGCATCAACTGCATGGGCTCTTCCGGCGAAGGACGCTTTGCGCTTGGTACAAATATTGGTGTCGTGGAGATCTTCGAGACCCGCACTTGGCGCTGCACAGGTCGCCTCGAGGCTTCGAGCAAGAGTATCGTGGCGCTGCGCTTCGCCAATAGCGGCAAGCAGCTCTTCGTCGCCGACAACGCCGGCAAGGTGTGCAGCTACGACGGCGGGACCTTGACCCGGAACTGGCAGCGCGACTATCCACACGATCTCGGCATCGCGCGGGACTTTGCTTCCATCGATGCGAGTGGGCGCTATCTCGCACGTGCGCGTTCGTGCAGCATCGAGATCATCGACTTTGCGAGCGAAGATGTTCGACTGCTCCATGGCCACGAAGCGAGGGTCGGTCAGCTGTTCTTCGGCAAAGGCGGGCGCGTCGTGGCGGTCGCGGAGGGCGACAGCACGCGCATCTGGGACCTCGAACAGAGTCGCGTGCAGCGCCTGTTGACGAGGGTATCCGGCCGAATCTGCGACTTGTCGATTCGGCCGGACGGTCGAGCGCTGGCCATCACCGCGGGCAGGTCTATCGTCATCCAAGCTCTGCCAGGTGGCGCGTCCCGCCGGATCGACGCGCAACTTGGCAACGTCCGTCGCGCGCGCTTCTCTCCGCAGGGCAGTGACCTGGTCGCGATCGGCGAACGTAGGTTGCTCGCGCGCTGGGACGCCCAGAGCTTCGAAGCCAAGTCTCCCATCTACGTCGAGGTCATGGGAGCGCAGACCATGGCGTTCACGCCTGACGGCAAGGGCCTCTTCACCGGCGTCGACAGCCTCGCCTGGTACAACGCTGCCGTCTGGGACCTCGAAGCGGGTGGCGGGGGCAAGACTTTCAGCTTGCCCATCGAACCGATGGATGGTGTTTTTGCGCCAGATGGGTCGCGCTTCGCGCTGGCTGGCAAGGACGGGGCTGTGCACATTCATGCTACGGTCTCCGGCGCGAAGCTCTGCCAGGTCGACGTCTCTGACCGCGCCCTCAAGACCGTTGCGTGGTCGCCCGATGGCCGCCTCGTCGTCGCCGGGGGCTTCGCCGCTAGATCAGGCTGGGACATCGACGTCATCGATGCTGCGTCCGGTACCCTGGTCGGTTCACTCCCTGGTCACACGCAGCCTTGCAACGCTCTCGCCTTCAGCCACGACGGTCGGCTCTTCTCGGCGGGCGACGACGGCTTGCGAGTCTGGGACGTCGAGCGTCGCCGCTGCCTCCTGGAGCTGGCCGTGCCGCCGAACCAGCAAGTTTTCTGCCTTGCCCTCACACCCGACTCCCGCATGTTGATCGCTGGCACGTCCGCCGGCGAAGTCCGTGTTTGGCAACTCTGATGCGGGAGCCGCAGACGCCACGTGCACGCTATTCTCGACAGCCATGAAGAGAAGTCGCGCTCCCGCCTTTCTCCTCGCCATGGTCTTCGTCGTCGGCGCGCGATCCAAGGATCCAAGCAAGAACAGGTCAGGATACGGCTCAAGGTGCAAGATCATGGTCGCGTCAGGAGTCAACCAAGCGACCCGAGAGGAAACACGATCCTCAGCAGTTGCGAAGATCGGCACTTCGGAAGCGTGCCGCAGTGAGAGGACGCCATCGGCTTCAGGCGCAACCATGTCACTCAGCCGATTTACATGTACTTCACCGTTGAAGAGCCAGATACCAATCAACAACAACACACAGGCTAGGCCTGTCAGCTGCCACCGTGGCGAACCTCGAGGTCTAGGAGACGTGCCGGTTCGTGGCATCACTGTGCAGCCGCCTGGTCGCCGACTGAGTCATACGCCGCAGCCTCGATCGCCTCGCGCACGGCCACGCGGTCGTCGCGCTCGTTGGCGCTGACGAGCATGGCGCCGCAGGCGCGCGCGAGCGGCTCGTAGTTTGCGCGGTCGACGCGGTCGGCCTTGTTCCAGAGCGTCAAGCGCGGGATGCTCGCGGCGCCGAGTAGGTCGAGGGTCTCGAGGACGGCTGCGCTCTTTTCTTCGGCGTCCCTGGCGGCGACGTCGACGACGTGGATCAAGAGGTCGCTCTGCGTGAGTTCGTCGAGCGTGCTGCGGAAGGCATCGACGAGTCCTTCGGGCAAGTCGCGCAGAAAGCCGACCGTGTCGGCGATCAAGACGTCGTTGCCGCACGGCAGGCGCGTTCGCCGCACCGACGTGTCGAGGGTCGCGAAGAGACGGTCTTCGACGAGGACGTCGGCGTCGGTCAAGGCGTTGAGCCAAGTCGACTTGCCGGCATTGGTGTAGCCAACGAGTGAACACATCGGCAGACGCGAACGCACGCGCGCCGCGTGCCGCGTGCGCTGCTGCTTGGCGACGCGCTCGAGGAGCTTCTCGAGGCGGTGGATGCGATCGCGCATCTGGCGGCGATCGAGGTCGATGCGGCGCTCGCCCTTGCCGCGCGTGCCGACGCCGGCGACCGAAGCGCGGCCGATGCGGGAGAGACCGTGGTCCTTCACCGAGAGCCTCGGCAGCATGTAGCGCAGCCGCGCGAGCGTGACCCGCAGCTTGGCGGCGCGCGTGCGCGCTCGACGCTCGAAGATGCGCAGCACGACCTCGGTGCGGTCGAGGACCGTGAGGCTGGTCTTGTCCTCGAGGTTGCGCTGCTGCACGCCTGACACCTCGCGATCGAGGACGAGAAGGTTGGCCGCGTGTTTGACCGCGAGGCGACCGATCTCTTCGAGCTTGCCCGAGCCGACTAGTGTGCGCGGATCCGGGCGTTCGCGCTTCTGGAAGCAATGGGCAACCACGTCGATGCCAGCAGAGAGCACGAGCTCGCAGAGCTCCCCCATGCGCTCTTCGTGGTCATCGACCTCGTCGAACTGCACCAACGCGAGCACGGCGCGCTCGGCTGCGCCGACTTCGTGCAAGCCGAGGCTGCGGCGCACGATCTCCTCTTCGAGCGCGGTGATCTCTTCTGGATACTCGCGGCTCAACGCGGACAGACGCTGGGGCGCGCGTTCGCTCACGACGCGGCCGCTCGTGCCGGCGTCCGTGTCGACGCGCGACAAGTCGTCGCCAGCAAGGCGGTCGGCAGCCAAGCGGTCGACCATCGAGCGATCGGGAGCTGCTTTGACGTGCGCGAGCCGGTCGGGGTCGAGGTACGCGTGCTGGACCCAGAGCACCTCGCCCACATCGTCGATGACGACACGCACGTAAGCATCGAGGCGCTCACGCACGAGGGTCGCGCGGTCGTCGTCGGAGATCTGCGTGAGGCCGCGCAAGGAGGTGCGCACGAGGCGCAGGCCACGCAAGCGGCCCAACTGCGGCGCCGGACCGAGGTCGGGCAGCGGCACTCCGTGCGCATCGCCGACGAGGACATGCTCGACGTGGCCATTGCGCGCGAGGAGGACCCCCACATTGCGGCCGAGCTCCCAGGCGCGTTCGCCGAGCTCGCGCGCGAGGTCGACCCCGACCAAGCGAGACCGGTCGCTCCGGCGCTCGAGCAGGCGAAGGAGACCGTCGAGCTCGGTTGGTCTCAGGCCTTGGGTCTTTCCGAAGAGTCGGGTCATCGGTCGCGCGCGCTCTGTTCGGCGCTTCCGCAGAATGACTGTCGACCGCGTCTCGCGCAAGGCCGACCGTTGATGGCTCGAGCGCTCACGCGTCAGCCCTCTAACCCTCAGGAGATAGGCGAGGGAAAGGCATCGAGGAAAACAATATCCAAGATTTGCGGCCCCTATCATCCAGAATCTGCCGCCACTTTCCGATCGCCAAGCATGGCCTCTCCACGCACCTGCGTGCCGAGCGCGCCCCGGCCTTTCGATCTCCGCGACCGCCTGACGACGAGGTTTCGAGCGTTCCGCACCAAGCTCGGACCCGCTACAAGTAGCGCACGATGAGTCAGAGAGCCACGGACGCTGCCTTCCCGCCGCTTCCGAAATCCTTCACCGAAGCCCCCGACGAAGCCGAGCGCGAGGTCCTCGCGCGCTGGACCGCGGAGCAGGCCTACGAAGCCGTCAAGCAGAAGCGCAAGGGCTGCAAGCCCTTCGTGTTCTGGGAAGGTCCGCCGACCGCCAACGGCCGGCCGGGCATCCACCACGTCTTGGCGCGCACGATCAAGGACGCCGTTTGCCGCTATCGCACGATGGCTGGCTACCGCGTCGAGCGCAAGGCCGGCTGGGACACGCATGGACTGCCGGTCGAGCTCGAGATCGAGAAGAGCCTCGGCATCTCGGGCAAGGGCCAGATCGAAGACTTCGGCGTCGCCGCCTTCAACGAGCGCTGCCGTGAATCGGTCTGGACCTACCGCCAGGACTGGGAAGAGCTCTCGGCCCGCATCGGCTACTGGCTCGACTACGACACGCCCTATATCACCTACGACCCGGCCTACGTCGAGACCGTTTGGAACCTGCTCGCGCGCTTCCACGACCGCGGCCTCGCCTACCGGGGCAAGCGCGTGCTGCCTTATTGCAGCCGCTGCGGCACCGGGCTCAGCACGCACGAGCTCGGCCAGCCTGGCGTCTATCGCGACATCAAGGACCCGTCGGTCATCGTGCGCTTCCGCGCCGTCGCGGACCCGGATGCTGCGAGCTTCCTCGCGTGGACGACGACGCCCTGGACCCTGCCTTCGAACTTGGCGCTGGCCGTGCACAGCAAGCTCGACTACGTCAGGGCGCGCGTCGCGCTCGCCGTGCAGAAGGGCGAAGCGCCGGGCAGCCGTGGCCACGAAGTCGTCTGGGTCGCGGCCGCGCGCGCGCGCGCCGTCCTCGGCGACCACGAAGTCCTCACGACCTGTAAGGGCAGCGACCTCGTCGGCGTCGCCTACGAGCCGCTCTTCGGGGACGCCATCCCCCAAGTCGATCCGGGCGTGTGGACGCCCGAGCAAGAAAAGCTGCACAGGGTCTACGCCGGCGACCACGTCACCGACGCCGAAGGCACGGGCATCGTTCACCAGGCGCCCTATGGGGCAGACGACTGGGAGCTCGCGCGGCGTGAACTGCTGCCCGTGCAGCTCGCGGTCGGCGAGGACGGCCGCTTCAAGGTCGGGGTCGCGGGCGTCGCCGCGGGCACCTTCTTCAAGGACGCCGACGACGCCTTGATGGACGACCTGAAGCAGCGGGGCCTGCTCTTCCAGAAGGCCCGCGAGCTCCACAGCTACCCGCATTGCTGGCGCTGCGACACGCCACTGCTCTACTTTCCGGCACCTGCTTGGTACTTGAGAGTGACGGCCTTCAAGGACGCGATGGTCGAGCTCAACGCCCGGGTCAACTGGGTGCCGAAGGACGTTGGGACTGGTCGCTTTGGCCGTTGGCTCGAGAACCTCGTCGACTGGAACCTCAGCCGCGACCGCTACTGGGGCACGCCGCTCCCCTATTGGATCTGCGAGAGCTGCGACGCTGAGAAGGCGATTCATTCGCGCAAAGAGCTCGAGGCGCTCGCGACCGAGCCGTTGCCAGAGGCCTTCGACAACCACAAGCCGCACGTCGACCATGTCCTGCTGCGCTGCGATTGCGGCGGCACGATGCGGCGCACGGCGGCCGTCGCCGACGTCTGGTTCGACTCAGGCGCCATGCCCTACGCACAGTATCACTGGCCCTTCTCGGAAGAGAGTCGCGCTCGGACAGCCGACCAGTGGCCAGCCGACTTCATCGCCGAAGGCGTCGACCAGACGCGCGGCTGGTTCTACACGCTGCATGCGATCGGGACCTTCTTGTCGTGCGTGGACGACACGGCGGAGACCGCGGCGTTCAAAAAAGGGCCGACCTACAAAACCTGCGTCGTCAACGGGCTCTTGCTCGACAAGAACGGCGTCAAGATGTCGAAGCGCCTCGGCAACATCGTCAAGCCGAACGAAGCGATCGGCACGCACGGCGCGGATGCGTTGCGCTGGTACATGCTTTCTTCGGGCGCGATCTGGCTGCCGAAGCGCTTCGACCTCGACGGCGTGCTCGAGGTGCGGCGACGCTTCCTCGGCACGTTGCTGAACAGCTACAAGTTCTTTGCGGACTATGCGCGCCTCGACGGCTTCGTCGTCGACGACCCTGCGATTCCCCAAGTCGCGGAGCGTGAGGCCATCGACCGCTGGCTCGTGTCCCGCACGCAGACGGTGATCCGTGACGTGGTCGTGAGCCTCGACCAGTACGACCTGTCGGGGGCGTGCCGCGCGATCGAGCACTTCGTCGTCGATGAGGTTTCGAACTGGTACATCCGGCGCAACCGACGACGCTTTTGGAAGGGCGACATGGCGCCGAACAAGCTCGGCGCTTATGCGACGCTGCACGCGGCGCTCGAGACGGCAGCAAGACTAGCGGCGCCGCTCGTGCCCTTCGTCAGCGACGCGCTGTGGCGCGCGCTCACGAACTCCAACGAGACGGTGCACGGCTGCGACGTCCCGACGCCGCGTGAGGACCTCGTCGACGAAGAGCTCGAAGGCGCGATGCGCCTCGCCCTCGAGGTCGTCGTCATGGGCCGCGCGTTGCGCGAGCGCAAAGGCCTCAAGATCAAGCAGCCGCTGCGTGCGCTTCACCTGCGCGCGAGCAGCGCTCGCGACCTCGACCTGCTTGCGAGCGACTTTGCCCGCGAGCAGATCCTCGACGAATTGAATGTCAAGGCCTTGGGCAGCCTCGAGACCGACGACGGCAAGCTCTGCACGCTCGAGGCCAAGCCCAACTTCAAGACACTCGGCAAGCGCCTCGGCAAGCAGATGAAGGCGGCGGCCGTGAGCATCGCGGCGCTCGGCCGCGAGGACATCGTGCGGCTGCGCAGTGGCAGCAACGTCACGATCGAGGTCGAAGGCAGCGCAATCGACCTCGAACCCGATGACGTCGAGATCCGCGTCCACGTCGAGGGCGACCTCGACGTCGAGACGAACACTTCGCTCGTCGTCTACTTCGATACGGAACTCGACGACGCCCTGCGTGCCGAAGGTGTCGCGCGCGAGATCGTCGTGCGCGTCAACCAGCTGCGCAAGCAAAGTGGCCTCGCGATCGAGACGCGCATCGAGCTCGACTGCGCGAGCGACGACGCCCTCGTGCAACGAGCGGTCGACGAACACGGCGAGCTGATCGGCCGCGAAGTGCTCGCAAACGAAGTGCGGATGACGACGACTATGGACTTGGGCACGAGTGCAACGGCCTTCGACCTCGGCGACGACCGCACGCTGAGCGTCGCGATCCGCGCCGTGCCATAGGGCCGAGCGACGGCGTCCAGGCACGTCGTGGATTGCGCGCGAGATTGCCAGATTTTCTGAGTGACGCACGGTTCGCACCGAACCTTAGCGCTGCGATTGCGGACTTACGCAGCCTCGACGGGCTGGGATTCGCAGTTCTCGCCACATCACATCAGGAGGCATCATGCGCTCGCTCATCCTATTCCGTGTCCTGTTCCTGGCCCTGTTCCTGGCGTCGACCGCCGTGGCGCAGAACCCGTCGCCAGAAGTGGGATCGACCCGCATCGACTTCGTTGCACGCTCAACCGAAGTCGACAAGCCAGTCGTCAAAGGCAATACATTAAAAATCAAAGTGGATGTTCAAATCGAAGACGCCCACCATTCATACTTGTGCACGATCGACGTGACAATCGAAGTCGCGGACAACGACAAGACTCCACGTCAGATCGCACAGGAAGCCTGCGACGCCATCGAAGACAAGATTGCGGACTGCCTCGCGGACCACGGACAGCCTCGCGCCGATGCGAAGAACTTCCTGCGCTGCGAGGGCAACTGCGTCGTCGTCAAGGCGACTCCGCCAACCAGCAACAACAGCGGCACGCCGGAGAAACCCAAGAAGTCCTACGACGGCAAGCTCGACCAACAGATCCAAACAAAAACACAGACAACGAAGCGAGGCTCCTGATCATGTCAACCCTTCCACTACAAAGCGCCTTCGTCGCGATCACACTCTTCGCATCGACAACAGTCCTCGCGGCCCAACAGCGGATCAACGTTCAGCCGGAATGCGGGACACAGAACATCATCGACTACGACTTCCAGATCTTCTTTCAGATCAAGGGACCAGACGGCAAGGTCTACTCCATCATGGTTCGCCTCAGTGAGGCGACGGGCGATGAGGCCATGGCACTCGCCATCAGTCAGGCAATCAACGACGCGACTGGGTCCGAGACAAAAACCGAGGAGGCGAAGCCTGGCAAGCCAGATCTCTCTCAAGAAGACGTCGTGCTGGAGGCCGGCTGGTGCTTCGTCCAGGGATCGCTCTACAAGTACAAGCTCGTCAACGAAGCGTGGCTATCCAAGTCGAGCGGACAGTGCGACATCGACGTCGACTACGACGACGGGAAGGGCGTCCAAAACGAAAAGCAGAACTCGGATCCAGATCTACCTTCCAGCGGCAAGCCCTTCAACGACGCGCCCCCGGGCAACTGGCCAAATCGCAACTGGTAGACTTCGGCCATCAAGACTTCGGACCGAATGCCGTGTCGTTGCATACTCTGGCGACATGGCAATCGAGACCGACCGACTCATCCTGCGCCGCATCGACCCTGACCGCGACTTCGAGGCTTGGGCGCGCGCGCTCGCCGACGAAGAGCACGTGCGCTACACCGTCGGCCGCGTGCAGAACCGCGCCGAGGCCTGGCGCAGCATGGCGGCCGTCATTGGCCACTGGGCAATCCGCGGCTACGGCTTCTTCTCGGTCGAAGACAAGGCGAGTGGAGCGTGGGTCGGCCGCGTCGGTCCTTGGTTTCCCGAAGGCTGGCCAGAACCCGAGATCGGCTGGTCGATCGCGCCCGACAGCCTGCGGCGAGGCTTCGCGACCGAGGCGGCGCTCGCCTCGCTGCGCTTCGCCTTCGACGAGCTCGGCTGGAAGCGCGTCGTTCACTGCATCCTCGAAGGCAACGAGGCGAGCATCGGCGTCGCCCACAAGATCGGCTCGAAGTTCCTCTACGACCTCGACGGCCTTGCCGGCATCACGACTGCGCGTGTGCTCGTCTATGGCCAGGGGGAAGGCTGCTAGCCCTGAGAACTCGATGCGCCACTCGCGGTCGTTCTCGATGATCAGGCGCCCTCGTCGACGGCCGTCGCCCGCGAATCACGCAGCAGGAGGCCAACATCGACATCGCTGAGCGGTCGAAGCTCTCCACGCGCTGCCGACCCAAAGAGCCAGGCCGCCGCAATCTGCTGCTCCTACTGCAAGATCGGACGCATGCGTTCGACCATGGCGTTGACTTCGACATCGACATCATCGCGCTTCGTGACCACGCTCGTAGGATACGCGGTCCGTCAGCCGCCCGACCGGTCGCGATCACACGTGCACCAAGCGATCAGGCGCGGACCCTACTATCCGGACGCTGCGGGTGGGAGACCAGCCGCCGCGAAGGCGCGCTCGAGAAGTGAGGCGATGCCGAGTTCGCGAGCCATGTCGCGGAGGCAAACGGTCTCGATGCGCGTTGCTTGGTTCTTCAGAACACCGAGGATGTCGCGCCACTGCTTTTCCGACGTCTCGCCGCCGTCTCGGAACCAAAGCAGCTTCTGTAGCACGATGCCTTCGGCGCTCGTAATGTCGATCTCATCCGCTGCGTCAGGGCCGATCGCGATGCGCTGTCGGGTCTGCCACTTCCAGAGGTGCAGACCGGTCCATTGCGGCACGAAGATGTCCACGCGAGTCATCGTTGCGCGATGGACGAGCTGGAAGGAACCGTTGCGTCGGACCTCTTCGCGCATCCAGTCGGGGTGCACGAAAAAGTCTCCTTCGACTGCTGCGATCAACGGGTCAACGACCGGCACTTGCATATGGACCGCCATGTCGACACCCAAGGTCGCTCGCGGTTCTCCGTGGGCCACGCTGGCAAGGGAGCCGCCAAGCACGTAGGCGAGGCCGAGCTTCTCGAAGATGCGCGCGACCTGGAGCGCGATGTCGATCGGATCAGCAGTCACTCGAGCCAGGCTTCGGCTTCGACACCGAAGGCGAGTCGTGTCAATTCGGGACCGAGGCGTTTCGCGCCGGCGCGTTTCCGTAGCTCGTCGTCGCTCGCGTTCGGATAGCGCAGTCGCAGGCCGGCTATCGACATGCGTTCGACTGCGTGACAGGCCTTCCGCGCGAGCTCGAGGCGCTCGCGCGGCGACATGGCACGGAAGCCTTCGAAAACCAGGCGGTCGATCGCCTCCGTCGTATCGCTCGCTTGGGGCTCGTAGCTGTTCATGCTGGTCGGTTCCGGGTCGCTGCGTTCCTCGTCGCGGCGCAGCGGCAATCGCTACTTGCCGGCGTCGGCCTTCTTCGTCGGCGGAACGACCGATTGCCAGATCACGTGTCGGATCACCCACTTGCCGTCGACCTTCTCGAGGTGCATGTAGTCCGCGCCCCAGTGCGCCGTGACCTTGACCGCCGCGATCTTGTCGAAGCGGTCGAGAATCTTGACGGACTTCGGCGCGTCCTTGGCGAGCCAGCCCTTGGCGTTCCAGCTCTTGGCCAAGGCGACGGCGCTGTCGAAGGTCATCGCCGAGCCGCGGTACTCGCTCTCCGCGTTCTCGCGCCAGTAGCCGTACTTCGTCAAGGCCTTCGAGACGCTGCGCTCGAGGAGTTCCGGCTTGGCCTCGTAGAACGCCTCGATGTAGTCCATCGCTGCGCGTTCGATCGCCGTCACCTCGGCGGCGTCGCTGTCGATGGCTGCCACTACGGAACCTTGCGCCGCGGCGTCCTGCGTCTCCGTATCGCGAGGGGCAACTCCGCGACTGGTGCTCGCAGCAAGGGTGATCGCAGCAAGACTTACGAGGGCTGTGGGAAGGACGGCAACGATGGGCTTCATGCTTGTCTCCGCTATTCGATAGCGTCGCAGGACTTCCATCCGCGCATCGCGCGAGAAGCTGGCCGTCCGCGCTCCCAACATAAGAGGTGCAGAGCAAAGCTGCACGCGAACCGGACAAGCAATCGAGTGCTTCCGTTCGGTAGCGCGCGCGCCTCAGCGCTGCGCGAGCACTTCGTCGGCGACCGACGGCACGACGCGCGGCGCGCGCGCGAGCTCGAGCAGCTTGCGCAGGCTCTCTTCCATCGTGTCCATGCCGACGTGGACCGTCCCATCGGGGCCCTCTTCGTCGATGCGCTTGTCGCGGAAGGCGCGACCAAGCACGTCGATCCAACCCGCTTGCTGACCGTCGGGATAGGTCACGTGATAGAAGCGGACTTTTCCGCTCGGGCCCTGCACTTCGAGGAGGTGGAGCTTGCCGACCTGGACATGATCGAGCACGACGTCCCAGCTCGACTGCTTCTCGACGGCGCGCGGCGCGGCGTCCGGCGCGAGCTTCTCGACCGTGGTCACGACGCACGAGGCGGACACTGCGAGGAGCGGAAGGAGACAAGCCGTCACCGAAGCCTGCATCAGGTTCGGACGTGTGGGGGGATTCATCGCGATCATGCGTGTGGCCCGGTGACGGCTGTCTGGTCGGTGCATGGCGCATTCGAACTGACCTGCGCCACGTCGTTCCGTGAGATCGAGGAGCACGAACTGCTGTTTCCTTTCTCTCGCCTTCCTCTTCGGCCACGCGGGGCAGTCGCTTGAGCGAAAATCGCGGTAGCAGCGAAAAGATCGTCGCGCGCCGTCGCCCGCAGGTCGGCAAGATACTCGCTGTGTCGCTCGCCGCCGACTTGCCTGCTCTCTTCGGACCCGAGGGTCCGCTCGCTCGTCGCCTCGAAGGTTACGAGCGCCGTCCCGAGCAAGAAGCGCTCTGCACCGCGATCGCCGAGAGCCTCGACCGCGGCGGTACGATCGTCGCCGAAGCCGGCACCGGCGTCGGCAAGTCCTTCGCCTACCTGCTGCCAGCGATCCTCCTCGCCGAGCGCACAAAAAAGCGCGTCATCATTTCGACGCGGACCAAGGCGCTTCAGGCGCAGCTCGCGACCAAGGACATCCCCTTCTTGCAAGCCGTGCTGCCGATCGAGTTCACGGCGACGGTCTGCGTCGGCCGCAACAACTACGTCTGCCGCCGCCGCCTCGAGACCGCGTGGAGCGAGCGCCAGTCGCTCTTCGACGAAGGTGGCGAGATCGAAGAGCTCGGTGCCATCCACGACTGGGTGCGGCGCGGACCCGAGTTCGGCCTCAAGAGCGAGCTCTCCTTCGTGCCGGGCGCCAAGACCTGGGGCGAGGTCCAAGCCGAGAGCGGCAACTGCCTCGGGCCTGCCTGCCGACACTTCGAGCCCTGCGAGTGGCAGAAGGCCAAGCGGCGCATGCAGACTTCGCAGCTCCTCATCGTCAACCACGCGCTCTACTTCGCCGACCTCAAGCTCCGCAGCCAGGGCGCACAGTATCTGCCGGACCATGACCTCGTCGTTTTCGACGAAGCACACCACGTCGAGAACATCGCGTCCGAGGCCCTCGGCGAGCGCCTCACGCCAGCCATGATCGAGTGGGTGCTGAGCCGCCTCGTCAACCGTCGCGGCAAGGGCTTGCTCACGCGGCACGGTCTCTACCCGGAAGTGCAGCAGGTCGAAGCCATTCGTCGCGTCGCGAAAGAATACTGGGCGCGCGTCGCCGAGCGCATGAGCGCGGTCGCCGCCGGTACGCTGCGCCTCGGCGGCCAGGACGTCATCGAGGACAGCTTGAGCTCGCTGCTCGACAAGCTAGCGCGCGACCTGCACGAGATCGCCGAGCACGCCGAGCGCGAGGTCGAGCTCGAGATCAAGTCCCGCGCTGACCGCCTCTTCGACCTCGCGGCCGTCGTGCGCAGCTTCGCGAAGCCGGCCGAGAACCACACCGTGCGCTGGATCGAACGCGAGCGCCAAAACGACCAGCTCCATTCGGCCCCCGTGCGCATCGCGGACATCCTGCGCGAGACGCTCTTCGATGCTGTGCCGAACGCGGTCCTCGTGAGCGCGACGCTCGGGCCACCCGAGCAGGGCTTCGCGTGGCTGCGCGAGCGGCTCGGCATCGACGACCTCGCGACGACGCTGCGCGTTGGCTCGCCCTTCCCCTACCGCGACAACGTGCGCTTCGAGGTCGAGGAGGGCCTGCCCGATCCGTCGAGCGAGGCGCAAGCCTTCGAGCGCGAAGCGACGCAGCGCGTCGTCGAGCTCTGCCTCGAGAACGACGGCTGCGCGCTCGTGCTCTGCACGTCGTGGCGCTTCGCCGAGCGCTGCGCCGAAGCGCTGCGGCCTGCGCTCGCGACCAAGGGCATCGAAGTGCTGGTCCAAGGCGAGCGCCCGCTCGAGCAGCTCATCACCGAGAAGCGCCTCGACCCGCGCAGCGTCCTCGTCGGCACCGACAGCCTGTGGGAAGGCGTCGACCTACCAGGCGGCGCCGTGACCCTCGTCATCCTGACGCGCTTCCCCTTCCCGGTGCCGAGCCACCCGCTGACCGCCGCGCGCGCCGACGACCTCGAGCAGCGCGGCGCTTCGAGCTTCGACACTTACATGGTGCCGCTCGCCTTGCTCAAGTTCGTCCAAGGCTTCGGTCGCCTCGTGCGCAGCAGCAGCGACAAGGGGCGCGTCGTGCTCTTGGACCCGCGCGCGCGGCGCAAGCGCTATGGGCGACGTTTCTTGGATGCGCTGCCGGATGGTCTCGGGGGACAGTAGCGCGCAGTCGGATGGGCCTTGCTCAATCCGCCCACTTGAACTTGTAGCTGCGCTTCTCGTGGTAGAGCTGGGGCTTCTGGCCTTCGACTTCAATTGTATGCCGCTTCTCGTAGCTCGCTTCGAAGAGGCGCAGGCTATCGAGGCGCGTTACGACTTCGACGCGTGAGCGGATGTCGAGGGAGCGGATCTTGTCCTTATCGAAGGCCTTCTTGTCCTTGACGGAAGCACCGAGGACTTCGGTCAAGAACTTGGCGTAGGCCTCGCGCGCCTCGTCGCTCGACGCGCGGGTCTCCATACTCAGCTTGACGAAGCCAGGGCGCTTGTCGACCGCGCCGTGGTGCGTCGCGACCACGGTCGCCGGCATGCGCTGCTGCCCGATCGGCAGCCATGTCGCCTCTTCGGTCTTCTCGAGAGGCGCCACACTCCAGGCGGCCCAAGCGCCAACCCAGGCGTCCCAGAACAGCCTCGCCGACGCCTCGACCGAGGCCTTCATCGCAGGCGAACTGAGCATGGCGCGCATGCGCTGCTGTGCTTCGTCGTCGTGGCCACCGCCCACGCCGACCTGAGCCTCGATCACGCGCTCGATCATGGCCTCGCTGCCGCTCGTCTTCACGAATTTGCCGCGCTCGTCGATGACCAAGTCGGGGATGGCGGCGGCGAGCGCAAGAGCCGGCCCGAGTTGGCGGCGCATTTCGTCGGTCTGGAGATCTTTGTCGTCGAGCTTCAAGAACTCGAAGTTGCGGAGCGACACGAGGAGGTGCTTGGACTCGGCGCCGCCTTCTGTGGCCTCGCTGGCCTCGCGACGCAGCGAGACCTCGTAGCGCATGACCATGGTCTTACCGCCCTTCAGCGCCGTCTCTTCGACGAGGACCTTGCACGGCAGCGGCCAGGCGAAGCGCGCGGTCTCGATCTCGGCCGTGACGTCTTCGAGGACGCCGCCGTCCTGGGCGCTGAGCCCCACGTGCAAAGCGAGTGATGCCGCGATGGCAGCGCTCGCCAGGGTCCAAGCGCGAGAGAACGTCAGCTGCGTCGGCTTGCTCATGGCGGAATTCGACCACGAAGGGTCCAGGCGCACAAGCGCGCGCCGCTATGCTCGCCGGCCAATGGCAGTCATCGACTACGACAAGTTTCGCGAAGCCGGACGCATCGCCGCAGCGGCGCGCGAACACGCCAAGGCTCTGATCACACCCGGCCGCTTGATGCGCGAGGTCGTCGAGAGCTGCGAGGCCAAGATCTTCGAACTCGGCGGCAAGCTCGCCTTCCCGGCTCAGATCTCGAAGAATCACATCGCCGCCCACTACTGCCCGCGTCCCGACGACACGACCCTCATCGAAGACGGCGACATCTTGAAGCTCGACTGCGGCGTCCACGTCGACGGCTACGTCGCCGACAACGCGGTCACGGTCGACCTTCGCGATGGCCCCGACGGCGCGCTCACCTGCGCGTCGCGCATGGCGCTCGAGAACGTGATCGCGATGATCGGCCCAGGCGTCGCGGTGCGCGACATCGGCCGCACGATCCAAGAGACGATCGAGAGCATGGGCTTCAAGCCCGTCTTCAACCTGACGGGCCACGGCGTCGCGCGCTGGGTCATCCACTGCGCGCCTTCGATCCCCAACTACGACGACCAGCGCAAGGGCCAGCTCAAGCCCGGCCAGGTCATCGCGTGCGAGCCCTTCGCGACCGACGGCCGCGGCTACATCGAAGAAGTCGGCGAACCCGAGGTCTTCATGCAGAGCCGGCCGCTGAAGATGCGCGACAAGCTCCCGCCGCGCGTCGAAGAGCTGCTCGCGTCCTTCATGCGCCTACCATTCGCGCGCCGCGACCTCATGCGCATCTGCGAAGACGAGAACGAAGCCGAGGCCACGCTGCGCCTGCTGCGCAAGAAGGGGATCCTCGTCGAGTTCCCGCCGCTCGCCGAGAAGCGCGGCACCCGCATCAGCCAGCACGAGCACACGATCTTGATCACCGAGCACGGCGCCGAGGTCACGACGCTCAGCGCGTGAGCGCTTTGGCCAGCCGGCCGGCTTGCTCAGTGACGCCCTTCGGCGAGGATCTCGAGGGCGCGGCGATGGGCGGCCTCGGCCGTCGAGATCTGCTCGCGCTCGCTGAGCTCGAAGACCTCCTCGAGGGCGTCGGGGATGCGCTGCACGCGCTCGAGGCTCTTGGCCTCGTCGTAGCCACCAGGTAGCAACTCGACCGCGACGTTGATGATGCCGCCGGCGTTGATCACGTAGTCGGGCGCATAGAGGATGCCGCGTCGGCGCAGATGGTCGCCGTGCTGGCGGGTCGCGAGTTGGTTGTTGGCACAACCCGCGATGATCTTGCAGCGCAGGGTCGGGATCGTGTCGTCGTTGATCACGGCGCCGAGGGCACAGGGGGCGAGGACATCGCAGCGGGCGCTGATGACGTCTTCACCGCGAAGGACTTTGGCGTCGAGCTCGCGCGCGAGCGCCTCGGCTCGGTCGGTGCGCATGTCGTAGAGCGAGATGCGCGCGCCGAGCTCGTGGAGTTCACGAGCCATCTGCGAGCCGACCGCGCCAACGCCCTGGAGCACGATGTGCTTGCCCTCGACCGTAGCCCCGTCGAAGACACGCTCGACGCACTTCTGGATGCCGAGCACGCAGCCGCGCGCGGTGTAGGGGCTCGGGTTGCCCGACGAACCTGACTCACGCGACAGCCCGGTCACGTACTTCGTTTCGCGACTGACGATCTCGAGGTCTTCGATCGAGGTGTTGACGTCCTCGGCCGTGATGTAAAGCCCCTCGAGGCTGTTGATGAAGCGCCCCATCGCGAGGTAGAGGGCCTCGGACTTCGTGCTCTTCGGATCGCCGATGATGACGCTCTTGCCACCGCCGAGGCCCGTATGGGCGATCGCCGACTTGTAGGTCATCCCCTTCGCGAGGCGCAGGACGTCGGTCAAGGCCGCGTCTTGGTCGGCATAGGGCCACATGCGCAGGCCGCCGAGTGCAGGACCCAGGGTCGTGTCATGGACCGCGATCAGGGCGTGGAGCTTGGACTCGGGATCTTTGGCGACGACGACCTTCTCGTAGCCGTCGACGGGCAGCTCGCGGATTTCCATTCGGGCGATGAGGTTCGGGGACGGTCCGCGCGGTCAGCAGTCTGGTCACTCGCGGACGAAGGCCGTCGGCGCATCAGCGTCGACGGGAAAGGGGCGAGGATTCTACGGAAGCCGTGCCAGCTCGGGAAGCGTGTGGCGACGCCGCGCCGCACAAGCTTCACAAATCGGTTCTCCCGCAGGACTTGCGTCAGGGGGCCTTCTTCTTCTTCGGGCTGGCCTTCTTGGTCGAACCCTTCTTGGCGCTGGCCTTTTTGGTGCTGGCCTTCTTGGGCGCGGCGCTCTTGCTGGCCGCCTTCTTCGGCGATGACTTCTTCTTGCGCGGCCCCATCGCCGCGCGAGCGGCGATGAGCTCGAGCGCAAAATCGAGCGTCACTTCGTCGGCTACGGTGCCGCGTGGCAGCGAAGCGTGGGTCGTCCCGTCGGTGACGTAGGGACCGAAGCGACCCTCGAGGAGTTGAATGTCGGCGCCGCTCTCCGGGTGCTTGCCGAAGGCCTTGATCGGCTCACGCTTCGCCGCCGCACGGCCCCGGCGCAGCTTGGGCTGGGCAAGGAGGTGGCAGGCCTCGTCGAGGGTCACGGCGAGGGGCGAGAGCTCGGCAGGCAGGGAGCGCGTCTCCTTGCCGGCGTAGACATAGGGCCCGTAGCGACCGTTCGAGGCAAAGACCGTCTCGCCGCTCTTCGGGTCGGTGCCGAGGGCGCGCGGGAAGGACAAGAGCCCCATGGCCTCCTCGACGCTCACCGTCTCGAGCGACATGCCCGCGAGCAAGGACGCCATCTTCGGCTT
>CALLZN010000238.1 GCA_937858895.1 uncultured bacterium | reverse complement strand
CGCACGCGCCGACCGCCCCGGTGGGCCGCACCGCCGACGGTGCGATCGTGCCGACCCACCAGGTGCTCCGCTCGGCCGGCGAGCAGATCGAGTTCCCCGGCCGGCCGACCGACCTCGCCCTCCTCGACCCGGTGGACCGGGATGCCGAGCACGTCGGCGTGGATCTGCGCCCAGAGGGCCGAGCGCGAGCCGCCGCCGACCAGGTCGACCGCCTCGATCGGCCAGTGGCTGGCCATCACCCGCGGCCCGCGCTCGACCAGCGCCACGTGGTAGCCCGCGGCCACCAGGGTGCGGCACTGGCTGCGCGAGATCGACTGGCCGCGCACCATCCGCCGCAACCTGCACCACTACCAGCCGTCGCTGCGCACCGTGGTGCCCGAGCACCTGGTCGGCTTCGGCAGGAAGGGCCGCGCGCTGCGCGACGTTCCCTCCTACTGCCTCGGTGGCTTCCTCGCTTCGAAGACCCTCGAGCCACTACTTGGGTCGCATGCCCTCGTTGCCGCCGCGGCGCTCGCTGGCCGAGCCGACCCCGCGACGCGGGTCGCGAGGCGGGCCACGAGTGTCCTCGACGACAAAGATGTGCCCCAGGTCTTGCGCCAGGCTGCGTGCTTGGCGCTCGGCAAGGTCGTGCATCGCGAAGACCGCGCGAGCCTCGAAGCGCTGCGGCGCGAATGCGGCGAGGGACGGGATCCACAGACGCGCAGCTTCGCGACCATGGCCTTGGGGGAAGCCGGCGGGGATGACAACATCGCCTTCCTGCGGCGTCGCTTGCGTAGCAGCAAGGCGCGCAACGACAGCCTACCCTGGCTCGCGCTCGCGTTGGCCGTCGCCGCGACGGATAGCTCGGAAGCGCTCAGGGCGTCGCTGCGACACGACCTCTTCGAAGCCTACGAGGGAGTGCGCGCGCCGGAGTTCTCGTCCGGAATCGCGGTGGCGCTCGGCCTGCTGCGAGCGACCGAGGCCGAAGAGCGCATCGCCGAGCGCATGCTCGAGATCAAGTCCCAGTCGCGCGAAGCCGGCTACCACGCCCTCGCGCTTGGCTTGATGCGCGCGCGCGGCAAGACCGGCGATTTGCGGCGGCTCATGGACCAGTCGGCGGCGCGGCCCGAAGCCCTCGTGCAGTCGGCGACCGGCCTGGCCCTTCTTGGCGACAAGAGCGTCACGCATTGGCTCGTCGATCGCCTCGCGAAAGACAGCACTTCGATCGAAGTGCGGCATGGCTTGACGCGCGCGCTCGGCCTCGTTGGCGACAAGCCCGCGCTCGATTCGCTGCTCGCGCTCGCGCGCGACGACAAGGCCATGGCCTTGCCGCGCGCCTTCGCGGTCGTCGCCCTCGGCATGATCGGCGACCAAGACGATCTGCCGTGGAACGCGAGCCTCGCGAGCGGTGTGCACTACCGGGCGAGTGTCGGCACTTTGACGGGCGAAGTCGGCGTGCTCGATATTCTCTGAGCTCTCAGTCGGCAGCGAGCCGCAGCAACGCCTTGCGCAGCCGCGGGAAGCCGTCGCAGAGCGGTACGAAGTCAGATTCGTGCGCACCGCCCTTGGCACGCACGACCTCGACGAGGCGGCGTCGGTCTTCGATCGGCCAGCGCTCGACGCCCGGCAGCAAAGTCAGAAGCGGACTCCAGCGACGCCACCACAGCGCTTGTCCTCTGGACCAGCCCGTGCGTCGCGTGACGCCGCAGAGCTTCGCTGCGCGCTCTTCGCACACATCGAGGCCGTGCTCGCGCGTCGATCCGAACTCGGCCGCGAGCGCCTCGCTGATCCGTTGGCCGATCGTCGCGAGCGAGACGATGCCGAGCACGTCGTCGCGCTGCTTGCCCAAGTGGAAGTGCATCGTGTCGACGACGAGCTCGCGCATCACGGCTTCGCTCGAGCGATGCTGCGGATCGCGCTTCATGGCCGCGAGTTCACGTCGCAGCACGCGCTGGACCGCGGCGTCGCGAGGTCGGAAGCCGAGCTTGTAGTAGAACCACCAAGCCCCCGACGCGAGGCCTTCGCTGTTGTTGTGGCCGAGCTGGTAGGGGTCGATCGAAAAGGAGTCGACGCCGAAGATGTGTCGCGCGACCCCGAGGACGCGGCCCAAGACCTTCGCCGCTTCGCCACCGCGGAATGCCTCGAAGACGTTGTAGGCGATCGCTGCCGAGCCGAAGAGCGCGCTGATCAAGACGTAGCCGATCGGTACGCCGTTCTTCAACGTCAAGAGGGCATAGCTCGAGTCGAACATGAGGCGGCGCTCGGGCACGAGGCCGAGCATGCCGAAGGCGAGGCCATCACCGCAGTGGACGAGTCGCGCGTCGTCTTCATTGGCGTTCGCGAAGCCGTCGAGGTCGCGCGTGCGGGTCAGCATGGCCGCGCGCGCGAGCGCGATGAGGCGGCGGCCGTCGGCCTTCGACAGCGTCTCGACGTGTTCGGGGCCACGGCGTGCCTCGACGGTCAAGTCGGGCCGACTGCGGTCGAGCTCGGTCGTCTGGAAGGCGATGCGTGGCCACGGATAGCGGTCGAGGGTCCGCGACGGCGTGCATCGCTGAGCGTTCGCCTTGTCGACGACGGGTCGCAGCCGCAGCGGCACGTCCAAGTTGTCGTAGAGCGTCTCGCGCGCGAGGGGACCGAGGTCCATGGCATCGAAGCGACGGATCAAGAAGGCCGCGTCGCTCTCGCTCTCGCTCGAGAGCGCCGCGAGCCAGTCGCGCGGACTGCGGTCGAACTCATCGAGGTAGGGGCTCTCGCAGTGGGGCAAGAGCAAGTGCCAGATCTTGTCGAGCTGCTGGGCGTTCGCAAAGTCTTCCCAGTCGAGCTCGAGCTGGTCGGGCCAGGTCGCGGCGAGCCAACGGGCCATCGCCCACCAGCAAGGGAAGCGCAGCTCGGTGCCGGCGATGCCGCTGTTGACGAGGTCGGCTGCGAACTTGCGCAGCTCCTTGCGTTCGGCGAAGTCGCGCAGCAGCGCCTCGGTCGCCTCGAGGCAGGCCGGGTCCGCAGGATAGGCGCGCGCGAAGAGCAGCGCTTCGTGGACGGCGACGATGTCTTGCAGCGTCGCGAGCCGCGTGCGGGCGAGGAGGCGCAAGGCCTCGAGCTTGGAGTTGACGCTATCCGGCTCGAACTTGGGAGCGAGGTCGAGGAAGCGTCGCGAGGGCGAGGTTCGTGTCATGGCGAGCGCGAAGTTGCGGTGAGACTGCCATCATCGTCGCTCCCGGCTCGCACGCGATCACCAAAGTCATGGCTGCGCACGGACCGTTTTTCTCGTCGAGCTGCGCGTGGCCAGGTGGACGGCGCGGGACACTTTCGCTAGGTTTGGACCTGGGCCTTGTGCCCTAGTCCCTTTCTCACTTCTCCCTCGATCCCTAGTGGTGAACTTCCCGCCGCCTTGCTTGCACAAACCCCCGGCACATACACTGCCTACGGCTCCGGCTGCGGCGCGAGCGGCACCGTGTGCAACGGCCATGTGCCGAATGGCACGACGCTCTACGCGACGACGCTCCCCAACGAGTATGCGATGCCCTTCTCGGTCGCGGCCGTGCAGGTCGTGTCGGGCGTGTCCTTCGAGACCAAGTCGACCGGGGGGACGCACACCGTCTTCGCGCGCATCTTCGCCGCGACGGCGACCGGCACGCCAGATCTCACGCCGTTGGCGGAAGCTCTACTGACGGTGGGTCCGAACCAGGCCAAGTGGCAAGCTCACTTCGACAAGGCCCTGATTCTCCAGGCAGGCAACTACTTCGCGAGCTTCGAGCCCTACGAGCCGGGCCAGTCGACGGCGGTGCTCTTCCCGGCCGAGATCACGGACGGCGCGAACACGCGCACGGGCTCTTACTGGCGTCGGCCGACGAGCACGGCATGGTCGATCACGGGCATCGTGAGCCACCCGAGCTTCGACATCCTCTGCGGCGGCTCTGCGCCGCTCAAGTTCACGAACATGGGCTTGCCAGAGATCAACAAGACCTTCTCCTTCGACCTGAGCCAGGGCAGCACGGGTTCGATCGCGGTGGGCGTGCTTGGTTTGCAGAAGCTCGGTGTCGACCTCAAGGCGGTCGCGCCGGCTTGCTGGCTCTGGGCATCGCTCGACCTGCTCTTCCCGCAGGTCGTCAACGGCAGCGGCGCAGGGACCGTCTCGATCCCCGTGCCGAACCAGACGTCCTTGATCGGCGCGCAGTTCTACAACCAGTACTTCATGCTCGCAGCCAGCAGCAACGCGCTGGGCATCGTCTTCTCGAACGGCGGCGAAGGCAAAATCGGCGGCTGAAGCGTGCTCTGTGTGCGCCGCACTGCGTCGCCGCAGCTACGATGCCGGACGATCCCTTCGGGGTCGGCCGGCATCGGCCTGTACAGACTGAACCCCAATGTTGCATTACCTCCACCCGTCTGGCGGCCGCTGGACGCCTCCCAGAGCGACGGATCGTGCTCG
>CALLZN010000237.1 GCA_937858895.1 uncultured bacterium | reverse complement strand
GATTGCCTTCTGCGTGGCCGCTCTGTGCAGCCTAGCGTCGGAGTGCGATGAAGCCCCTCGTCTCCGTCATCATGCCGATCTGGAACGCCGAGCCGCGGCACTTGGAGGCAGCGCTCGCGAGCGTGCTGGGGCAGACCCACACGAAGCTCGAGCTGCTCGTCGTCGAAGACCGCTCGGAGCGACCGGCCGCGGATGTGTTGCGCGCGTGTGGTGACGAGCGCGTGCGCCATGTCGTGCAGGACGAGAAGTCGTCGATGGCCGCCGCGCGGAACCGCGGCCTCGCGCTCGCGCGGGGGACCTTCGTCGCGATGCACGACGGCGACGACGTCAGCGACGCACGGCGCATCGAAGAGCAGCTGCGCTTGCTCGAGAGCCGACCGGATGTCGACATCGTCGGCACGTCGATCCACATCGTCGACGAAGTCGGGCGGCGCACCGGAGCGCGCGCCTACCCGCAGACGCACGAAGCCATTCTCGAGGCGTTGCCGCGCTTCAACCCGATCGCGCACCCGACCGTGATGTTCCGCAAGGACGTGGTGGAGAGCGCTGGCGGCTACGACGAGAGCGCGGCGCGCGTCTGCGAGGACTACGAGCTCTGGTCGCGGCTTGCTCATCGTGGCGCGCGCTTCTTCAACCTCGAGGAGCGCCTGCTCGAATACAGGCTCCACGCGAGCGCCAGCAAGCGCACGCGACTGCGCGCGACGCTCGCTGACACGCTCGCGATCAAGGACCGCTACTGGCGCGAGGCGCGCACGCTGCGCGATCGCGCGAGGATCGGGGTCGAACGTGGCCTGCTGCACCTGCCCCCGCGCTTCGTCTACTGGCTCTTTCGAAAGACGCAGCTGCAGCCATGGTGAGAGGCCTGCGCATCGTCCGCGTGCTTCCATTCTGGCACCCGCGTTATGGGGGGTCGGTCACGCACGCGCGTCGCATGACGCAGAAGCTCGCCGAGCGTGGCCACGAGTTGCGCGTCGTCACGAGCAACCTCGGCTTCGAGAACGAAAGGCCCGTCGACCGCTGGTTCGAGGAAGGGCCCTACCTCGTGCGCATGGTGAAGACCCTGCCCTGGCAGCGCGTGCCACCGTACGGGCTGAAGGCGACGCGCCGGCCCTTGCTCGGCGCTCTGAACGGTGCCGACCTCTTGCTCTGCAACCTCGGCTTGACCCTCTTGAACGACTATGCGCGCGTCGCCGCGCGCAAGGCGAAGGTGCCCTACATCTACTCGGCCGAGGGGGCGCTTTGTCCGGTGCGGCTCGCCGACAAGGCGCGGCGCAAGAAGCTCTTCTTGCCCATGGTCGAGCACCGCGTGCTCGGCGCGGCCGAGGCCTTGCACGCGATGAACGAGAAGGAGCGTGACGATTATCTCGAGCAGGGCGCGCGCGAGAATCGCATCTTCATGGTCCCGAACGGCATCGAGGTCGCCGACCGCGTCAGCGCGACCGAACGCTACGAGGCGCGCGGTTCTCTCTGCCTCGAGGACGAGCGGGTCTTGGTCTTCGTCGGGCGCGTCACGCGGCTGAAGGGGCTCGACCTCTTGATTCAAGGCATGAGCTACGCGCTGTGGAACGACCTCGTCTTGCTGGTCGCCGGGCCCTGCGATCCAGGTGAGCGCGAGCGCCTGACTGCACTCGCGACGACCTGCGGGCTGATGGCGGGTGGGCGTCCGCGCGTTCGCTTCCTCGGCCTCGTCGACGATGTCGGGCGACGCCAGGCCTTCGCGGCCGCCGACGTCTTTTGTTTGACCTCGCGCAGCGAAGGCTTGCCTGTCGCGCCGCTCGAGGCAGCAGCAGTCGGCCTGCCCTTGCTCGTGACCGATGCTTGCCACTTGCACGCCGTCACCGAGGAGGGGGGCGGGGTCAGCGTCGAAGCCGAGCCGTCACCGATCCGGGACGCATTGACTTGGATCTTCAGGGAGCGTGGTAGGGCGGCCTGGATGGGCGCGCGCGCGCGCGCGAGCGTCGCGGTGCACCACTCGCTCGACCACGTCGCCGATCGCCTCGAGGCAGTGTACCGCCACGTCGTTCAAGGAAGCTTTGGTCAATGAAGCAGGCGTTGCTCGCGCGCGGGCCTTGGATCCTGCTCATTGCTACGCTCGTTTTTTCGATCGCGCGGCTGCCGCACGCGACGTGGCGCAAGCGGCTCGCGCAGGTCCGCGACTTCGAGGAGCTCGGCACGGTCGGCTACCACGTGGGGCGCACTTGGCCCGGCACGGCGCGCATCGTGCAGTGGCTCTGCGAGAACACGACTGAGGACGCCGTCATCCTCTGGCGCGGGACGTGGCAGGGACCGATCGAGCACGTCGCGGCGTCGATCGGAAGGCGTCTGATCTTCGATGCGGCCCTCGCGGCTGGCATCGAAGGCTCCGAACGCCAGCTCGTCGGGCGGCCGGTCGCGCGCGCGACCTGGGACGGCAACGAAGGCCGCATCGTCCTCATTGCGTCCCGAAGCGGCGTCGAGGTCGAGGTCCTTCCTTGAGGTCACAGCGCTCGATCTTTGTGACGGCCTTGGTCGGGCTCGCGCTCTACGGGCTTTCCCGCCATGCCTTGCTCGTTGGCGGCGTCGACGCCACAGCTTCGTGGGGGCTGGGTTTGCTGGCCTTGGCCGTGCTGGTCGCCGCGCTCGTGGGGAAGCATGCTTGGACCGAAGGGCGCGAAGCCGCTCCGCTGGCTGCGACGTCGGCGTCGCGCCTGCAGGTCTTCCGTGCGATCCTCGCCTGCGCCTTGGTCGCCGCGGCCGTCCTGATTCCGATCGGCGTCGCCCTCTTGCATGGCCCGCGCGAATGGGACGGCCGTGTCGCTTGGGAGCTGCGCGCGACGCAGCTCGCGGTCTCGGGCTTTTTCCAGCCCTTCTTCCTCGACATCGGGGTCTATGCGCCGGCGCGCGAGTATCCGTTGCTGCAGCCGCTGCTCGTCGGGGACGTGGCAAGGGTCTGGGGCATCGTTGCAGCGCGCTTCACGGCGCCGCTCTTTTTCCTCTTGCTGGTGCTAGGGCTCTTCGTGACGGTGCGCCGGGTCGTGACGCTGCGCGTCGCCGCGCTCGCGGCGCTCGCCTACTTCGTGCTTCCTGGTTGGATCGGGCCGGGTGCTGGGAGCTTGGATTCTGGCTACGGTGACCTCCTCGTCGCTCTGCTGCTCTTGGCGGCCGGCGTCGCCTGTTTGCGTAAGGCGACGGAGAGCGGTCGGCCCACCTTGGAGGACTTGCTCTTCTGGTCGGTCCTCGTGACGCTGCCGATGGTCAAGCCCGAGGGTCTCGTTTATGCCTACCTCGTGCTCGCAGTCGCGCTTCGATCCACTCGGCGCTGGGTCTTCGTCGTTGGCGCCGGGCTCTGCGCCGCTTCGTGTTTGCTCGTGCTCGGCGTGCGGTCTTGGTCGCTGCCGCTTCGCAGTAGCGCCTACGTGGCTGCCTGTCTCCTGCCGGCATGCTTGGTTGCCGTGCGCTACGCGCTCGATGGCGTCGCGCGCAAGGAACAGCGCTTCGGGAGGCCGCTGCGTTGGACTGGGATCGCCGTCCTCGTTTGCCTGGCGTGCGGGGCGCTTTGGTGGAGCGTCGTCGGCGTCTCGATGGAGGTCCTCGGCGAGGCGAGCTTGGCTCGCCTTGGCTCGCACATCGCCCACGTCCCGATGACCGCGCTCGGGGCCGCCTCGGTGGCGCTCGACCTGCGAAAATTCGGACTGGCCTGGGTCTGCCTCGGCCTCGGAGTCGTGCTTTGGCGCCTCGCCCCGCAGCGCTACCGCGAGATCACGGGTCTGCGTGAGCTTGGCCTCTTCGTCGCAGGAGGCCTGCTTCTCGCCTTCGCATCGCTCTTTCTCGTTCCTGAGACAGAGCTGCACCACGAGCTCGTGAGCCGCTTCGATCGCCTGCTCTTGCAATGGTCGGCGCCAGCTTGGCTCCTCGCCGTGCTCACTTCGTTCGGGGCGGATTGCCGCGCGGACGGCTGTGCGGCTCGGCCCGCAGATGGGCTCAGCCGAGGAGCTTCGGTCGGACGAAGAAGCTGAGGAACCCGAGGGAGGGGGGCTCGTAACGTGCGCCTTTCCAGCTCAAAATTGCGCCCCCGTCGGCGCGATGGACGCGTAGACTCACGCGAAACCGAACCCGATCCTTCGAAGGAGATCGATCCCGTGAAGATGCTTTTGACCGTTGCTATTTCTCTCAGCCTCTCAGCGACCACGTTTGCGCAAGAGTGCCCCTACTCGAAGGCCCAGCAGCAAGACGCCGCGACCTGCAGCGCATCGCAAGACAAGGCGACCTGCCAGGACAAGGCCACAGCTACGACCTGCTGCGCGACGACGCAGAACTCCGTCGTCCAGGCCTTCCAGAAGCTCGACGCCGCGAGCCAGAAAGAAGTCGCGACCGCGATGGCCGGCATGTCGAAGCTCTGCCCGATGGGCAAGCGCATGCCCGAGACGATGGTGACCCTCGACCGCCTCTACGCCGCCTCGATCGCCAAGCTCGATGGCATCGTCAAGAGCAAGGCACCCGAGGCCTTCCGCAAGGACGCCGCCGAGCAACTCGCGATGGTCAAGCAGCTCGCCGCTCTCAACAGCGAAGTCACCTCGTCGATGACGGCCCTCACCAAGGCCGCGAGCGAGTGCTGCATGGCTGAAGGCGCCAAGAAGGACTGCGACAGCGCCTGCGCCGAGACCTGCACCGATGGCAAGGCGACCGCCAAGACGGACGCGAAGACCGAGTGCCAGAGCACCTGCAGCGAGCAGCAAGGCTGCCCCGTCAGCGCGACCGAGTCGCTCTGCAAGTCGTGGAGCACGGCCGGTGCGGACCTCGCCGCCTTCAACAAGTGCGAAGAGTCCAAGGCCAAGATGAGCGGCTACATGGCCGTCCTCGCCAAGCACAAGATCGACCCGATGCCCCTCGTCATGGGCAACCTCCAGAAGGAAGCCGCCATCCTCAAGGCCAGCGCCGCCAAGCTCGTCTGCCCGAAGGGCGGCCTGATGGCGCGCAACGCCGAAGTCATGTCGGCCTGCGAAGCCTCGAAGGGCGCATGCGAAGCGACGGTCACCTACATGACCGCCGCCAACAAGCTCCTCGGCACGATGTCGGCCACGATGGCCGGCGCGATGAAGGGCGAGTGCTCGACCGAGTGCAGCGGCGAGAAGACCGAGTGCAGCACGACGAAGACCGAGTGCAGCGGCGCGAAGACCGAGTGCAGCAGCACGAAGACCGAGTGCAGCAGCACGAAGACCGAGTGCAGCGGCGCGAAGACCGAGTGCAGCACGACGAAGACCGAATGCAGCACGACCAAGGGTCAGTGCCCGAGCTCGCGCAACTGAGTTCGACCTGAGCTTCCGCGCCGAAGGGCGCGGGATCGGAGCGGCCGTCCTTCATGGGCGGCCGTTTCTCGTTTGTGGCGCTGCCTCTTGGCGCCATGATCGGCCTACGTGCCTGCCAAGATCTTCGTCCTCGACACGAACGTCATCCTGCACGACAGCCGTTGCTTGCGCGCTTTCGAGGAGAACGACGTCGTCCTGCCTATCGTCGTCCTCGAAGAGCTCGATCGCTTCAAGCGCGGTACGGAAGAGATCCACTTCCAGGCGCGTGAGTGCCTGCGCGACCTCGATTCGATGTCCGGCGACTTCCTCGCGCGCGATGGCATTCCGCTTGGTGAGGGCTTGGGCAAGCTGCGCGTCTTCGTGCTGCAGCCCGACTACGACCTGCTGAACGGTGCCTTCACCGAGGACATCGCCGACCACCGCATCCTCGCGACGGCGCTTTGGATGAAGAAGACCGAGCCCGATCGCTCGGTCATCCTCGTCTCGAAGGACTCGAACCTGCGCGTCAAGGCCAAGTCGCTCGGCCTCGTCGCCGAGGACTACGAAGCCGACAAGGTGCGCCGCCCCGACCTGCTGTGGGCTGGCAAGCGCGTGGTCGAGGACCTCGACCCGGGCGCGCTCGATGCCTTCTTCGAAGCGCCGCATCGCGTGGACCAGGCAGCGCTCGCCTCCATCGTCGATCCGCAGCCCAACGAGAACTTCATTCTGCGCAGCGGGAGCAAGTCCGTCCTCGCGAGCTACGATGCGCGTGAAGCGGTCTTCGCGCGTCTTCCGCCGCGCCTCCAGGCCTTCGGCGTCAAGCCGCGCAACGCCGAGCAGACCTTCGCGCTGCGCATGCTGCTCGACGACAGCATCCGCCTCGTCACGCTCGCGGGTACGGCCGGCACCGGCAAGACGCTCTTGGCCCTGGCCGCCGCCCTCGAGTGCCACCAGCGCTACCGGCAGATCATGTTGGCGCGTCCTGTCGTGCCGCTCAGCAATCGTGACCTCGGCTACTTACCGGGTGACATCCAGTCCAAGATCGACCCCTACATGCAGCCGCTGCGCGACAACCTCGCCGTGATCCGGGGCCAGCTCTCCCCGGGTGAAGAGCAGGCCCGCACCCTCGCCAAGCTCCAGGAGAGCGACCGCCTCACGCTGACGCCGCTCGCGTATCTCCGCGGCCGCAGCTTGCACGGCGCCTACTTCATCGTCGACGAAGCCCAGAACCTCACTCCGCACGAGGTCAAGACCGTGCTCACGCGCGCGGGCGAGGGGACCAAGATCGTGCTCACCGGCGACATCCGCCAGATCGACCAGCCCTACCTCGACGCGCTCTCGAACGGGCTCAGCCACGTGATCGCGCGCATGCACGGGCAAGAGCTCTACGGCCACGTCCTCCTCGAGAAGGGCGAGCGTTCGGACCTCGCCGAGCTCGCGGGCCGCTTGCTCTGATTGCAGGGCGCGCTGGGCCGCGCTGGGCCTCCCTTCGAAGCTCCGGCGGCAGGCTGGGGTGTCCGCTGCGGGCAGTAATCCGCTGACGGACCGCAGAAAGTCTTGATTCTGGTGGCGCCCAGGACGCGTCGGATCAAGAAGGGCTGATGAAAGGGGTTGAACGAGACTTCCGGCTCTTCCAAAAGCGCGGAGACGTGCGCGCGCTCGGCCGCGTTTTCGACAGCGTAGCTCCGGTCCTGTGGCGTTTGGCGGCGCATTTGTGCGCTGATCGGCACGAAGCCGAAGATCTCGTGCAGAACACCTTCTTGACCGCGATCGAGAAGGCACAGGCGTGGGATTCCAAGCGGCCGCTCGTGCCGTGGTTGCTCGGTATCCTGTCGATGCTCGCTCGCGAGACCAGAAGGAAGCTGCAACGCGACATCGATCCGGAGCGGATCGAGGCGCCAGCGATCGCCGATCCCGCCGATGACGCTTCGGCGCGCGAACTCGAGACCGCGCTTCGGACGGCGATCGACAAGATCCCCGAGGCGTATCGAGCGACGATGACGCAGCACCTCGTGCTCGGCCTGACGGCGTCCGAAATCGCCGATCAACAAGAACAGCGCGCCGGAACTGTGCGGATGCAAATCCACCGCGGTCTGTCACATCTCAGAGTTCATCTCCCGCGTGGCATGTCGACTGCCGGCATCGCGCTCGTCATGAGTGCAGCCGTGCGAGCAAACATGCGGGCCAAGGTTCTCGCAGCCGCGCCGGCGCAGGTCGCCTTCGGTGCTGCGGCGATCGGTTTTCCCGTACTCGGAGTCGTCCTCATGAAGAAGTTCGTCGCGACTGCCATTGCACTCGCAATCGTCTCGATCGTCGTCTGGCGATACTGGCCTGCGAGCGACGCTCTGCTGGAGCCAGAATTTTCACAGCCCGAGACCATCACGACAGAAGTCCTGGCGACAGATACATCGACGGCGGAGGAGTCGCGCAAGAGCGAAGCGGCAGATGAGCGTGCAACGCGCGGCAAGGCGCGGGGCCGTGTCGTCTTGCGTGTCGTGAACAAGGCAAGCGGCGAACCCGTTGCTGGGTTGAGCCTGCAGTGGATGGGGAAACACATCTTCTACGGGTTGACCGACGCGAAGGGGACTTACATCTTCGAAGACGACGCTGGCTTGGCGCGCATCGTCTGCGACCAGATCTTCAAGACCGAAGTGCAAGTCGCGGCCGGTAAGACTCTCGAGCACATCGTCAAGCTACCGACACGATTGGAACTGGAGCTCCGTGTCGTAGACCCCGATGGAAACCCGGTTCCGCACGCGAAGATACTCGGCAAGACCGAAGAGTACAATAGTCTTGCTTGGGGCGTCGTCGGTCGCGCCGATGCAGGCGGGGGATGGCGGGGGGGGAGGAGCGCGCAAAGAAAAGTGGGCCGGGCCCCGGACACGGCAGCCGGACCCCCCGCCCCCGCTACCGCCACGCCCTCT
>CALLZN010000236.1 GCA_937858895.1 uncultured bacterium | reverse complement strand
TGCATCCACCGACCGAGGACATGAAACGCGAGTCCTTGGTCCACGACGTGCCGCGCGCCGTGCGTGCGCTCGATCACGCCTTCGAGCGAGCGGAGCGGCGAGGCTTGCCCGTAACGGCTCAGCCGCTCGATCAGCTCATTGCAGCGAGTGCCTCGAGCACTGGAGGGCGTCGACAGATCGCCGATCTCGACGGTGCCATCGAAAGCCTCGGCGCCCGGAGCGTCAACACGGATCGCATTCCGGCGTGGCCGACCGCTTGCGTTGGCGGTGAAGCGGTCTCCGAGCGCCGCGCCGCTGCGCGTGCCAAAGCACGCTTTGCAGCATTCGAGACCGCCACCACGCCACCAGATCAAGCTGCAACGACGGCGCTTCCCGACTCGATTTGGGTCTGCGACTTTCTCTGGAACAAGACATACGTCACGATCACTGGTGACGTTCGCACCTGCTGCGTGCCGGGAACGCCGGTCATTGGCAACATCGAGCGAGAGAGCTTCGAGCAGATTTGGGACGACCGTGTCTACGCCGCGATGCGTGCTCGAATCGCATGCAAGGACCCTGCCCCGATTTGTCGAGGCTGTCAGCACATCAGCGAAGTTCGAGATCCAAACGAGATCGCTCGTCTACTCGGCGGGCGACCTCTGCCGAGCGTCGATGACATTGGCGACTTGCCTGTCGTTCTCGATCCACGCCGGCTTGCTGGAGTCCCGACGAGCGAAGCTTCGGATGCTCCGGTCTTGCATTGGGAGGAAGCGCGTAGCGCCCTTGGGTACGAAGTCGAGTTGTCCCTCGATCAGTTCAAGACCATCGCGTTCGCGACGAGCTGGCATGGAGACTTGGTAGAGACCAATGCCTATCTCGTCCCCGACTGGGCTTGGGACATGGCTCCGTACGACGAGCCCGTGTACTGGCGCTCGGTTGCATGGCTGCCGGAACTCAAGATCGAAGTCGGCCTTGGTGCGGTTGTGCGTCGCAAAACGGCGAAGTAACGGTTTCTCCATTGGCGTCATGGTCGTCGGCCAGCACATCGATCAAGAGCAATGCGTTCGGCGGCAATAGCAAGGCACGATCGAGGCCCGCTTCCGCATGAAAGATCGTACGCGAAGCATGTCCGGCAGTTTTTCGATTGACACCGAGGCCGAATTACCGCCGGCGCAGATTGTCCAGCAACGATTTTACAGCGCCGTGGCATTGTTGGTAGGCCAGCAGCTGCCCTTCTTTGAAGAGGATGGCCGATCGAAGCTGATTGCGAAATCTCGGATCCGCTTCCAGCGCCATGAATACGACATGGTATCCCTCCGCAAGCGTCGTGCGAGATCCATTGAGGAAGCTCGGTCCATGTTCATCGATGAACGGGAAGATTCGATCGAGCACGAACTTTCGACTGATGCCATCCCATTCAACAGCCGCTGCATAACGCCGTTCGTAGAGTGCAAGGATGGATTGGAGCAGTGCCTTGTCACGAATCAGGCGTGAAGCCCCGGTCTGCCGGAGTTCGAAGTACGTCGCGTTCGCTGGTGAGAAGGTCAAGTAGCCGAGCGCATGATCCATCGCCACGTCGATCTCGGTAGCACCGAGCAGGGCACGTTCGGTCGGTTGGAGCAGCTTGCGCAAGTCCAGGATGGCCTTCTCCTGAACATCGATCAAACGACTCAGCTCTATTCGATCGAGTTCCAACTCGTCCGCGAAGCTCCTGAGATAGCGCGCTTCCGTGCTTCGCTCACTCGTCGCCGTGCGCCAGTCTTGAAGAGCGAAGGAAATCGAAACGCCAGCTACGACGATCAATAGATCGAGAAGCAAGCGCGGGGTGTCGTCGCGTAGTGTCGACTTGAGTCGTTGAAACATGGTCTTCGGACGATCATGGTTTGCACGGACACCGGAGCCGCGCTCGATTGGCAGGCTTCATGGCTGCTGCGAACCACGATAGATACCTACGGGCAAGTCGCAAAGCTCAGGCTTCGCCACACCCCCGACCCTTCGCCCGCTCGACTTCGTCGAGCACGCGCCGCGCCCCCAGCGCTGCGGGGATGCCGATCGGAATCATCGGTAGCGAGCCGATGAGGACGAGGCGCGCCCCAACGACCCGCTTGCCAAAGATCACGAGGAGGCTGCCGAGGACTTGGAAGCCCGTCAGCACCGCGATCAAGACCGCGAGCAGGCGAAGGTCCTCGTCGAAGCCGATGGTCAAGGTCAGGCCGACGCAGAGCGCGCTTCCCGTGACGAGGAGCAACATGGTCGTCGACCCAGCCGCGCGCTCAGGCCGCACGGCTTTCGAGGGCGGCGAGGATGGCCGCTTGGTCGGCAGCTTCGAACGAACGCAGCGGGATCTTGACGTCCTTCTGATCCCGCACGCGCACACGCAGGACCTGCTTCTTCTCGACCCCGAAGTCGAGGATGTCGTCGTAGGCGATGGAGCGCAGGCCGGCGAGCGGCGCGAGCTTCATTTCGAAGCGATCCTCCTCGAAGCGTAGCGGCGCGGCCTTGCGCGACCAGATCGCCATGAGGATGCCGACGGTCGTGACCGTGGTCGCGCCGCCGACCGCATGGCCACTCGCGAGGCTGCCAGCGAGGAGGGCGCTGCCCGCGATTGCCATCAGGAGGTAGTTGGTCTTGAGGGAGGACTTGAGGCCGAAGGAGGGCGTGTCTGCGCGTCGTGAGGTCTTCATCGTGGTCTTCCTGGCTGGAGTTTTGGTTCGCCCCTTCATGCGCAAGCGGGCCTCAGCCGGGGCCATGCGACCGCGGGCGACCTGCTGGCATTTCGTAGCGGCCTTGGCAGCGCTCGCGTGCTATCACTGGCCCCCATGACTGCGGCCGGCTTCCCGATCCTCGACTTCGTCCTCGCCAACTACAAAAACTTCAACGCCCGCGCCTTGCGCGACGCGACCCTCGCCTACTGGGATCACGTCGACAAGGGCGGCAAGATGTACTGGACGCTGGCCGGCGCCATGTCCTCGGCCCAGCTCGGCATCACGCTCGCGCCCGCGATCCGGGCGGGCCTCGTCCATGGCCTCTCGGTCACGGGCGCGAACCTCGAGGAGTCGCTCTTCCGCCTGGTCGCGCACGACCACTACAAGGACTTCCCCGACTATCGCTACATGACGAAGGCGGATGACACACGCATCCTCGAGCAGCGCATGCGGCGCGTGACGGATACGAGCATTCCCGAGGACGAGGCCTTCCGCGCGGTCGAGAAGGTCCTCGTGCCGATGTGGAAGCGCGCGACCGTCGGCGGCGAGCGGCGCTACTGGCACGAGTACTTCTATGAGCTCGTGCTCGCGCTGCCGACGAAGGTCTTTCAAGGCCGCGCTGAGGACTGCTGGCTGCTCGCGGCGGCCGAGGCCAAGCTGCCCATGGTCGTGCCCGGGCACGAAGACTCGACCTTCGGCAACATCTTCGCCTCGCACGTCAAGCTCGGCGAGTGCAGCGCCTCGATCGTCAAGTCGGGTATCGAGTACATGACCGGCCTCTACGACGACTACAAGCGCCTGTCGAAGGGTCGTGGCATCGGCTTCTTCCAGATCGGCGGCGGCATCGCCGGTGACTTCCCGATCTGCGTCGTGCCTTCGATCAAGTATGACCTCGAAGAGAAGGTCAAACCTTGGGCCTACTTCTGCCAGATCTCGGATTCGACGACGAGCTATGGTTCGTACTCAGGTGCGACGCCCAACGAGAAGATCACTTGGGACAAGCTCACCGACAAGACGCCGATGTTCGTGATCGAGTCCGACGCGACCATCGTCGCGCCGCTGCTTTTGTCGGCGCTGCTCGAGTGCGTGCAAGACCCTGAAGCGGCGCGCTCGAAAGTCGCTGCGGCACGTGCGAGCAAGAAGGCCACGAGGTCACGAGCCAAGCGCTGAACGTCGGTCGCGGTACTGGCGACAACAGCGGAGATTTCTACAATCGCGAGCCGCTTTCCATCCGCAGGGATGTGATTCAGACAGGGTGGCGTTTCCCCGGCGCCCGCGGAGGGCGCCCGCCATTCGAAGCGGTGCGCATTCCTGTGTTCCTGCAGCTTTGAATCGCGGCATGGTCCTTGCTCCAGAGTCGCACATGACGCGTCGCGTCGGAATCAAAGACGAACGCGAGTATCGACAAAGGAAAGGAACATGGAAACCAAACACAATCTCAACGCCACCACGATCGACGCCGCCAAGGACCTGATCGAGATCAACACGGACAGCTACCTTGGCTTCGAACAAGCGGCCGAGAGCGTGAATGACGCCGACGCAGCGCGGCTCTTCCGGCAGATCGGCATGCAACGCCGCGAACACTGCAGAGAGCTCGAAGGCCTCATCGGTCAACGTGAGGAACGTTCAGGCACGACGCTCGGCGCGATGCACCGCTGGTGGTTGAACGTGCGCTCAGCCATGTCATCGGACGAACGTCTTGCAGTGCTCGCCGAAGCGGAACGCGGCGAGGACTCCATCAAGGCGCAATATGAGAAGCTCTTGAAGTCGAAGCCAGCAACAGCGTTGAGCGACGTCTTGCATCGGCAATACGCCGAAGTCAAGCAGCACCACGATCTGATCCGCGACCTTCGCGATCAGCAGAAGAAGCAGTAGTCATCCGCCATCGCGGCTCAGGGGCGCGTTCGCGCGCCGCAGAGCCCGACAACGACGTCTCAAGGCACCCCGGACGTCGTGTCGATGAAATAGCGAAGCACGTCGCCGACGCGCGAAACGAGGGGGCCGCGCGCATACTGTCCTACTGCGTTGTAGGTCGCAGGAGACGTGCGGCTTCCGAATCCCTGCACCCATCCGTTGTCGTTGACGGGCGTCGATGTCGACGTCCAAAAATGGTCTAACTGGTGAGGACTCGCGTGACGTCGCGTCGTCGAGTTTTGTTGGGTCGTAAACACACCCCAATCCTTACCCACGCCGCCATCCTCGTAGCTCCAGTTGCCCCCACCAGACCAGTTGAACTGGTCCATCGCCGACGGATGCACGAGGGCGCCCGTCGACGTCGACAGAGGAACGTTGAATTGAGCAGTCACGAGCGAGAGCGTCGGCGAGCTCAAGCAGTGCCCGGCCGTGACGAAGGCGTTGTTGACGTTCGCGAGCCAAGCTGAGCACCAGGTCACCGTCGTACTCGTCCGCACGCTGATACGCGCAATTGCCTTGCGCGAACTCAGAACGCGATCATCCGTCGCGCCGCAGATCGACAGCGGCTCGACGCCAGGCTGGCTGCCCACCGCGATGGAGCGGATGGAGAAGCGGTCCCCCACAGCCCCCTTGACGGCCCACAGTCGCACGGTGACCTCGTCACCGTTGAAGTAGACCGAGTGCGGAACCTGCGGATTCCAAGTGTCGACTTCATAGATCTGCTTGTCACCGCCCTTACCCTCGATCTCGAGGACGGACTCCGGAGACAAGACGACTTCTTTGAACTCGATCTGGAGGAAGGTCGCGCCGGGCCGTCGCAAACGGTGTTCGTCGACGACATGTAGGCTCGACGAAGGTCCGCTGAGCACGGCAGACGTATAGCTGTACGGCTCGACCGTCCCGATGACGGGTGGAACGAGTACTTGCTGCGCGGCCACGGTCCATGGCGCGCCACACACCAACGTGACACTGACGAGAAGAGCTTTCATAGGTTGCACCTGCGTGAAAGGGCTGCGCCGCTCCGAGTGGAAGGCGGCTATCAGGTGCAGTGCTTTTGCGGCGCGGGCAGGACGCCAGAAGGTCAAAAAAATGCCTCGTGGCCTGAGCGCCCGCGCCGCGGCCCTCAGCTGTCCTTCTTCTTGCCGCCGAAGAGACCGCCCGGCAGCCCCCCCGGCAGGATCTTCTCGAGCTCTTGCTGTGCGCGCTTCTTCGCTTCCTCCAGCGCGCGCTGCTTGGCAGCTTCGGCGGCCTCGGCAGCCAGCTCGGCCGGCGTCTTCTTGCCTTCGATGAGATCGGCGGCGCCCTTGCCCAAGCCGCCGAGGCCCGCGGGAACGAGCCGCTCGACGTGGGCGCGCACGCGCGCAGCAGCCTCGGCCTTGCCGGCCGCAACGAGGGCGTCGACGAAGGCCTTGGTCTGCACGTCGATGCGCGGCGCCGACAGCGGGCCGCGGAGGCCGAGGGGGACCTCGAGGGCGTCGAGCTTGACGGTGTCCATGCCCGGCAGCTCGAGAGTCGTACCGCGCAGAGTGATCGCGAGCGGCACTTCGATCCACGTCGACGCGGGCTTCGAGAAGTCGAGCTTGCCGTCGAAGACGAGGTCGAGCGTGCCGCCGCGCAGCGGCAGCTCGAAGATCTGCTCGCGCAGCGCATCGATCGACAAGCCCTTCCAGACGAAGCGCGTCGCAGCGCTCTTCGAGGTCTTCGGGTCGGCCTCGAAGGAGAACGACAACGCGCCGCTGCGCGACGTCACCGCGACCTTCAAGGCCTCGTCGACGAGGGACGGTTGGCTCGAGAGATTGCTCGCATGGACGTCGAAGACCTCCGTGTCGAAGCCGACGAAGCGCAGCCCCTCGAGCGCGAGCTTGCGCAGCAACACGCGCGGGCTGCCGCGCAAGAGGTGCTCGGCGGTGACGGACGCGAGGCCTTCGAGGCGGGCGCGCTCGGCCAGCTCTTCGGCGCTCGGCACAGCGCCGTCCGCGGTTGCGCTCCCGTCTCCGCCGACGAGCTTCTGCAGAACTCGGCTCACCGTCTGCAAACGCTCCTTCCAGACCTGCGCCTCCTTGATGTAGTCCTCCAGGCTCTTCTCAGCGCCAGTCGGCGGCGGCGGCGCGGGCTCGGGGCTCTCCTTGCCGATCAGGACACCGGGCTCGTCGCGCACCGCGCCTGACCAAGCTTCCTTCGAAGTGATGTCGGCGAGCACGAAGCGCCGTCGCAGCAAGTCTCCCGTGTCGAGGGCGACATCGAGGGAGCGCGCGCGGAAGGCATCGCGGTAAAGGGCCTGCGGGTCGGCCATCGCGAGGCCGCCGATCGTCACGCGCCCGCCAGCGAGATCGAGGCCCGCCTCGGCGAGGTCGACCGTCGCGCCGTTCCACGACTCGAGGCCTGAGCGCGTGAGCTGCCGCAGCGTCGGACCCGCGAAGAAGCTTTGCGCTAGGAAGAGCCCCAACCCGAGGGCCACGACAACCACAACCCCGGCGATGCGCAGCGGGAAGCCGCCCTTTTGTTCGTCGACCGCCTTCTCGAAGGCGCCGGGCTTCGGCCCGACGCCGAGCAAGGCCCACGAGAGGCCGCGCACCCAGAGCTTGCTCGACCACTTTTGGTAGCCTTCGCGGTCCTCGACCGCGGCCATCTTGCGCTGGATGAGCCGCAGGCCACGCAGCACGACGAAACCGAGCACGGCCCCGAAGGCAAGGCCGAGCACGATGCCCCCGCTCGTCGCGTAGCGCTCGAGCCCGAACCACGCAAAGACCTTCGCATTGACGAGCCAAGCGAAGACGCCACGCAGCGGCCCATCGAGCAAGAAGCGCCCGACCTCGAAGGCCAGCGGCAAGAGCGGGATCGCGACGAGCTTCGCGACCAAGAAGCTGAGGCCGAAGACCACGAGGTTCGTCCGCAGCACGAGCACGATGGCGAGGAGCGCAAACACGAGCCCCGGCGCCGCCGCGAGCCCACCTCGCGCCCCACCAAGGAAGATGCCCGGCACGAAGCCGAGCACAGCACCGCAGCAAGCCGCGACGAGGATCTGGAAGGCGCTGGCCTTCCCGAGCAGGAGCTTGCCAATCTTGCGGAAGAAGAACATGGCGGCTGACGATAGCGCGCGGCGCGAGGAGAAATGAGCGACATCGAACGCGCAACTCGTTGGGCCACCGGGCCGGCACCGCACGGCTGTCCCCGCCGTGAGCTGGCCGCCCCAACGCGGAGACAAGGGCACTTCCTATCAGCACAGGGCTGCCCGCCACTTCGGACTTCAACGCCGAATTCCTTCCGACCCGGAGCAGGTTGCTTGGCGCTGCAGGTCGAAGCGAGGCCTGAGGCCAATGACGACAAACATGTCTATATTGACACATACGGCAAGTCTCGGCAATCATAGAGGAGGATGATGACGACGCTGCAGTTCACGGAGAATGGCCTCCTCGCGCCTGGCGACCATGGGCTGAACTTTGAACAGTTGCGCCGTTCTATCCTGGTCACCGGACATGGCGTGGACTCAGAGCATTGGGATCTGACATCGACGGCTACTTCGAATGCGAACGCATAGAGTTCTTCCTGCCGTGGCCGAAGCAGTCGAGCGCGCGGTGTTGCGG
>CALLZN010000235.1 GCA_937858895.1 uncultured bacterium | reverse complement strand
CTCGCGCAGGTCTTCGAACTCTGCCCGCAAAAGCTCGTCAACGTCAAGGTGAAGTCGAAGCCGCCGCTCGACTCGATCCCGCGCATCGTCGAAGCCGAACGAGAAGTCGCGGCACTCCTCGGCGATGACGGCCGCGTCGTGCTCCGCTACTCGGGGACCGAGATGCTCTGTCGCGTCATGATCGAGGCCGTCGACCAGCAGCTCGTCGACCACTGCGTCAACACCCTCGTCAACGTCGTCAAGGAGAGCATCGGCGCGTGAGCGACAAGCCGAATGCCACGCTCGTCTTGGAGACCGCCTTCCCGTCGGTGTCCATGGCCCTGCGCCTTGGCACGACGGTCTTCGAACCGCGGATCTCGACGGACGCCGCGCGCGCGGCGGCGTTGCATGCGGCCATCGCCGACTGCCTCGACCAAGCTGAGATCACAGCCCGCGACGTGACGGAAGCCTGGATCGACCTCGGCCCCGGTTCCTATACCGGCCTTCGTGTCGGCATTGCGGCGCTGCGAACTTGGTCCTTCGTACACCCGCTCCACACGAAAGCGCTCTACTCGACCGACCTCGTGGCGGCACGCGCAGAGGCCTACGTCGCCCGCGGCGTACCCTTCTCGGTCGTCGCCGATGCGCGCCGTGGTCAGTGGTTCCATGCGCGCTACACCTTCGACGTGGACGGCGTGCTGACGCGCCTCGACGAGCCGTCCTGCCTGCAAGTCGAGGAGGTCCTGCAACGAATCGGCGAGGGACCCTTCGTCAGCGCCGAGGCAGTCGGCATCCGTGACGGTGGCGCCGAAGTCGTCGGCGTGCCACTCGCGCGCGACGCCTTCGCGATCGAGGAGCTCGTCTTCGAGGATCGTGAGCTAGCGCCCCGCTACTTGATGCCCGCGCTCTGAGCGCCGCGCGCTGGCCCACCCGTCGCCAAAAGGCCGATGCGGCGACGCCCTGGCTCGCGCATTGGATTCCATCCCCGTGCCTGCCGATGAGGCAGGTGGGAAAGTGCATTCCGCCCTGGAATCGGTACTGACGCAAGCTCCGTGAATTCGACTGATCGCGACAAACCGCTCGTGGCCGACACGCTGGTTGCGAAACGCCGAAGAGCGCGGTCTTCCTTGCCGACGCTGGGCAGTCGCATCTTCTTCTCGACGGTGCTCTTGTCCCTCGCGGCCCTCGCCATCGCTTGGTTTGGCATCGATTCAGGCCTGGACAGCTTCGCGCGGCGCAGCAACGAGACGCGCCTCCAGGACGCGCGGCGCAGCCTCGACGCGACCCTGGGCATGAAGTCGCAGGTTCAGATGAGCTACGCTCGCGCCATCGCCGACCGAAATGAAGTGCGCACGATCTTGGCGTTGACGCGTAACGAGCGCGCCGCTGCGTCGACGACCCGCATCATGGAGGGGCTCACCAAGGGAAGCGGCTGCGATCTCTTGGCGCTCTTCGATGCGGACGGCAACTTCGTCGCTGCTTCGAGCGACGTTGCGCCGCGAGAGATCAACCTCCAAGGCGATGCGATCACCGAACCGCTGCGCAACGCCAGCGAAGTCGCACGCATTACCGGCCGGCTCGCGCTACTGACTCGGCAGACGATCCACGCGAGCAACGGGCCGCTCGGCTCCATCATCTATACCGAGTTCGTCGACCGCGACTTCGTCACCGAGCTGTCGACGGCGGTCGGGGCGGACATGACGGTCATTTCGGATGGCCAAGTCGCGTGGCGGGCTGGAACGATCTCGAACGTCGAGCTGAGCGCAGAAGACAAGGCACTGATCGTCGCCCTCTGCGACGAAGACTGCGCACATCGCGTGCGAATCGCCGACTTCGAGGCCTTCGCCTTGGCCAAGGCCGTCGGCAGGAAGGACCGCTTCGTCCTCAGTCAGTCGACGACTGCCCTCTTCGAACTCTATGCGACGCTGAAGGGCTGGCTCCTCCCCGCGGCCATCGTCGTCATACTGGCGACACTCCTCGTGAGCCGCCTCATCTCGAAGCGCCTCGCCGCCCCGATCACCGCGCTCTCACACGCGGCTGACGAGGTCGCGAGCGGACACCTCGACGCGAGCGTACCGAGCGACGCGAACACCGCCGAGCTCGCGCGCCTTCAAGACGCCTTCGCCGAGATGACGGCCCGCATCCGCGTACTGCTCGACGACGTGCAGAGCAAGAACGCTGTCCTGGCCGCTCAACGCGACGAACTCGCGCGCGCCAACCGGGCCAAGAGCAACTTCCTCGCGACCGCGAGCCACGAACTTCGCACGCCCATCTCCAGCATCAAGAGCTTCTCGGAGATCCTCTTGGGGGGCGGCGCCGACGACGAACCCGAGGAGACGCGCAGCGAGTTTCTCGGCATCATCCGCAGCGAGAGCGAGCGCCTTGCGCGCCTCGTCGAACAGCTCCTCGACCTCGCGAGGATCGAGTCAGGGGTGGCAAGCTGGCGCAACGAAGACGTCGACCTCGGTCGCCTCGCAAGCAAGACGCTCCGCGCGCTCGAGGGCTACGCCCAGGCGAGCTGTGTGCACCTCAGCCTCGCGACCGGGGACGTCGAACTGCCCTACCTCGGCGATCCGGACCGCCTCCAGCAGACGCTCACGAACCTGGTCGGCAACGCGATCAAGTTCTCGCCCAAAGGCAGCACGGTTCAGGTCTCGATCCGTCGTGACAGCTTCGGCTTCTTGATCCTCGTCGACGACGAAGGCAGCGGTGTGCCCGAGGCCGAGCGCGGGCGCATCTTCGAGAAGTTCGTGCAGAGCGACGATGTCCTCACCGACAAGCCACAGGGCTCGGGCTTGGGTCTCGCGATCGTCCGCGAGATCGTGGTCGTGCACGGGGGTCGCGTTCGCTGCGAGACGGCTCCTTCGGGTGGCGCGCGCTTCGTCGTGCGACTGCCGGCACCGCATTCCCTCCGGCCGCTCGACCGCTACGTCGCGGAAGCTGCCGAAGCGGCGGCGACGCGCCCGAGTGACGAGTTGGTCGAGGTCGACTGCACCTGAGCCTGTAGCCGCTCGTCGACGACGCTTCGTCCGCTGTCCGGGCAGCAAGGCGCGTGGAGATCACGCCTCGCTGCGCTAAACTCCTCGGCCACGTATCTTCGTGAACGGCTGCCAACGCGGGCCGCCAGACGGACAGAGAGACGGCAGCAGCGATCGAGGGAAGGCGGCGGGTGCGAATCGAACGACACGCTCGTGGAGCGAGGCTCATCCAAGGCGGGGCCATCTTGAGCGAGGTCCTCGCCGAGCCTGGCCCGACCCACAGCATCTTCGACGTGCTTGCAGCCGCCGTGACGCTTCATCCTTCGACGAGCCCGCGCGTCGCCATGCTCGGCTTCGCCGGCGGAGGCATGGTCGCCCCGCTGCGGGCGCTCGGGTCGGCGGCTCGCATCGAGGCCTGTGACCTCGAGGCGAGCGGGCACGCGCTCTTCGAGGAACTCTCGTCGGCGTGGTGCGGTGACGTTCAGGTCGACGACGCGGACGCCTGCGCCTGGATCCGTAAGGCGCGGTCGCGCTTCGACGTCGTCGTCGAGGACCTCTCGTGCCTCGGTGAGGACGGCGAGGAGACCAAGCCCGCGGTGTCGGCGACGTTCTTACCGTCCGCGATCGCCAAGCGAGTCGGCAAGCGCGGCCTCGTCGTGACGAACTTGCTGCCGGTCCCAGGCGTCTCTTGGCGCGCGCTCACGAGTCAAGTAGCGGCTCCATGGCCGCGCGTCGTCGTCGTCGAGTTCACCGAATGGGAGAACCGCATCCTCATCGCCGGCCACGAAGTCGCATCGGCGCGCGACGTTGGCCATGAACTCGGTCGTCGCCTCGAGGCCCTCGGCTCGGACCTCACACGCAAGTTCCTCACGAAGAATTTTTCGACGAGTGCCGGCTGATGGCGGGTGATTTTGTCGATCTTGTCGACTACTTGCCGCTGTTTCACCGTTTCGGATGCCTACCAACACGCAAAGCCCGGAGTCTGCTGACTGCAGCTCCTTCTCGTCCGTCGCATCGAGCCGCAAGAGCGATGCAACGGACCTCGATGTCTTCCTCACGAGCTGCAAGCTGAACTCCAAGCTCCGCGTGCTCGACATCGCGACTGGCCGCGGCGCCGTCGCCTTCCTGCTGGCTGCCGAGGGCTTGTCCGACGTCGTTGGCATCGACGCTTGCGCGAAGAACCTCTCGGAAGCCGTGCGCGTCACCAGGCGCGATGGCGGACCGCGCTTCGCGTGCGCCGACCCGCGACGCCTGCCCTTCGAGGACGGGGCCTTCGACCTGGTCGTGACCCGACGTGGACCGCAACACTTCGAAGACCTCGGCGCCGTCCTCGACGAAGTGCGCCGCGTCCTGCGACCGCGCGGTCGCTTCGTCGCGCATGACCGCGCCGTCATCGAGCCCGAGAGCACCGTGATCTGGCGTGAGCTCGATCGGCGACTGACACAGCTCGGAGCCGAATACGCGCCGAGCCAGTGGCGTCGCCTGCTCGAAGAGCGTGGCTTCGTGATCGAGCAGCTCGAGCCCTACGAACGCGAAGTGCCGCTCACGCTCCTCTTCGATGCGGGCTCGGACGAAGGACGGCGCTCGATCGAAGCGCGATTGTCGCAAGTCGACGGCTCCGCGCGCTCACACCTCCTGCTGCGTGAGGTCGATGGGCAACGCTTCCTCCGTCACGACTACGTGCGACTCTCCGCGATGCGCAACGCGTGATCGAGTGATCGATCGCCGAGACTGCTGCACGATCGTCTTGCTTCGTGCATGATGTCTTCATGTCGACGCGCTTCTTCACTCCGGCCCTCGCCAATCGCACGCTTCCTCTCGTGCGAAAGATCGTCGAGGACATCCTGACGAAGGGGAAGGAGCTGCGGCGCATCGCCGGCATGCGCAGTGACGCGAACCACGCCGAACTCGAGCGCCTCGGCAACGAGATCCGCTTGCACATCGAAGAGCTCAGCGCCGTCGGCTGCGAGTACAAGGATTGGAGCTTCGACGTCGGCGTCGTCGACTTCCCGGCCCGCATCCGCGGACGACACGTCTACCTCTGCTGGCGCAGCGACGAGGATCGCGTCGAGTTCTTCCACGGCGTGGAGTCGGGCATCGCGGGTCGTCGGCGCATCCCGCACTTCTTGCTCGAAGACGGGACCAACCTCGTTTCGAAGCGCAGAGAGGCCGGGCCTCGCCAAGACAGCGTCAACGAAGAAGTCGAGGCCAGCGGCGACCGCTGAGTGCAAGACGCAAAGCCGGCCGCGAATCGCCAATAGGCCGATAGAACGAGTCGTTCCGCCACAGCGCAATGTGCGCTGATTCCGGCGCTCGGCCAGACCGCCTTCGATTTAGGATGCCGGGAATGAAACCCATCGGTGACCTCCTTCGATCGGAACTGTCTGACGACAACCTCGATCAACTCGGGCGCAGCATCGGCGCTGACAAAGACAAGGCGCGCGAGGCGCTCGATTCTGCGCTGCCAGAACTGCTGCGGCAGCTGCAGGCAAACGCGAGCTCGCGCCGCGGCCGCGAGTCGCTCGAGAGCGCCATCGAGCGCGACCACGACGGCTCGATCTTCAATCGACTGCCCCAGCACCTCGAGAACCCCGACGGGGGCAATGGCGACGCGATCTTGCGCCACATCTTCGGCAGCGACCGCAACCAAGTCGCCCAGCGGCTCGGTTCCAACCTCGGCATCGACACCGGCAGCGCGATGAAGCTCCTCATCACGCTCGCGCCGCTCCTGCTCGGCATGCTCGGCAAGGCGAAGGGCAGCGGCGGTGGCGGTCTCGGCGACCTGCTTGGTGGCGGCGGCGGCGGCAAGAGCGGCTGCCTCGGCATGCTCCTGCCGCTCGTCGGCAAGTTCTTGGGGAAGCGCTGATGCTTGTCCAGTTCGACGCCGCGTCGATGGCGGCCCAACGATGGGGCAGGCTCCTAGCCCTTACGGTCGTCGCTACGTCCGCGCCTGTGCTCGCCCAGGCCGAAGACTACAAGTCACTCACGGAAGAGCGGCTCCAGTCCGCATACAGCGATGCCCGAGAGGCCTGCGAGAAGTCCTACGGGCAAGCCCTCGATCCCGCGGTGCCCCTCGAAGTCACGAAGATCGCGACCCTAGCCAAGACCATCGCTCGCGAGAACCTGCCAATCATCAGTCTTCGCGAACCCGACGCAGAGAAGGCAAAGAGCCAAGCAGAGCTACTCGGTCGACAGATAGCTGGCATGGCCCTCGCCAAGTACTCTTGGTTCGACCGCAAGGTCCTGGTCGTCACAAAGAGCTGGGAAGGGCTTGCGCGCACGTGCGAACGACCCCTGCTCATCTCCGACATCGGTCTGCGGGCGATCTTCGTGCACGAACTCTGCCACGCATATGACGACCAGCGCTTCGACTTCGCCAAGCTCCTGCAAGGCTCGACGACCGCAAACGCGACGACTGCACTCAACGCGGTCTTCGAAGGGAGCGCGCAGCTCCGGTCGCGACGCATCTGCGCAAAGGCCGGTTGGTCCGACGGCTTCGACGCCTTGCGTGAAGTCGTGAGCCTCGTCCCCGCGTCGATCCTGAAGCACGGCGAGGCGACCGCGATCCTCGCGCGCGCCAGCGCGGCAGCGATGGCCTTCGCCTACCACGACGGCGAACGCTTCGCGGCGGCCGTCGTGGCGGCCGATCCCGAAAACGGACTCGAGCGCATCTTCACGCAGCCGCCGAAGGACCAAGAGAGCGTCTTGCGCCCCGAGTGGTACCTCGACCCGTCCAAGCGCCCCGCGCTTCTCTACGAGCCCGAGCCGGCGCTCGACCTCATCGTCAAGCGCTTCGACCCCGAGATCTGGACCGTCACACGAGTCGACGTGACGGGTCAGCAGATCGCCGCGGGGCTCGGTCTGCTGCCGAAGCACGAAGTCGAGGCTTTCGCCGCGTCCGTGCGTCGTGCGCGCATGGTCCAGCTTGTCCCGACCGCCGCCCCCCAGTCCAAAATGGTCGTGATGATCGTGATGGAGGTCGATAGTCCGGAGACGGCGACTCGCTGGATCGACATGTCCAAGCGCCTGAGCTCGGCCAAGGACGAGGCCATGAAAACCGGCCTGATCCGCATTCTCGATGCAAAAACGACGGCCATCGCGGACGTCGATGCGCCGGGTTGGCTGCAAGAAAAGACCATGATGGTCGGCAAGAGCAAAGTCGGGGTCGCCTCGATCGACATCGCGCGTGGCCGCCTCGTCGTCGAGACCATCTTCAGCGGCGAGAACCTGGCTCCTGAAGAGCACTGCCGCCTCGCCAAGGACTGCCTGATGGCCGTCCGCCTCATCGGCGACAAGGCCGAGCCGACCGAGGCAGGAACGGGCAAAGCGCCGCGCTGACGCGGGTCGTCGGCCGCAAGAGCCCCGCCGCCGCAAGGACCAGCGATGGGCAAAGACGTCGCAGTGGCGCTGAAGCCCCGAGACCCGTAGCGTTTCGCCTTCATGCCGCGCCGCGATGACATTGAGAGCATCTTGCTCCTCGGTTCGGGTCCGATCGTGATCGGTCAGGCCTGTGAGTTCGATTATTCCGGGACCCAGGCGTGCAAGGCCCTGCGGGAAGAGGGCTATCGAGTCATTCTCGTCAACAGTAACCCTGCGACGATCATGACCGACCCCGGCATGGCCGACGCGACCTACATCGAACCGCTGACGATTCGGTCGTTGACACGCATCCTCGAGAAGGAGCGGCCCGACGCCTTGCTGCCAACGCTCGGTGGACAGACAGCGCTGAACCTCGCGCTGCAGCTCTCCGACCTCGGGGTCCTGGACCGCCTCGGCATCGAGATGATCGGCGCCACGCGCGCGAGCATAGCAAAGGCCGAGGGCCGCGAGGAGTTCCGAAGAGCCATGGCGCACATCGGCCTCGACTGCCCGCGCAGCGGCCTGGCTTACAACCTCGAAGAAGCCAAGGAAGTCCTCGAAGACATCGGGCTGCCCTGCGTCATCCGCCCGTCTTTCACGCTCGGCGGCAGCGGCGGCGGCATCGCCTACAACAACGATGAGTTCGAGGCCATCGCCCGCCTCGGTATCGACCTCTCGCTCAACTCAGAGATCCTCATCGAAGAGTCCGTGCTCGGCTGGAAAGAGTACGAGCTCGAGGTGATGCGCGACAAGGCCGACAACTGTGTGATCATCTGCGCGATCGAGAACCTCGATCCGATGGGCGTGCACACGGGCGATTCGATCACGGTGGCGCCGTCCCAGACCCTGAGCGACAAAGAGTACCAGCTGA
>CALLZN010000234.1 GCA_937858895.1 uncultured bacterium | reverse complement strand
CCTCTCGGAGCAGTTGTCCACCTTGGCGGCGGGCGGGCGAACCACCCTGGACTCGATCTTCCTCGATGAAGGCTTCGGCACCCTGGATCCGGACGCGCTGGAGATCGTCGCCTCGACCTTGGAGAACCTGGCGCAGGGCCGACGGATGGTCGGCGTCGTCACCCACGTCGCGGCACTGGCCGAACGGGTGCCGGTGCGCTGTTTCTCGCACGACCCGAGCATCACGTCCAGCCTGCGTTTCCTGCGCCGCACGCCGTGGGCGCGCGACAAGGTCGAGGGCGACTACGACATCGTCCTCATCGACTGCCCGCCGTCGCTCGGCGTCCTGTCACTCAACGCGCTCGCCGCCGCCCAGCACGTCCTCATCCCGCTACAGACCGAGTTCTTCGCCTTGCAGGGCATGGCCCAGCTCCTCGAGGTCGTCGGCGTCGTGCAGAAGCGCCTCAACGCGGGCCTCAACATCCTCGGGATCCTGCCTTCGATGATCGACGCGCGGACGCGGCTCGCGGGCGAAGTCGTCGAGGAGCTCGAGCAGCACTTCGCCGACAAGCTCTTGACGACCCGGATCCGCAAGAACGTCAAGCTCGCCGAGGCGCCGAGCTTCGGTCAGTCGATCCTGCGCTACGCACCCGAATCCAATGGCGCGGCCGACTACCTGGCCCTCGCCACCGAACTCGCGCAGCGCCTCGAACTCGGGGCCAGCTTCGAGCCGCCTGCCTGCGCACAAAAGCCTCCTGCCCCGATGTCGCAGGCTCCGGACGAGACTCGAACCGCGCCTCTGCCAGGCGATACCGCGTGTGACGCCGAAGCGTGACCCGAATGCAAGTGAGCGGAGCGCGGCAACGACTCCAGGCCTGCCGCGGAAGTGCCGATAGATACGACGGCTCCCCACCGTGCCACGAAGGCGTGGCTTGCTCCCTGTCCCTGAAGACTCCATCCCGATGCGTGCGACGATTGCTGCCGATCGCGAGACCCTGCTGCGCCTCGAGCGCGACGACTTGCTCAAGCTCGAGAAGAGCCTGACCCAGGAGTGGCTCGAGACCAACGGCCTCGGAGGCTTTGCCTCCTCGACCGTGCTTGCCTGTGCGACGCGGCGCTACCACGGCCTGCTGGTCCTGCCCTTCACGGGTACGGTCGAGCGACACCTATTCGTGTCGCGCTTCGAGGAGACCTTGCACGGCTTCGACCACGAAGAGCCCATCTCGATCGCGCGCTACGGCGCGGGCTTCGCCCCGCATGGGCATCGCTCGATCGAGGCCTTCGAACTCTGTCCTTGGCCGAAGACCAGCTACCGCATCGGGCCGATGACGATCACGCGGGAGGTCTTGATGCCCAAGGGGCGCGCTGCCGTCCTCGTGCGCTGGGCCTGGGAACACGACGCAGCGCCCGGTGCCGAGCTGCCGACCGAGCTGCGTCTGCGGCCGTTGCTGGCCTGTCGTCGCGCGGATCACGCGACCTTCGAGAACTTGGCGCTCGACCCGCGGGTGCGTCGTTTCGAGGGTGGCCTACGCCTCCAGCCCTACGACGCGCTGCCGGCCGTGTTGATGACGATGGATGGCGCGGCGGCGCGCTTCGAGGCCGATCCGCTCTGGTACCACGGCGTCGAATATGCGGTCGAGCTGGAGCGTGGCTACGGTGGCCATGAAGACCTCTTCGCGCCCGGCGTCTTCCACGTCGACTTGGCCCGCGGCGACGACTTCGTGGTCGCGATCTCGATCGACGATCAGAACGGTGGCGTCATCGAAGACCCGGCTGCCCTCTTCGCTTCGGAAGCAGAAGCGCGCCGCTGCAAGGCCTTCGCGCGGCCAGCCAGCGACACGCGAGTTCGGGACGTGCAAGCCCTCGTGGCCGACGACTTCCTTTATCGCGACCAGCACGGACGCAGCGGCATCGTCGCCGGCTATCCGTGGTTCCTCGAATGGGGGCGTGACACCTTCTTGTCGCTGCCGGGCTTGACGCTCGCACGAGGACAGGTCCAAGAGTGCGGCGCAGTTCTTCTCGGAGCGCTGCCCTTCTTGCGTGACGGCCTGCTGCCAAACATCTACGGCGAGAGCGTCGAGGACAGCCACTACGGCAGCGTCGACGCGGCCCTTTGGTTCGTGCGCGCCGTGCGGCTCTACGAGCGCAGTGGCGGCGCGGACATCCTCGAGCGCTTCTTGCCGGCGCTGCGCGCGATCGCCGAAGGCTATCGCGACGGCACGAGCGGCCTCGTCGTCATGGACGAGACGGGCCTCATCCGCGCAGGTCGCCCCGACCTCAATGCGACCTGGATGGACGCCCGCGCGAGCGATGGGCCCGTGACGCCGCGCGACGGCTACCCGGTCGAGATCGAGGCGCTCTGGTGCTTCTTGCTGCGCTACCTCGAAGTGCTGGAGTTGCGGGCTGGCAACCCCGAGCGTTCGGGCGTTTGGGCCTCGATGCGGCGGCGTGCGTATGCGGCCTTCGAGGCGCAGTTCTGGCTCGCCGACGAGGGCTACCTCGCCGACAGCGTCAAGGACGGCGTCGCTGACCGTGACGTGCGGCCCAACATGACGCTCGCTGCTTCGTTCGAGTTCTCGCCGCTGAAGCGCGCCCAGAGGCAGAGTGTCGTGGTCGCGACCGAGCGCTATCTCGTGACGCCGCGCGGCCTGCGCACGTTGTGGCCACGCAGTCCCGCCTATTGTGGTCAGTACCGCGGCGATCAAGACACGCGCGATCGCGCTTATCACCAAGGCACCGTCTGGCCGTGGCTTCTCGGCGCCTACGTGGAGGCGAGCTTGCGCGCCTTCGGCCCCGACCCGCTGCGTTGCGCGCAGCAGCGCGCCCTGCTCGACGGCTTCGACGAGCACCTGCGCGCCTCGGGGCTGCTGCACGTCTCCGAAGTCTTCGACGGCGACCCGCCGCACCGACCGGGCGGCACGATCGCTCAGGCCTGGAGCTGCGCCGAGATCCTTCGCGCCTATGAGCTGCTCGCGGCCGGAGAACGAATCGAGATCGAGGAGGACGCGTGCGCGTCTTGATGCTCGGTTGGGAGTTTCCGCCGCACATCTCTGGAGGTCTCGGTACGGCCTGTCATGGTTTGACGCGGAGCTTGGCTGCTCAGGGCGTCGAGGTTTGCTTCGTCGTCCCGCGCGCGCACGGCGACGAGGACGCGCGCTTCGTGCGGCTCGTTGGCTGTAACGAGCTCGCGCTCGCGGAGCGCCGTGCGCAGCCGGACGCTTCGGTAAAGGAGAGTGGCCTTCGTGATGAAGAACCTCAGAGCGCCACGCGGAACGACGAGGCTGTGCAGCGTATTCGTCGCAGCTTCGAGTTGTTGTCGGTCGACAGCCTGCTCGGACCCTACCTGACCGAGGAGGCCTACCGCGCTCGCTTCGAAGAGCGCGTCGAACACGCGCGTGGCTTGCACAGCGCCTTCGAAAAAGAGTGGCAGGCCGTCCGCGCGCTCTTGGCGGGACAAAGCGCATTTCGCGAGGCCGGTGAACAGCTCGATCGCATCGTCCGCGCGCATCCCGGCGCGGTCCTGGAGTTCAGCGGCAAATACGGCCCCGACCTCATGGTCGAGGTTGCGCGCTACGCGGTCGCCGTCGGCGAGATCGCGCGCACACGCGACTTCGACGTCGTCCACGCTCACGATTGGATGACCTACGCCGCCGGCATGGTCGCCGCCGCCGTGCGCGGCAAACCGCTCGTCGTCCACATGCACGCGAGCGAGTACGACCGCAGCGGTGAGCACGTCAACCACCGCATCCACGAGCTCGAACACGTCGGGCTTCACGGCGCGCAGCGCGTGGTCTGTGTGTCTCAATACACCGCCAACGTCATGCACACCCGCTATGCCGTGCCGCAAGCAAAGCTGCGCGTCGTGCACAACGGCGTCGACCCGTCGACCGTCGAAGCCAAGACGGGCTTGCCCGAGCGGCGCATCGACGAGCCCATCGTGCTCTTCCTCGGGCGCATTACCTTTCAGAAGGGGCCCGACTATTTTCTCGAGGCAGCTGCCAAGGTCGTGCGGGTCCATCCGCGTGTCAAGTTCGTCATGGCCGGCAGCGGTGACATGTTGCCGTCGATGATCGAACGCTGTGCTCGTCTTGGTCTCGCGCGCAACATGCACTTCACGGGCTTCTTGCGCGGCGACGATGTCAAGCGCATGTACGCAATGGCCGATTGTTATGTGATGCCGTCCGTGTCCGAACCCTTCGGTATCTCGCCGCTCGAGGCCATGGCCAATGACGTGCCGGTCATCGTCTCCAAGCAGAGCGGCGTTTCGGAGCTCGTGCGGCACGCGCTCAAGGTCGACTTCTGGGACATCGACGCGCTCGCCGACAAAATCCTCGCTGTGTTGCGCCACGATGGCCTTGGTCGCTCGCTCGCCGAAGAGGGTCGGCGTGAGATGCGCTAGCTCGCCTGGGATCCCCCCGCCCAACTCGTCCGGCAGGTCTACGCCGAGGTTGCACTGTGAACGACGTCACGTTCTATTTTCAGGTGCACCAGCCGTTCCGCTTGCGCGCCTATCGCTTCTTCGACATCGGTCATCGCGATGACTACTTCGATGATGCCGAGAACGAGCGCATCGCGCGCCGCGTGGCGAGCAAGTGCTACTTGCCGATGAACGACCTGCTCCTGCGCGCGATCGAGGAGCACGGCACTGCGTTTCGTTGTTCGTTCTCGATCAGCGGCACGGCGCTCGACCAGTTCGAAGCGTGGTCCCCCGAGACGATCGATAGCTTTCGAGCGCTCGCGGCGACGGGCTGCGTCGAGTTCTTGGCCGAGACTTCGCAGCACTCGCTGGCGGCGCTCTTCGACGAAGAGGAGTTCAGCGCACAGATCGAAGCCCAGGCGGCGCGCATCGAGCGGCTCTTCGGTCGGCGACCGACGACCTTCCGCAACACCGAGCTCGTCGTCGACAACCGCATCGCGCGACTCGCAGAACAGGCGGGTTTCCAAGGCATCCTCGGTGAGGGGGCCGACCACCTGCTCGGCTGGCGCTCGCCGCACGCGGTCTATCGACCCGAGGGCTGCGAGCGCATCAAGACCTTGCTGCGCTCCTACCGCCTCTCGGATGACATTGCGTTCCGCTTCAGCAATCGGGCTTGGGAGCACTGGCCGCTGCGCGCGGAGACCTTCAGCGCCTGGTTGCAGGATGCGATCGCAGGTCTCGAGGACCAGGTCGTCGGTCTCTTCATGGACTACGAGACCTTCGGCGAGCACCAGTGGGAAGACACCGGCATCTTCGCGTTCATGAAGGCCTTGCCTGCGGCGCTGCTGGGCGCGGGCAACCTGCGCTTCGCGACGCCGTCCGAGGTCTTCGAGCGCCACGACCCGATCGGGCGCATCGATATTCCGCATCCGGTTTCGTGGGCCGACGCCGAGCGCGACTTGACGGCGTGGTTGGGTAACCACATGCAGCGCTCCGCGAACGAGGCGCTTTGGGACATCGGTCGTGACCTGCGTGGCTTGGCATCGCGCTGCGGCGATCGCGAACAAACTCGTGACGCCGAGGCCCTCCTCGCCAAGTGGCGCAAGCTCACGACCTCCGACCATCTCTATTACATGTGCACCAAGTTCTTTTCGGACGGCGATGTGCACAAGTACTTCAGTCCATACGCGACGCCTCATGACGCCTTCATTGCCTTCATGAACGTCGTGGACGACCTCGCGCGACGTGTCGAAGGGCTTCGCGCGTCGCTCCAAGCTCCGGCTGCCGACACAAGTTCAGCCATCGTCGAACTCATGCCACGAGAAAGCACGCGGGCGAAGAGCGCCGAAGTGCTCCCCTGCGGTGAAGGAAAGGTAGAAGCGTGAACCACACACTGTTCGAAGTCAGTTGGGAAGTCTGCAACAAGGTCGGCGGCATCCACACCGTGCTGTCCACCAAGGCCAAGACCATCCTCGAGCGTTATGGCGATGAGTACGTGACGCTCGGGCCGTGGCAGATGCAGTCGGGCGACGCCGACGAGTTGCCGTTCGAAGAGAGCGCCGGCTTCGAGGACTTCGCCGACTCGTGCCGCGAGGCAGGGGTCCCCGTGCGCATCGGTCGCTGGATGATCCCCGGCCGACCGCGCGCCATCCTCGTCGAGTTCTCAGGGCTCTTCGAGAAGAAGGACGGCATCCTCGCCGGACTCTGGGAGCGGTATCAAGTCGACTCCTTGCAAGGCGGCTGGGACTACATCGAACCGGTGCTCTTCGGCCACGCCTGCGGCATCGTCATCGAGAAGTGGTGGGAGGCGCACCTAGCGCCCTTCCGTGGCCGGGCCGTCGCCCAGTTCCACGAGTGGATGACGTCGTCGGGCATGCTCTACTTGAACGACCGTGTGCCGGAGATCGGCACCGTCTTCACGACGCATGCGACCATGCTCGGACGCTCGGTGGCTTCGACGGGGCAGGCCCCGCGCGATGGGCTCATGGGCCGTGATCCGCTCGACGTCGCGGAGAGCGTCGGCGTGACCGCCAAGCACTCGCTCGAAGGCATCGCAGCCCGGACTGCTGATGTCTTCACGACGGTGAGCGAGATCACTGCCGACGAGGCCGAGGTCTTCCATCACCGCCGCGCCGCGCCGATCCTGCCCAACGGCATCGATCTGCGCGTCATCGACGAGATCGCGGGTCCGGTGGGGCGTGATGAGACCCGCGCGCGCATCGTCGGCTTCGCGAGCCGCTTCTTGGCCGAAGATGTGAGTGACGCGGTCTTCGTCGCGATCTCGGGACGCTACGAGTTCCACAACAAGGGCATCGACGTCTTCCTCGACTCCTTGCACAAGCTCAGTCAACGCAAGGGGCGCCGCGTCGTCGGCTTCGTTCTCGTGCCTGCGGGCAACTCGGGCTTGCGCAACGAAGTCTCGGAGCGCCTCGCCGCCAACGTTCAAGACGTCGGTGCGGCCTGGGATCGCGCGATCGGCATCTCGACCCACAACCTCTTCGACGAGGCCCAAGACCCCGTCGTCAAGCACTGCGCGAAGCTCGGACTCGACAACGCGCGCGGCTCGCGCGTCAAGGTCGTCCAGATCCCGATCTACTTGAGCGAGCACGACGAGTGCTTCGGTCTGCCCTACGAGGCCGTCTTGCGGGCCATGGACCTGTCCTGCTTCCCCTCGTTCTATGAGCCCTGGGGCTACACGCCAGAAGAGAGCCTCGCCGTCGGCGTGCCGACGATCACGAGCGACTACGCGGGCTTCGGGCGTTGGTGCCGCGCGGCCGGCATCGGGGCCAAGGAGGGGGTCACGGTCCTCTCGCGCGTCGGCGTCGACACGAGCGAGGTCGTGCTCGGTCTCGAAGACGTGCTCGAGTCCTTCATCGGCGGCGAGCACGACGCGAAGGAGCTCTATGAGATCTGCCGCAACACGGCGCTCAAGACCTCGTGGAAGGAGCTCGTCGAGCGCTACTACGAGGCCTACTCGAAGGCCCTCGATGTCGCCTGCGAACGCACGGCTTCCTGCGAGAAGCGTCGTCGCGCCATGCCGCTGCCGAAGCGCAGTGACGAGACGAGCTTCGGCCCGCGCCTGCACCGCTTCGACGTCGCTGCCAACCTCCCCCAAGAGCTCAAAGGCCTCACGCGTCTCGCCGACAACCTTTGGTGGTCCTGGGACGCCGAGGCCACTCAGCTTTTCGAAGAGCTGAGCCCGCAGCGCTGGGAAGCGACGCGCCACAACCCGGTGCGCATGCTCCGCGAGCTCTTCCCCGAGGACGTCGAGCGCGCGAAGAACGGCGACTTCGTGACCCGTCTCGCCCGCGTCCTCGAGCGCTTCGATGCTTACATGGCGGCTGGGGTCGACGGCAAGACCGGCGAAGGCAAGCCGACGCGACGCAATCCGATCGCCTACTTCAGCGCCGAGTTCGCCTTGCACGAGTCGGTGCGCATTTACAGCGGGGGCTTGGGTGTCCTCGCCGGCGACCACCTGAAGTCGGCGAGCGACCTGCGCGTGCCGCTCATCGGTCTGGGCCTCTTCTACTCGGGGGGCTACATGAGCCAGCGCGTGACCGCGGCTGGTGATCAGATCTCCGAGGTCGATTGGAACGATCCGCGTGACTTGCCGATCGAGCTCGTGCGCAACCGCGACGGCGACCCGGTCCTGGTCTCGATCGGCTTTCCGAGCAGCCGCGTCATGCTCCAGGCTTGGCGCATCCAAGTCGGCCGCGTGCCGCTCTATCTGCTCGACGCCAACCTCCCGCAGAACCGGCCCGAGGATCGCGAGATCACGAAGCGTCTCTATGGCGGTGACCACGAGAACCGCTTGCGCCAGGAGATCATCCTCGGCCGCGGCGGCGTGAAGCTGCTCGGCGAGCTCGGCATCGACCCTTCGGCTTGGCACTGCAACGAGGGGCACGCTGCCTTCCTCTCGCTCGAGCGCGTGCGCCGCATGATCCGCGACCGTCACCTGACCTTCGAAGAAGCGCGCGAGGTCTGTGCCGCCACGACTGGCTTCACGACGCACACGCCGGTCCCGGCCGGACACGATCGCTTCGGTGAAGATCTGATGCGCCGCTACTTCAGCGACGCGCCGTCGTGGGTCGGCATGCCGTGGGAGAAGTTCTACGAACTCGGTCAGACGCCGACCGACAAGGGTGACTTCAACATGAGCTACCTCGCGATGCGCTTCGCGAACGTCGTCAACGGCGTCAGCGCGCTGCACGGCGAAGTGAGCAAGGAGCTCCTCCATCCCTTCTGGCCGGATCACCTCGTCTCCGAAGTGCCGGTCGATCACGTGACCAACGGTGTGCACCTGCCGACCTGGACCTCGCCCGAGCTGCAGGTGGCGCTCGGGAGTGGCGGGACGATCACGGGTAAGGACTTCGCCGCCAACGCTTCGAAGCTCGGTGACGACGACCTCTGGCAGCGCCACGGCAAGGCCAAACGCCGCCTCGTTGCCTTCGTCAAGGACCGCATCGCCAAGAGCTTCCGCGCCCGCGGCGATTCGCCGAGCTTGCTCGCGCGGATCCAAGCGTCGCTCGACGACAACGCGCTGTGGATCGGCTTTGCACGACGCTTCGCGCCCTACAAGCGTGCGCACCTGCTCTTCAGCGATCTCGATCGCTTGAGCCGCCTCGTCAACGACAAGGACCGACCGCTGCGCATCGTGATCGCGGGCAAGGCCCACCCTGCCGACGGTCGTGGCCAGGAGATCCTGCGGACGGTCTTTGGCGTCACGCGCCGCGACGAGTTCGCGGGCAAGGTCATCTTCCTCGAGGACTACGACATGGACGTCGGACGTCACCTCGTGCAGGGCGTCGACGTGTGGCTCAACACACCGACGCGCCCGCTCGAAGCTAGCGGTACGTCGGGCATGAAGGTCTCGGCGAACGGCGGGCTCAACCTGTCGATCCACGACGGGTGGTGGGCCGAGGGCGCGCAGCACGGGAAGAACGGCTGGACGATCGGCGCGGGTCGCGTCTACGAGGACCAAGCGGTCCAGGACGAGCTCGACGCTTCGACGCTCTATGACCTCATCGAGAACGATGTCGTGCCGACCTTCTACGAGCGCAAGGGCGGCGTGCCCGGCCGCTGGGTCGCGATGATGCGCTGCGCGCTCGAGACGATCCCGCCCTTCTTCGACACCGATCGCATGGTGAGCCAGTACCGCGAGAAGGCCTACGATCCGCTCGCGGCGCAATACTTCGACCTGACCAAGGATCGTTTCGCCAACGCGCGGGCCCTCGCCGAACGGCACCAGCGCGTGCGGCGCGCCTTCCCGTCGATTCGCGTCGTCGAGGCGCGCGTTGGCGACCTACGTGACCTCGTCCAGAGCGATCGCTTCGAGGTCGCCGTGCGCGTCGACCTCGGTGAGCTGACGCCGCAGGACGTGGAAGTCGAGTTCGTCTACGGGCACGCGTCCGATGGTGTGCAGCACGCCCGCGACCTCGTGCTGCCGCAGGTCCTCCGCCTCGAGCACGGCGGTAAGGGTGGCTATCCCGAGTTCACGGGCACTTGTTCGCCCCAGCGCTGTGGGACCTTCGCCTACGGCCTGCGCGTGCGCGCTCGGCGCGACGCCTTCGTCGACCGCACGCTCGAAGACCTCGTCCTCTGGGCATGATCTCGTGTCCAAGAGCGACATCGCTACTTTCACCGCCAAGCGGCTCGAGCTGCGCGAACGCATCGAAGCCCTGGTCGATCGCTCCTTGGCCGACTTCGTCGTCGTCCTGGACGGGGCGAGCGACGAGGTCGAGTTCCGACCCGAGCGCCTCGAGACCGTCATCGATGAGGATGCGACCGAACTGAGCGTCGCCCTCGATTGGCTCGAAGCGCTCGACGAGGACCGTGTTCTGCCGCTCGAAGAAGCGCTGCGCCGCGCGGTCGACACGGCGGTCGTCGGCCTCCATCGACCCGTCGTCGTCCGCATCCACAAGCGCGGTGACAGCGCTGTCGACGTGCCGTGGATCTACGTCGCCGGCCTCACACGCATCGTCGAGACGGCTTGCCGCCAAGCGACCGAAGCTCGGCGAGGGGGGCAAAGCGACGGGCAGGTCGACCTGACCGTCGACGCCGGAGGAAGCCTCGTCGTCGACCGCGTCGACATCACGGGTGACGCCCTCCTCAGGGCCTTCAGCGCCGTCTTCGCGACACCTGCGTAGAGCGCTTCGGCGCTTCGCGTGCGAGCAGCGCTGTCGCTGCGAGGGAAATCCACGCGGCGGCTGCCTCGCCTCGCGTGGCGAGAGCATCTACGATCGGGCCGAGTCTCGCGCCTACCCCCCTCCCCTGCCGCCCGCCTTTCGTGGTAGATCCCGACGTAACCCGCTCCGCCACCCCAGGCTTCCCCGACCACATCGGACCCTACGCCATCATCGACTTGCTCGGTCGAGGTGGCATGGGCGAAGTCTGGCTCGGACAGCAGATCGAACCTGTGACGCGGCGCGCGGCCGTCAAGGTCGTCATGCATGGCGCGGGGCCCGATGTCTTGCTTCGTTTCGAAGAAGAGCGGCGTGTCCTCGCGAGCCTCGAACACCCTGGCATCGCCAAGCTCTTCGAAGTCGGCGAGACCGACGACGGCCGACCGTGGTTCGCGATGGAGGTCGTCCATGGTCGGCCGATCGACGAGTATTGCGAGGACGCGTCCTTGCAGAAGCGCTTGACGATCTTCCGTCGCGTTTGTTACGCGATGCAGCACGCCCATGTGCGCGGCGTCGTTCACCGCGACCTCAAGCCAACCAACATCCTCGTCGAGGACATCGACGGCGAGGCGCTGCCGAAGATCATCGACTTCGGCATCGCCAAGGCGCTCGACCGGCGTCAGGGCGTGAACCCGCTGCAGACCGTCGTCGGTGGCTTCCTCGGCACGCCCGCTTACGCGAGTCCCGAGCAGGCCTGCGGTGACTCGCGGGCCATCGACGCGCGGGCCGATGTCTACTCGCTGGGCGCGATCCTCTACCAGCTGGTCGCCGGCGTGCCGCCCTTCGATCCGGCGGAGCTCGCGAAGATGACGACCTTCGAGCTCCAACGAACGATCGCCGAGGTCAAGCCCAAGCCGCCGAGCGCGGTCGCGCGCAACGGCTTCGAGCTCGGTGCGCTCGACAACGTGATCTTGCGCGCCCTGGAGAAGGACCGCGAAGAGCGCTTCGTCGACGCCGGCGCGCTCGCGGCGGCGATCGATGCCCAGTTGGAGACGCGCTTCGTCGAGACGCCGCGTGTGGTGCGGAGATCATGGCGGGGGCGTCATGGCCGCCTCGTCGCGATCCTCCTCGCGGCGCTCCTTCTTCCGCTCGCCTACGCCTTCTTGAAGCAGACCTTGTTCGCCTCGATGGACCAAAAGGTCGCGCTGCAGGGCGTCGATGGAGATCGTTCGATGCCAGGCGAGGTCGTGACCACTGGTTTGTCGACGCTCAGCACGCAACCCGCATCCATCGAGGTGGTCGACGCGGGCCTCGTGTTGACTTGGTCGGGCCGCGATGACGCCGTGCCCACGAAGCTCTACATCGGACGGAGTCCGAGCGACGCTGCCGCGAGCAACTCCGAGCTGTCCCGTCGCTTGATCGATGCCAGCACGACCACGCGCGTCGACGTCGATGCTTCCAAGCGGACCACGCTCGGTGATCGTCGACGCCTCACGGTGCCACTCGGGCGCGACGTCGAGGTCGAGGACCGCGTCGTCATCGAGTTCGCATGCGAGGGCGCTACCAAGAAGCTGAGCGCCGTTCTTGCGCCACTCGCAGCCCAAGGTCCTTGGCTACCGACGTGGGCGCCGACGACCGCCGATCCTCTGCGCCTCACCGAACTCGTTCAACTCGCTTGCCGGCCACAGGTCCTGCACTGCGATGACCTCGGTTTCGACGACCTCGTGCTCCTCGAAGGTGCTGCCACGGATGAGGGCAAGCTCTTGGTCTACCGCGCCAGCGCGCCGGGCGTCTTCGCCTTCCACCGTCGAAGTGTTGCCTCGCGCTTCGAGGACAGGCCCTTCGCCGCGAGCGTGCACTACCACGACACGGATCATGCGCCGGACCTCTTCATGGCGAGTGATCGCGGGCTCTGGGCCTTCCTTGGTATTCACCACACGTCGTTGGGGGTCGAGCAGGGCCGGGTCTTCTCTTATGCCTACCGGCCCGTCGACCAAGCACCGTCAGAGCCGCCGTCAGCGTTCGCGACCGGCGACTTCAACGGCGACGGCATTGTCGACATCGCGACCATCGTCGAGTCGCCTGTCGTGAACGGCGTCGAGGGCGGCACGCGCAAGGACCTTGTCCTGCGCATCGGCGGCCGCGAAGCGCTGACCATCGACTTCAAGTGGAAGTGGGAGGATAGAAAGAGCGCGATGCCCTTGCCCCGCGGGGCCGATCACGGGGCGACCCTTTGCTTCCGCGACCTCGACGCCGATGGTCGCGACGAGATCCTCGTCTCGATCCAGCGCGCGCAGGGAGACCACAGCATCCTCGCGATCCCGGGCAACGAGACCTGCTATGTCCATGGATATCGTGAGACGCGGGTCGGCGGCCACGCCGTCGACTTCTCGCGACCGTGCTTTGCCTTCCTCGATGTGAATGGCGACGGCATCGATGACTTGCTCGACATCGAAGCGGACGGAAGCGATGGACGCGGGCGTTTGCGCATCCACAGCGGCCTCACGGGTCACGGCTTCGAAGCGGCTCGCTTGCCGAGCGACCTCGGTCTCGCTGTCGTGCGGCACCTCGAGGCAGCTGACGTCGACGATGACGGTATCGAGGACCTGGTCGTCGTCGAGTCGGCGAACGATGCCGGGGGCAAGACCGAGAGCGAGGCTCGGTCTGGAGAGCCAGAAGACGAAGTCGTCGTCCTGATCGGTCGCCGCGACCCTGCGCGGCGAACGTGGCATGTCGGCCACCGGATCGAGGTCGGGCGCTTCCGCGACTTCGTCGACCTGCGCATGGCGCGCTTCGATGTCGACCGCATCGTCGACTTCGTCGTCACGACGGGCGCGCCAGACAAAGGCCGAGGCTACGAGATTCACGCGTTGCAGGCCACGCCGCCGCGTGGAGTGGGTTCCGAGCTCGTCCTCGACTTTGCCGGCGAGCAGCGCAGTCGCGCCTTTGTCGACGCGGAGCGCGTGGCGACTTCGATGCCACGTCCCGGTCGCACGGCGATCGAAGTCGCGAGCGGCGATGACCACCTCGTGGTGCTCGAAGGGGCTGACCGTGACAGCATTGCCGAACTCATGGTCCTCGACCTCGCTGAGCCGCTATTGAGCGTGGGGTTGAGCGCGGGGTTGAGCGAAGGCAGGCCGCACGTGCTCGGTGCCTTCAAGGATGTCTCGGGCCTCGACCTTGCCTTCCTCGACGCGCGAGGCGACATGCACCTCGCCTTCTTGCCGCGAGGTTGGCGCGCCATGCCGCGGCAGAAGCCGACGCTGCGCGCCGCCGAGCCCTTCGACGATGTATGGACGCTGCGTGGTGCACCGACGCTCTCGGGTCACCCCCTGCGTGCGTCCTTGCTGGCGCGATCGAAGAATCGCTTCTCGACCTTCTCGCACAGCGCCGGTTCGTGGCAGCCGGGGCCGTCGTTCACGGTTTCCGACATCCCGGACGCTGTCTTCGTCGCGGACCTCGACTTCAATGGCCTCGACGACGTGATCGCTGTCCGCCATTTGCGGACGACAGCGAGTGAGCTCGAGATCCACTTGCAGACCTTCGATGCGGCACGCAACGAGCACCGCTTTTGGCGGATGCCGGCCGACGCGGCGGCTCCGAACGGGCCGCTCTTCATCGTGCCGGGGCTCGTCTCGTCGATCGTCGCGACGCCGGTGGGTGGCCGCGCTGCCTATCAAGACGACTTCAAGCGTGGCCTCGTCGTCGGCCTCGAGAGCGGTGAAATCGCGGCGCTCTATTCGAAGAGCCTGCGCGCCATGCCGGGCTACTCGATCCAACAAGCGAGCGACGAGGACTTCGTGGCCGTGATGCCCGGAAAGGCCCTCCTGCTGGCGACCCAGGACTTCGATGGCGATGGACTCGAAGATCTGGTGGTCGCGGCGCGCGACGCTTCGGCGCTCGAGCTTCGCTTGCAGGACAAGAACGCGAGCTTCGTCGACGGCACCCCGGTTGGGACGGGAAATTTTACGCGGCGCCTCGTCCTGCGAAATCCATGGGCTGGCTCGGATGGTTGGCGCATCGCTACACTCAGGCCCTGCCGCGTCGACAATGACCCGATCGCTGACCTCGTCGTCGTCGCTGTTCATGCGGGCGGCGAGCGTTCGGTTGCGACCTGGCTCACGAAGCTGCGCTGACAGGCGTCGCTTCGTTGGGCCAAAGCGGCCCACGCTTTGAGTCGACCACCATCCCCACTTGCAAGGGAGAACCATGCTGCGCGCCCACTTCCCCATTTGGACTTTCGTCCTCACGAGCCTTTGCCTGGTCACTGCGCTTGCAGCCCAGGCACAGCGAGAACAGCGTCTGCGCCACGTGTACACCCTGCACGGGGACCGTGCGGGAGCGAGGCTCGGGTCGTCGCTTGCCGGTGGTCATGACCTCGACAAGGGTGGTGTCGCGGACATCCTCGTTGGCGCTCCGCTGGATGCAGCCTTCGTCAATGCTTCGAATGGGCTCGTGCGTGCCTACCGCGGCGAAGATGGTCAAGCGCTGTGGGCGCTGCGCGGCGAGACCGGGGACCGCTTCGGCCACGCCGTCGTCATGGTCGACGACATCGATGGCGATGGGGTCACCGACTTCGCGGTCGGGGCTTGGGGCGGCGAAGACCGCCGGGCCGCTGTGCCGCTCGATCAGGAGGGCTACGTCGAGTTCTTCAGCAGCGCGGGTGGGATCAACGGCTACCCACTGTCGCTCGGCAGGGTCTACGGCGGCGTCGCCAAGGCACACCTCGGCGAGGCGCTCTGCCGTGTTCCCGACCTCGACGCCGACGGTGTCGATGAGGTCATGGCGGGCGCCAACCAGAACGGGACGGGCAGTGGCTTCGCCCTCGTGATCTCGAGCAAGACTCGCAAGGTTCTCTACACGCTCAAGAACCCGCTTGCTCAGAGCAACACCGACCTCTTCGGGACGAACCTCGCCGCTGGCGACCTCGACGGAGACGGCAGCGCCGACCTCGTCGTCGGAGCGCCCGGCGAGACGCACAACACGCAGCTGCGCGCAGGGCGCATCCACGTGTTCAGCGGGAAGAACGGCCGCTACCTGAGGCAGCTAGGCGGAACGCCTGGTTCGAGTCTCGGCGATGGTGCGCTGCACGTCGTGTCGTTGTATTTAGCGACTGGTCGGCCTGCGATCCTCGCGGGCCGGCCCAAGCTCGCGAACGACAGCGGTGGACTCGAGTACTACGACCTCACGAGTGCGGGCGTCGTTGCTTCGCTGGTCGGCATGCGGCCAGGGGATCGCTGGGGACATTCGATCGCCGTCGTTGGCGACCAGGACGGCGACGGCTACGACGACTACCTCGTCGGCAGCGCTGCCTTGGGCGCGACGCTCTTCGGTTCGGCGGCCATCGTGTCAGGCAAGACGCTGGTCTTTGAGGTGACCCAGCCGACCTTCGTCGGTGACGGGAACTACGACGCCTTCGGCTACGCGGTCGCGAGCGCAGGCGACCTCGACGGGGACAAGCGTGAGGACTTCATCATCACGGCTCCGCTCGACGATGACGGTGCCCTCGATGCTGGGTCGCTGCGCATCTTGACGGCCAAGGAATATTGGTTCTCGAGTGACACGCACGTGGTCGATGTGGCGAGCGGTGGTCAGCAGGTGCTGACTGTCGACCGCGGCGCGAGCGGCAATGGGCTCCTCTACCTCGTCCTCGGCTCGATGACGGGCACGGGACCGACACTCGTGGCTGGGCTCTCGATTCCGTTGACCTTCGACGGCTACACCGACCTCATGTTTCAGTTGCCCAACTTGGGCCTGCTCTTCGATTCGCGGCGCGTCTTGCCGCCGAGCGGTGAGCGCAGCGCGGTCTGGACCGCGATTCCGCCGGCTATCGCGCTGCGCGGCCAGAAGCTCTTCCACGCTGCCGTTTTGTTCGATCCCAAGGGCTGGGTCGCGAGCCGCGCGCTGCCGCTCTACCTGCGCTGATTGCTTGCCCTCCTGAAGCGCTGGCTCTTCCGTGCAACACTGCCTCCTCGATCCCGGCGTAGGAACAGCGCTCGAGGTTTGCGAGCAGTGTCGCCAGTCGGTGCTCGCCTGTGTGCGACAGGACTTGCCCAAGTCGCCGCCCCGGCTCGCGCGGGTTCTCAGCGAAGAGGTCGACGAGATCGCCGACCATGTCATCGAGGCGACACTCGAGCGAGCGCGCGAAGCCGCGATCACGCCAGCTTCCCTCATCGCGTGGGTCTGTCGCTGCTCGAAGAACCGCGTCGTCGACCGTGTCCGCTATTGGAACGCGGATCGCCGCGCTATCGACCGGGTGCTCGACGGGACAGAGGGCCGCGAGGCGTTGGGAGAGCTGAGGGAAGCGACGCGACCTGGACCGGGTCTGGCGACGCGCCTTGACATGGCCGAAGACTTGCTTCTGCTGAAGCGCGCGCTCGCCGATGACTCGAGCCCGGAGGCGCAGGCCGTTCGCTTACGCTTCTTGGGTGACGACGAGCTGACGTGGCAGCAGCTCAGCGAGCTCGTCGGTTTCGGGTCGGATGGAGGCGAGCGTCTACGCATGCGCGTGCAGAGCTTTCTGCCCAAGGTCGCCGAGCGCGCCAAGCGCTTGCGCGAGCGCCGAGATAGCTGAGATTTTTTAGCGATGCATCCTTCGGGTCGGGTGCGCGACGACGTTCTTCTTGGTTGTGAAGCATTTCCAACAACCATCGAACAGGCACGTCCTTCGTCTCATGATCGCAAAGCCTCTTGTTTGCGGCCTCGCCGCCGCCCTCGCCATCACGTCTTCGTTGTCCGCACAGAATCTCGTCGTCAACGGTGACTTCGAAGCGCCGACGCTCATGCCTTGGATCGTGATCTCGGGCCAGTCGAATGTTAGCGTCGTCGACAAGGTCCTCGTCGGTTCGGGCAGCGATCACGCGCTGCGTTTCACCGGTCCTGTCAGCATGACGCAGTCGATTCAGATCCCGGCCGATGACTACTACCAGGTGAGCTTCAGCTCGCGACGCTCGCATTACAGCGAGCACGCCTCGCTCGCCTTTGGTAGCAACACGCGCGTTTGGGCACAGCTGCAGACGGGATCCTGGTGTCCGTCGGGGCACTTGGTCGAGAGCGGATCGCCCGTCTGGCTCAGCGCGGGCGCCTACCCGCTGTGGTTGACCGTGAGCGGTGCGACCTCGCTGCACATCGATGATGTCGTCCTCCGACGTGTCGAGACGCCGTTTCTCTTTTACTCGGACACGACCCATGGCCAAGCCAACGCGCGGTCCTTCCTCGTCATGCACGACCGTTCGAACAACGTCATCGTGCCGATCATGTCGAGCCATCGCTTCGCGACTCCGGTGACGATCCCGACCTTCGTCGGTGACTTCTGGCTCGATCCGAGTCGTGGTTTTTGGTTCGCGATGCCGGCGCTGGTGTCGAACCAAAACTCGCTGCAGCGCGCCTTGCAGTTGCCACTGAGTCTGCCGTCGAACATCGATGTGGGTCTCTTCTTGCAGACCATCGACATCAGTGGGCGCTTCGTCGGGTCGCGCTTCTACGTGCCGCTCCGAAACTGAAACTGAAGGAGAAGCCGGAACGGGTCGCGGCGCGCGAGCGGCTATGATCGCGCGCATCGTGATGGAGCCGGTCGCCCTACTCTGCTACCCGACGATCGGCGGAAGCGGTCGCGTCGCGTGCGACCTCGCGCGCGGCTTGGCACGAACGGGGACCGAGGTTTGTGTCGTCAGCTACGACGAGCCGGTCTTCCTCGATGCCTCGGTGCGCTTCGAGCGTGTCGAAGTGCTGGACTATCCCCTGCTGCGCTACCCGCCCTACGACCAGGCGCTCGCTGCCAAGATCTGCGAGCTCCATGAGCGGGACGGTATCCGGCTCTTCCACGCCCACTACGCGATCCCGCACGCGACGGCGGTCCTGCTCGCTGATGCCATGCTCGGCGGCGGGAAGCTGCGGCTCGTGACGACCTTGCATGGCACGGACATCTCGGTCGTCGGGCGTGATCCCGCTTATCGCCGCGCCGTGCGCTGGGCCCTCGAGCGTAGTCACGCGGTGACCGCGGTCAGCGCGGACTTGGCGCGCGAGACCAAGGACGTCATCGGCTTCGATGGCGAGATCACGGTCGTGCCGAACTTTGTCGATACGCGAGTTTTCTGTCCAGGCAGCGAGCCGCGCTGGGTCGATCGTCCCTTCGGTGAGCCGCGACGCATCGTTCACCTGAGCACCTTCCGTCCGGTCAAGCGGGCGAACTTGCTCGTCGAAGCCTTGGCCGAGCTCGCCAAGATCCTGCCCTTCGAAGCCACGCTCGTCGGCGATGGGCCCGAGCTCGCACCGGCGCGTGCGCTTGCCGAGCAGCGAGGCATCGTCGAGCGGCTGCGCTTCGTTGGCTCCGAGTGTCGCCCGGCGACCTACTTGCAGAACGCCGAGATCTTCGCCTTCGCCTCGATCCCCGAGAGCTTTGGGCTCGGCATCCTCGAGGCCTTGGCTTGCAACGTGCCGGTCGTCGGGCCACGCGTTGGTGGCGTCCCCGAGGTCCTGGGGCATCCGCTGCCCGGGCGGCTCGTCGAGGTCGAAGCGCAGGGCGACCCTCTGGCTGGAGTTGAGTTCTTGGTGCGATCGCTCGCTGCTGCGATGGCCGAGCTCCTTCTCGACGAGGTTGCCTACCGAGAAGCTTCGAGCCTCGGACGACCGCGAGCGACTGAGGTTTTTCCCTTCGACAAGGCGCTTGCTTCCTATCGAGCTGCCCACGCTGCGGCGCTTGGCGTCGAGGCGGCGGGTTGACCCCAATGTTGCGTGCGCCAGGAAAGCCTGGTGGAGGTAAGAATGAACT
>CALLZN010000233.1 GCA_937858895.1 uncultured bacterium | reverse complement strand
ATCCATGGTGCATCACGCGGTGTAGCTCTGGACCGCCGAGCGGATCACGAGGTTCCAGCCGTCGACGAGGATGAAGAGCAGGACCTTGAAGGGCGTCGAGATCACAATGGGCGGCAAGGTGAACATGCCCATCGATATCAAAATGCTCGAGATCACGAGGTCGATGACGAGGAAGGGCAAGAAGAGCACGAAGCCCATCTGAAAGGCCGTCTTGATCTCGGACAGCACGAAGGCCGGGACGAGGAGGTGAAACGACGCGTCCTCGAGTCGCTCCGGATAGGGCGCCTTGGCGACGTCGTACATCAACTGCAAGTCGCTCGGCCTCGTCTGCTTCGACAAGAAGTTGCTCATCACGCCGCTGGCGATCTCGCCGGCTTGCTCGAAGGAGACCTTGTTTTCTTTGTACGGCACCCAAGCGTCGACGTAGAGCTTGTCGAGCGTCGGCTTCATGATGAAGAGTGACAAGAAAAACGCGAAGCCCGTCACGACGAGGCTCGGTGGCATTTCTTGGATGCTCATCGCGCGCTTCATGAACGAGAGCACGATCACGATGCGCGTGAACGAAGTGAGGCTCATCACGATCGCTGGCGCGAGCGTGAGCAAGGTCATGAAGAGCGCGATCTCGATGCCGGTCGTGAGCGAGGTTTTGTTGTCGCCCGCCGAGAGATTGACTTGAATGCCGGGGCCGTTGCTCGGCGGCGGTGGACCGATCGATGGTGAGCCGAGGCTGCGATCCGGGATCCCCGGCATCTCGGGGATGGCTGGCACCGACTTCTTCGCAACGCCTTGGGCACAGAGCGTCGAAACGCCGACGGCCTGTGCGCCGCACAAGACGATGGCGAAGAGGATCGTTCGCAACAGATGGAATGTGCGCACGATCAGCCGAGCTTGCTCAGGAGGGAGCGGAAGTCGCTGAGGCTGGCCTTGCGCTCACGCGGCTCGGCGCTAGTCCGCTGCGCTGGGCGCTGCGTTGCGCGCTGCGTTGGACGCGGCAGGAGGTCCGCCGGGGTGACGCCGTCGTCGTCATCGTCGAAGAGCGCCGCGCCGTCGCCTTCCGCATCGAGGTCGGAGAGTTTCGATGCGTCACTCGGCGTCAGGTCCTGAACGAGCTGCACGCCGCACTCGGACTCGGCCACGAGGAGGAGGCGGTCGGCGACGCGCATGTAGTGCAGCGCGCGCCCCTTGCCGAGCCGGCGCGTCTCCTTGATCGTGATGTTCGCCGAAGGTCCGAGGCGCAACGACGAGTTCTGGAGGCGCTTGCAGACGACGATGCCGAGCGCCGCGAGCACGAGGACGAGCGCGAGCGAAGCGCCGAGCTTGGCCGTCGAGGGCGCGTTGCTCGTGAAGCGCTCAGCGCCGATCGGCTTCGCGCCGCCGCTCTCGGTGCGTGCGGGCGTCGTCGTCGTAGTCGTCGTCGTCGTGCGGGGATTCGCGTCGTCACTCCGGGTCGAAGCGGCCTCGCCGTCGAAGGACAGGAGGCCGGGTCCGAAGACCAGAACGGCGGCGAGCAACGGCAGGATTGCGAAGAGCAGCGGGCGGGACATGCCAGGACCTCGTACTTCTCGGGAGATGGCGTCGTGCGGGGGACAGCGGACGCTGCGCCGAATGCACGGACCGTGCCAAGCGCGCGCTTCGCGGCGAGGCACAAGATCTGGCCCTATTGGACCCTGCGGACCGCAAGGTGGCTGTCGCTCTGCTGCACAGGCGTTGTCGAGAACCACGACGCTCGCGCCATTTCGAGGCTCGCCCTCGGCGCCTGGGCGATCGACAATCGAGGCATGCAACGCTTTCCGTCTCGCCGCCGCCTAGGTCTAGGCCTGGGCCTGGGCCTGGGCCGCTGTGCTTCGCTGCTGGCCACGATCTTCTTGGCGGCTGCGCTGAGCGCACAGGGCCGGACGTTTCGCGTCGGCGTCCTCTACTGGCATCGTTCGCCGAACGACCTCGCGGCCGAGCGCGGCATTCGCAAGGCCTTCGAACTGCGCGGCATGGCTTGTGAGTTCGTCGTCCACCACGCCGACGGCGACGAGCGGAAGGCGCGTGCTTGGCTCGACACCTGCAGAGACCAAGGCCTCGACCTGCTCTTCACGATGGGGACGCGGGCGACCTTTCTGGCCGAGGGGTGGGTCGGGTCCTTGCCCATCGTCTTCGCGGCGGTCACGAACCCAGTCGAGGCGGGCTTCGCGCCGTCCTTCGGCGAGCGCGTCCGCCGCTCGTCGACGCTCGTGCGCATGACGGGCACGAGCAACTGGCTGCCGCCGGAGACCGTGCTGCACGTCTTCCGTCTGGCTGTGCCGGGCATGCGCCGGCTCGGCATCTTGCGCTCGTCCGCGAGCGGCTTCGTGAGCGCGGTGGAGCTGCGCGGTCTGCGCGATAGCGTCGCCAAGAGTGCCGGTGCGTCGGAGCAAGAACTCGAAGTCGTCGAGGTCGTGCTCGATCCGCGCTTCGGCATCCGGCAAGCGGTCGACGAGGTCCTCGCTGCCTCCGTCGATGCGCTTTGGATTCCGATCGACTTCGATATCTATCAGGAGAGCGCGGTGATCGCCGAGCACCTCGAAGGGCGGCGCGTGCCGGTGCTCAGTTCGTCGCTGCGCGCGACGAAGGACGCAGCCATCGTCGGCATCGTCGTCGACTACGAGCTGCTCGGCCAAAAGGCGGCCGCGATGGCCTTCGACATCCTCGAAGGGCGGCGCGCGCCCGAGGACATGCCGGTCGAGACCATGCAGGGCTACCAGATCGTGATCAACCTCGAGGCGGCCAAGCGCTACGGCTACGAGGTCCCGCTGCCGATGCTCGCGGTCGCCGATCGCTTCGAAGGCCTGCAAGTGCAGGGGCTGAACAAGCGTGTTGGCGAGGGGCGCTGACATGCGGCCTCTTTGGTCCTTGACCACCAAGCTGACCTTGGCCCTCGTCGTCGTCGGCGCTGTTCTCTTCGCTTTGCTCGTGTTCTGGTTCGCGCCGGCGAGTCGCGAGCGCTTTCTCGAGAGCGGCGCGCGGTGGATCGAGGAGAGCAGCGCCGCGATGCGCGCGACGGCGGCCCGCGACATCGCGGACAGTCGCGACATCCTCGTGCGAGTGATCGACCATTCGACCGACGCACGGCGCCGTGACGTCCTCGACGTCCCGGCGGCCATCTACAACGGTGACCTCGAGCGCTACCGCGCGGCCATCCTCGGCCAGGACACCGAGCGCCGCGGTCGCCTCGCTCGAAACGTCGAGGTCCTAGCCCTCGAGATGGAAGCGCGCGCGCTGCACCGCATCGACGCCCGCATCGCTGAGCTCGCCCGCAAGCAAGCCACTGAGAGCGAGGCCTTCGCGAGCGCGCTGCGCCGCTCTTCGCTGTGGATCTTGGCCGCGACCTTCGCCTTGCTCTTGCTCATCCTCGGCGTCGCCCTCTACCGCTCGATCGTGCAGCCGCTGCGGAGCTTGCAGAAGGTGACGCGCAGCATCGCCGACGGTACGTCATCGAGTGACGCCGAGCGGGCCTTGTTCTCGGGAAGCGCGCGAGCCGTCCGCGAGGGCGGCGACGAAGTCTGTCAGTTGACGCGGGACTTCGCGGTCATGATCGACCAACTCGAAGCCTGGCGACGCAAAGAGGCCGAGAAGCTCGCGTCGCTCGAGACGCTGGCTGGTGGTGTCGCCCACGAGTTCAACAATTTGATCGGTGGTATCCGCGGCACGGCCGCCGAGGCGCTCGACGGCGAAGCCGACGAAGACCTGCGCCGCGAGAGCCTGGCCGTGATCCGGCGCGCGGCGGATCGCGGCGCCTTGATCACCGACCAGCTGCGGCGTTACTCGCGGGCGTCACGCGCCGTGCGCCAGCGCGTCGACGTCGTCGCCATCCTCGAGGACAGCCTGCGGCTGCTGCGCGCCGATGCGCTGGCGCGTGCGATTCGCTTCGTCGTCGAAGCGCCGCCAACGCTCATCGCGTCGGTGGACGGCGATGGCTTGCACCAGGTCATTTTGAATCTCGTGCGCAACGCGATGCAGGCCATGCCGAAGGGAGGAGACATCGAGGTCCAGCTCGGCGCGACCGAGGCTCACTTGGAGCTGAGGGTCCGCGACCACGGGGTCGGCATCGAGCCCGAGCTGCTTGGGCGCATCTTCGATCCGTTCTTCACGACCAAGCTCGATGCGGCCGATGGCTTCGCGCGCGGTTCGGGCCTCGGGCTCTCGGTGAGCCACGGTGTCGTCACGGCGCACGGCGGCACGCTCTCGGTCGAGAGCCAGGTCGGCGTGGGCACGACGTTCTTCTTGCGCATCCCGCTCGAAGACGCATCACGCTCGGTGTGACTCAGGGGGCGTGCCTCTCGTTTTCCTTGTGCGGACCTGCCTCGGCTCGTCGCTGAGTGTGCCAGCGTGATTCCGCGCGAAGGAGAGACAAGAGAATGCACTACCGTTTCCACACTTACATGCTGGTCGTCGCGTTGGTTGCGACCGGAACTCGAATCCAGGGTCAGGGCCAGGGCGAGAGCAAGGGCCTTCCGATCTATGGTCCTTCTTGCGGCGCGACGCTGAGCGCGACCAAGACCTCGATGCATGGCAAGCATCGCTTCGACCTTCACGTCGAAGGTGCGTATGCCAATGCACCGTTGGCCTTCGTCTTCGGCGTCGATGAGACCCGAAACCCCCTGCCGCTGAATCCCTGCACCTTGCTCACGACGCCGATCGTCCATGTGCCGGCGTTCACGAATGGAGACGGCCGCGCCCACGGTTCGATCGTCGTGCCCGACCTCGGGACGGCGGCCTACTGCCAAGCCTTGCCGATCAATCTGTTTGGGAACGAAGTGTCGGCTTCGAACGGCGTGCAGCTCTTCGGCGACGAAGCGCGCGTCGGCCCGAGCGCGTGTCCGCCCAACAAATGCACGGCCTCGGAGATGATCATTGGCTGTGACAACCGCATCCGCGGACCGCTGACTGGGACGGCGGCTTCGTCGCCGTGGAACATGGTCGGCAGCGTCATTCGCAATGGTGGCCCTTCGGGCACGGGGACTCTGATCTCCGCGAAGTACGTCCTGACCGCGGCCCACGTCGTCTACGACAACAATGGCTTCAAAGGCGGAACGATCGGCTTCCGCCTCGGCCTCAGTGGTAATGGTTGCACGCAACGTCCCTTCGGGACTCACTACGTCAAGCGCGTCTTCGTGCCTCGCGACTACGTTCACTCCGCGAGCGCGAGCAACAAGGCGCTCGACTACTGCATCCTCGAGCTCGCCAACCCCATCCTCGGCGGCCACGTCATGCAGGCGTCCTACCTGAGTTGGGCGACAGTGCAAAACATGCAGACCACCGCGGTCGGCTACCCAGGCGACAAGCCGTGGGGAAGCTGCTGGTACGACCGGGGCTACCTGGCGGATTCACAACCTTGGGCCTGGCAGAACAGCGGCGAGAAGGGCCTCCTGCGCTGCTCGAACGACGGCGTTGGCGGCATGAGCGGCGGCCCGCTCTACGTGTGGCACAACGGCGTGCGCAAGTTGATCGGCGTCTTCATCGGCAGCCCAGAGAACGAGTGCCTCAATGGCCACGTCTGGGCAGCACGCATGACGCCGAATGCGATCGAGCACATCAACAACGCGAAGTTCTTCCCTCCGAACGGCAACGTGATCGACTTCTTCTGGCGCTGGAACTCGCCACCGCTGCAAGCGGACGTGCCGGGCGGTTGCTGAGGGAAGCGCAGCTACTTGCACCTACGCGCCCGACTGAGTGCGTTGGCTGCCAGGGAGGTCCCCGAGCACGCTCTCGATCTGTTCCAGTGCCGTCCGCAGGTCGTCTGCAATCTCCTCGGCAAGGATTTGCGGGTCGGGCAAGTTCGCCGAGTCCTCGAGGCTTTCGTCACGCAGCCAGAACAGGTCGAGGCTGACCTTGTCGCGAGTCAGGATCTCGTTGAGCGTGTAGGGCCGCCAGCGCCCAGTCGGCGTCTTTTCTGACCAAGTCGCCTTGCGCTTGTGGCGGTTCTCTGCCTGGTAGCACGCGACGAAGTCGTCGAGGTCGGCTCGGGTCATGCGCTTCTTCGTCTTCAACGTGAAGTGCATGTTGGTGCGCAAGTCGTAGACCCACACGGTCTTGGTCCACGGCTTCTCGCTGCCCGGCTTGCGGTCGAAGAAGAGCACATTCGCCTTCACGCCCTGGGCATAGAAGATTCCGGTAGGCAAGCGAAGCAGCGTGTGCACGTCGCACTCGTGTAGCAATTTCCTTCGCACGACTTCGCCAGCGCCGCCTTCGAAGAGCACGTTGTCGGGCACGACGACAGCGGCGCGCCCGTGGATCTTCAGTAACGCCTTGACGTGTTGGACGAAGTTGAGTTGCTTGTTCGAGGTTGTCGTCCAGAAGTCAGGCCGGTTATAGGACAGGGACCCCTTGCCGGTGTCGCCCTCTTCGTTGACGACGGTGATGCTCGACTTCTTGCCGAACGGCGGGGTGGTTGGGACCACCACGGCGGGGGCCTTCGGCTCGTTGCGGAAGGGGGCTTCCGTCACCAACGGGGGGGGGTGGCCCGCCGTCCCCCGGCGGGGCGGCCCCCGCCCGCCGCGATGTTCTCGGCCCATATCTGGGCGCTCAGCCATGGCGTGGTAGAGCTTTATGCCCGCACCGCGCCGGGCACCCGCACGCCGCTTTCGCCCGAGGATCTTCTTG
>CALLZN010000232.1 GCA_937858895.1 uncultured bacterium | reverse complement strand
GCGACGTCCTTGATCGCGATCATCATCGCCTCGCCCTCGACGAACGAGAACGACACGTTGAGGTTGCCCGGGAGGCGCCAGGGATCCTCGGCGCCGTTCAGGTGCACCTCGTCGAGCTCGCCCCAGAGCTTGGCGCGCAGGCGATCCCGGAGCGCCATCGCGTGCTCGCGCTCCTTCTGCCACTCTTCCGCGGCGATCGCGCACGCCTTACCGAGGCCGACGATGCCGGTCACGTTCAGCGTGCCCGAGCGCATGCCGCGCTCGTGCCCGCCGCCGTCGATGAGGGCCGTGAGGCGGACGCGTGGGTTGCGGCGTCGCACGTAGAGTGCGCCGACGCCCTTGGGGCCGTAGATCTTGTGTGCGGTCATCGACAAGAGGTCGATCTGCATCGCTTCGACGTCGATGGGAACCTTGCCGATGGCCTGGGTCGCATCACAGTGAAAGAGCACACCCTTTTCATGGCAGAGCGCGCCGATGGCCGCGATGTCGTGCAGGGTCCCGATCTCGTTGTTGGCGGCCATGAGCGTGACGAGGATGGTGTCGTCGCGCAGGCTCGCGCGCAGCTCGTCGAGCGAGATGCGACCTTCGTGGTCGACGGCGAGCCAGGTCACTTCGTAGCCCTCGGTCTCGAGGCGCTTGCAAGTGTCGATGACGGCCTTGTGCTCGGTCGGGCAAGAGACGATGTGCTTGCCCTTCTTGGCATACATCTCGGCGACGCCCTTGATCGCGAGGTTGTCGCTCTCGGTCGCCCCGGAGACGAAGAGGACCTCTTTGGGCGAGGCACCGATGAGGTCGGCGACTTGTTTGCGCGCGACGTTGACGGCTTCTTCTGCCTGCCAGCCGAAGACGTGCGAGCGGCTCGCGGCGTTGCCGGGCCGCATGGTGAACCAGGGCAGCATGCAATCGACGACGCGCGGATCGCACGCGGTCGTTGCGCTGTTGTCCATGTAGATCGGTACTTGCACTTCGCTGTTCATGGTCTTTTGTGTTCGGCAGGTCTCGGTCATTCGAGTGGTGAGTTCGATTGGGTCCGCGTCAAACGTTGTGGGGGAGGACGGTGCTCGTGGCGCACGCTGATGGACCCGCGGCTCGAGCTCGCTGCTGCGAGATGAGGTCCTGGAGCGGAAGCGTCTCGAGCATGTCGAAGATGCGTTCTTGGAGCGCGAGCAGGGGGCGCCGCGATGGGCAGATGTCGACGTGACAGCAACCGCTCGCTCCGCTGTCGGCGTGCCCACTGTTGTCGGCGCCGACCATGCCCTTTGGCGTTGCGTCGTTGCGCGCTCGCTTGCCTGTCGGCTCGCCATGCTCAGACTCGCCGTGGTCAGAGCAATCGACGAGGTGGAGCGGGCCATCGACGACCTCGAGGATCTCGCGCAAGGACAGGTCTTTGGGGTCGCGGTCGAGGCGGTAGCCGCCGCTGGCGCCGCGCACCGAAGTCAGGATGCCGCGCCGCGCGAAGTCCTTGAGGATGTTGGCGGTCAGTGAAGGGCTGAGGCCCGTGGCGTTCGCGAGGTCTTGGGCGCTGGAAAGTGCTTGGCCCGGGTTCTCGGTCCCTGCGTCGAGGCTGTCCGCTTGGTCGGCGCTGTGCAGGTCGGCGCGCGCGCGCTTGCCGAAGCCCGCATCCGCCGCCGCCTGCGCGAGGTAGGACAGCAGGAGGATCGCGTAGTCGGCCTTTTTGGAGAAGCGCAGCATGTTGATGAAAAACGGACGCGCCGAAACTAGCACTGTTTCGGTACTCTTTCCAAAGCCTCGTCCAAGAAATCGGACAATTCTGGTGCGATATGCAGTCCCTTCTCCATTTCCGTCCCATCGAGCGGCCCGCTGGGCCGCGCCCGCGGAACCTCTCTTGACGCCCGTATTTCATCCTACCGCGGCCATCTACGAGCGCTGCCAAGGCTCGGTCGCCGCGCTCCGCCTCGACCACCTGGCTCTGGTCGAGGTCGAAGGACACGACGCCGCCGACCTGCTGCAGCGCGTCACGAGCCAGGACGTCGTCGGCCTCCCAGTCGCGATGAGCGCTCGAGCGACCATCCTCGACGGCAAGGGCAAGTTGCTCGCACTCTTCGAGGTCTTCCGCCTCGACGAGGGTAGCTTTCTGCTCGAGGTCCAGCGCGACCGGGCGCCAGCGCTTGCAGCCCTCATCGACCGCTACGTGTTTGCCGAGGACGTGCGCGTGCGCGTGCTCGACCACGAAGGGCTCGCCCGCGTCGGTCCCGAAGTGGCGGCGCCCACGAGCGCCGTGCGGCGCGCAGGCCCTGGCTTCGACCTCTGCTCGATGGCCTGGTCGGCCGAAGCCACGCGGTCGTGGGCGCAGCGGTCTTGGCTTCCTAAGGCAGACTTCGCGGAAGCGCTCGCTGCCATCACGACCGCTGTCGGTGGCCTCGATGAGTATCACGCGCTCCGCATCGACGCGGGGCTTCCCTACCTCGGCCTCGACGCCGATCCGAAGACCATCCCGCTCGAAGTTGGCCTCGACGATGCATGCGACGCCAAGAAGGGCTGCTACCCTGGCCAGGAGATCGTCGCGCGCATCCGCACCTACGGGCACGTCAATCGGCTGCTCTGCCGCTTGCACGTCGATGCGACGGCTGCCGAAGTGGAGCAGACGTCGGCGCTCTTCGACGAAGACGGCGATGAGGCCGGGCGCTTGACGAGCGCCTTCGCGCTGCCGAGTGGCGGGGGTCTCCATGCCGTGGCCATGCTGCCGCGCGCGCTCGCGTCCGCAGGCACGCAGCTGCGCTTCGCTGCGCCCGACGGCCGGCTTGCCAGCGTGCGCTGAGCTCGGGAACGACTCTCGAGCCGCGTATTGCAAGACGTCGTGAAGTCGCCACGACAGGGTCGACCCCACTGTTGCATTACCTCCCCCCGTCTGGCGGCGTCGCGCAACGTGGGCCACGAGGCCCACGCTGCACGACTTCGGGCGGATCTAATGCAACAGTGGGGTCGAGTCGGCGCAACCCGGCGCTAGCGCAAGACGATGTCCGTGTTGACGTTGGTCAAGCGGTCCTGCACCGGGTTCTGGATCAGCAGAACCTGCGTGTGGATCGCGATGCCAGCGAGGGCGGGGAGGTTCGGCACGGGGATGGTGAGCGAACCGATGCCCGCGGGCTGCTGGACCGCGAAAGACGGCAACACGATCATCTGGGTGATGTCGAGGCCAAGGACGCCGAATGGCGGCAAGGGGATGCGAGCGGTGGCGGTCGAGAGGAATGGGACGGCAGTCTCAGACATCGTCGCGGGGCCGTAGCGAGAGTAGACGTCGAGCTGATAGTTGCGGCCGAGGCGGAAGAGGTAGGGCGCATCGAGCTGGCGCTGGAGGTTGGTGTAGAGGCCGTTCTGCCGCATGTTCCCGATGACCATGTCAAGGTCGCCGTCACCTTCGACGTCGCCGAGTACCACCGAGGAGGTCGAGTCGTAGACCATGGGCATGCGGTTCGCGGTTGCATCCGAGAAGGTGCCCGAGCCGTTGTTGAGGTAGAGCCGGTTCTGCTGCCCGCTGGTGAAGCCGTTCCCGCTCACAATGTCGAGGTCGCCGTCACGGTCGACGTCGCCGAGCGCCAACGAGTTGGTCTGGGAATTGACTACGGGCATCGTGCTGGCGGTGGCATCTGAAAAGGTGCCTGTGCCGTTGTTCACGTAGAGCCTGTTTTGCCCGCTGTTCCCGATCACGATGTCGAGGTCAGCGTCGCCGTCAACGTCGCCGAGCGCCACCGAGAGAGTCGAGTCGTTGTCTACGGGCATCCGGCTAGCGGTCACGTCGGAGAAGGTGCCCGAGCCGTTGTTTCGGTAGAGCCTGTTCTGTCCGATATTCCCGATCACGATGTCGAGGTCAGCGTCGCCGTCAACGTCGCCGAGCGCCACTGAGGCGGTGCGATCGCCGTCTATGGGCATTCGGCTAGCGGTCATGTCGGAGAAGATGCCGGAGCCGTTGTTGAGGTAGAGCCTGTTCTGTTGGTAGTTTCCGATCACCACATCGAGGTCGCCGTCGCGGTCTACGTCGCCAAGGACTACTGAGGTGGTGTAGTCGCTGTCCACGGGCATCCGGCTAACGGTCACGTCCGAGAAGGTTCCCTTGCCGTCGTTGCGATAGAGCCGGTTCTGTCCATTGAGGATGCTGTTCCCGATGACCATGTCGAGGTCGCCGTCGCCGTCAACATCGCCGAGCGAAACCGACGTGGTGAAGTCGACGTCCACCGGCATCCGGCTCGCAGTCGCATCGGAGAAGATTCCCGCACCGCTATTCAGGTAGAGACGGTTCTTTCGTTGGTAATTCGCGACCACCATGTCGAGGTCGCCATCGCGGTCGACGTCGCCAAGCGCTATCGAGTTGGTCCAGTCCTGCACAACCGGCATCCGGCTTGCTGTCGCATCGGAGAAGGCGCCCCGGCTGTTGTTGAGGTAAAGCCGGTTCTGCTGGTACGAGTCACCGATCACGATGTCGAGGTCGCCGTCGCGGTCGACGTCGCCGAGCGCCACGGAGAATGTCGAGTCGTCGACCGCCGGCATGTGGCTCGCGGTTGCATCCGTGAAGCTGCCCGCACCGTTGTTCAGGTAGAGCCGATTTTGCTGCCCGAAGGATCCATCGAAGTGCCCGACCACGATGTCGAGGTCGCCGTCGCGGTCGACGTCGCCGAGTGCCACCGACAAGGTCGAGTCGTTGACGACCGGCATCCGATTCGCTGTCGAATCCGAGAAGATGCCTGTGCCGTTATTCACATAGAGTCTGTCCTGCTGACCACGGCCTCCGGCGTTCCCGATCACGATGTCGAGGTCGCTGTCACCGTCGATGTCGCCGAGCGCCACCGAGACGGTCGAGTCGTTGTCCACCGGCATTCGGCTCGGCGTGGCATCGGAGAAGGTACCTGTGCCGTTGTTCCGGTAGAGCCTGTTCTGTCCGCCGTTCCCGACCACCAAATCGAGGTCGCCGTCACCGTCGACGTCGCCAAGCGCTACCGAAGATGTCGCGTCGTTGACCGCTGGCATCCGGCTCGCAGTCCAATCGAAGAAGGTGCCCGAGCCGTTGTTCAGGTAGAGCCTGTTTTGCCCGCTGTTCCCGATCACGATGTCGAGGTCGGCGTCGCCGTCGACGTCGCCGAGCGTCACCGAAGTGCTGATGTCTTGGCCCACGGGCATCCGAGTCGCGGTCGCATCGGAGAAGGCGCCCGCGCCGTTGTTCAGGTAGAGCTTGTTCCGCTGACCACGGAAGCCGCCGTTCCCTATCACGATGTCGAGGTCGCCGTCGCTGTCGACATCGCCAAGCGCCACCGAAGTGGTTATGTCGCTATCCGCTGGCATTCGGCCCCTGGTGGCATCCGAGTAGGTTCCAGTGCCGTCGTTCAGGTAGAGCCGGTTCTGCTGCCCGGACCCGTTCCCGATCACGATGTCGAGGTCACCGTCTAGGTCGACGTCGCCGAAGGCAACGGCCTGGGTGCTGTCTGAGTCCGTCGGCATGTGCCTCTTGATCAGGGCATCGAACAGCCGCTGTCCAGGAGCGGACCCTGCCAGAACGGCGATCACAGCTGCGGCGATCACTGCGTAGCTCCGCGAGGACGCTTGGCCGCGGTCAGCGCCGGAGAATGGAAGCGTTTGGTTTGTCGGCATGGGAGCGTGTCGGAGGGACGAAGGCGAGAGAGACCGTCTACGCCAGTGGCGAACCTGGGTAACGCCCCGCCGCGGCATTCGACAGGTCCGAAGTCGTGTTTCGGGGGCCCCCGTGAGCAAGCGATCTGGCGATCGGCGAGCTTACGTCACCGATGCCGTCACATGGCTGTTCCTCCGGCTTGTCGCCAGCCTCGCGCGACTCAGCTCCCCAAGATCAGGGTGCCCATGGGCGAGAACGTGTAGCCGAGCGTGTTCGCCGAAGGATTGACGTTGAGCCACTGGAACCAGGCCCGAGCGCCGAGGAGGCCGGCAGGCATCGGCAGTGCCAGCGTCGCGTCTCCGGTGCCGTTGGCGGCCGAGCCGAAAGTCAGAACGGGATTCACGTACCAGGTGCAGCCGGCGGCGCCGAGGGCCGTCAGGTCGATGGCCGGGGCATGGCGCAGGCCGAGGAAGAGCACGGCAGGCGAGGCCGGACGGGCGCCGCTGATCGCGATCTGGAAGGGCTGGCCCAACTTCGGCCATGGAGTCGTCGTGCTGCCGCCGCTCATCTGGACGCCGCTGCAGCCTGAACCCGTGACCACGAAGTTGCCGTCATTGCAGAGGATGCCGATGCGCGATGCCGCGCTTCCCGTCAGCGCGGGCTGGGTCGTGTTGTTGACCCAGTCGAAGCGGAAGGCGCGGATCTCACCCGGGCTCGTCGATGCCGACTCGGGGAAGTAGAAGTTGGACGGCGTTGCCCGACCTTGGATCGCACGCGTGATGATTTCGATGCAGAGATTCGCTTCCGTGCCCCGCCGGATGAAGCGGTAGGGATTGGGCAGGCCGATGCCGCGCCACGTGCCGTTTTGGTGGAAGATCGTCAGTGGTCCGCGATAGACCAAGGTTTTGTTCGCGAGGGGCAGGTTGGTATCCCAGGCGGTCGAGGTCGTCGCGTTGGTCACAGCGGTGTGGCCCATGCTGATCTCGATGTCGGTGTGTTCGATCATGAGGTCTGCTGCGCCCGAGTCGCCTGCGACCATGATGTCCTGAACGAGGCAGGTAACGGTGCTGCCCATGTCGAGGACGTACTGATATCGAATCCCAGCGCTGCCCCAGGGGAAGGCGTTTCGGCCGCCACCTGTAGGGCTGCTACCGTTGCTCCAGAGGATGTTTTGGCTGGTTTGGGCCGCGAGCGGAGCAGCGAGGAAGGCCACGAGGAAGAGTGAGAGTCTGCGCATGATGCGATCGTTCTGGGAGCTTGTGGAACTCATGGTAGGAAGCCATGAGCGAAGAGGAAACGTCGGCAGGTCTTGCTGAAGTCGCCGACAACGGTAGTTCAATTTAGCGGAAGGCCGCTTCGACTGCCCGCCTGGAAGCGTCGAGCGGCAGCGGCGCAAGCCTTTGCGTCTCGGATCTGTTCCACGCTTCGCTATTCTTGGCGATCCATATGAGCGCGCTACCCAACTGCCCGAAGTGCCAGTCTTCCTACACCTACGTCGATCGCGAGATGTTGACCTGTCCGGAATGCGGCCACGAATGGGCCGAGGTTGCCGCGACCGAGGTCGCCGTTACCAAGGTCGTCAAGGATGCAAACGGCAACGTTCTGCAGGATGGTGACACGGTGACCGTCATCAAGGACTTGAAGGTCCGCGGGGCGTCTTCCTCCATCAAGGTCGGCACCAAGGTGCGCAACATCCGCTTGATCGACGGCGATCACGACATCGACTGTAAGGTCGATGGCTTCGGTGCGATGCAGCTCAAGTCCGAGTTCGTGCGCAAGGTGACATGAGCAGCCCCGACTCGAGACGCAGTCTCAATGTCGGGGCTTCGATCGCTCAGAGTCCGGCGAAGAGCGCGAGGGTCGCGCCGAGCGGATCTTGAATCATGGACATGCGCCCGATGCCTTCGATCGCCATGTCTTCGACATGGCTCGTGGCGCCGAGGTCCTTGGCGCGGGCCGTGCTCGCGACGAGGTCCTGCACATAGAAATACGGCACCCAGAACGAAGGCATGCCGGGAACCGGGCTCCTCATGATGCCGCCGGCCATCGCTGCGCCCAGGGTCTGCACGTGGTAGGTGCCCATCGGGCCCATGTCGCGCGGCGTGTCCTGCCAGCCGAACATAGCGGTGTAAAAACTCTGGGCCGCCGCATCATCGCTCGTCATGAGCTCGTTCCAGCACACGCGCCCGAGGATGGCTTCGTCGGGGTTGGCGCCCGGTGACTCGGCGAGGCCCGTGTAGAGCGAGAAGTAAGCGCCTTGGGGGTCACCGACGACCGAGAAGCGCCCGGTCATCGGGATGTCCTGCGGGGGCACGCAGACCGAGCCGCCGAGTTCTTTGCAACGCTCGGCGGCCTCGTCGACGCTCGGGACAGCGACGTAAGGCATCCAGTGCGAGATCGGGATGGCCTTCTCCTCGACGATGCCACCGATCGGTCCAGGGCCGACCATGAGCATGTTGTAGGTGAAGGGGCCCATTGGCACTTCTTGAATCTGCCAGTCGAAGAGACTGCAGTAGAAGTCCTTGGACCGCGCCGCGTCGGTGGTCATGAGGTCGTGCCAGACGAAGCGTCCTGGCCAGGGTCCTTGCTCAGTCATCGTATTGATCCTGTTTGATCCGGTTCTCTGTAAGGTCTGTTGATAGCGCAGCGCGGCGCCATTTTGGTGCTGGAGAATTGCCAGCTTCACCCCAATGTTGCGTGCGCCAGGAAAGCCTGGTGGAGGTAAGAATGAACTGAAA
>CALLZN010000231.1 GCA_937858895.1 uncultured bacterium | reverse complement strand
AGGTCGAGCGACGCGGATCAGGCGCCTGACCGGTCGGGGGCCGCGGGGAGCGCGCCCCGACGCTTTCGGCGGAGTTCGCCGACCCGGGGGCCCCTCCAAGCCCCGCCGATGTCGCACGCATCTTCGCCGACTATGAGTCTGAGGATATTTTCCCGATCTTCCGCCAGCTCGACGACGAAAGCGCGGGCCTCATCCTGATCGAACTGAACGAGGACCTGCAGCGCGACCTCGTGCATAAGCTCGCCGTCGGTCAACTCGAGCGCATCGTGCGGACTCTTCCGCCCGACGACGGCGCCGACATCTACCAGCTCCTGCCCGAAGGAACGCGGAAAGGCGTCCTCGATGGTCTCGATGCCGACCACGCGCGGCAGATCCGGACGCTCGCGGCTTACGAGCCGGAGACCGCGGGCGCGATCATGACGACTCAGTTCGCGGCAGCCGTCGCGAGCACGACAGTACGAGCCGTTCTCGATAGCTTGGGCAAGGCCGAGAAGCTCGAGACCGACCAGGTCTACGTCACGGACGAGATCGGCCACCTGCTCGGTGCCGTCTCGATCCAGGACCTGCTTCAGGAAGACGACAAGGAACGCGCAGTCGGCAGCCTGCCCGACGGTCAAGTTCTCGCGATCGGCGTCGACGAAGATCAGGAAGAGGTCACCAAGCTCGCTTCGACCTACGGCCTCACCACCGTGCCGATCGTCGATCGCTATCGACGCCTCGTCGGCATCGTCACGGCCGACGACCTCGACTTCGTCGCCGAGGTCGAAGCGAGCGAGGACATGTACCGGCTGGCCGGCACGGTCGCTCGCCATCCGACCAAGATGGCCGTGCCCCGGCGCATCCTCTTACGCCTGCCAACCCTTCTCGCGACGGTCGTCATCGGCGTCGCTGCCGCCCAGATCCTCCGGGCGCTTGGCGGCGACACCGCCTCTCAGGAAGGGACGGCCATGCGCTATGTCCTCATCGTCCTCGCTCTGGCCGGCAACGTCGGCGCCATCGCCAACACGATCGTCGTTCGCGGCCTCGCGACCCAGGAGATCGAGCACGGCCGCTTGCTCCGCCCCTTCGTCGGAGAGTTCCTGGTCGGTCTCGGGGTCGCGGCGATCTGTGCGTTCACGACTTGGCTCGGCATTGGCCTGATCGAGGGGTCTTTCACGAACATCGCTGCCGTCGTCGGCATCGCCCTCCTCGTCGCTGTCACGTTCTCGGCGGTGATGGGTTTTTGCATCCCCCTCGTCTGTGAGTCGATCGGCATCGACCCGGCGCTCGCCGGCCCCATCGTCATCGCGCTCAACGACCTCGCCGGCACGAGCGTCTATGTCGGGATCTGCCTGACGCTCCTTCCTGCTCCATGATGGCTGCTGGATGATGGCTGCTCGCAAGTTCAGCTTCAGCTGGGATGACGCGCTCGGACACAGCTTTGTCTTCGGCGTCGCCTGCCTGACCTGGTGGCTCATGCGGGCCCATGTCCTGCAGGCCTATCCGGTGCGGACGCCGAGCATGGAACCGACCATCGAAGGCGACGCGGATCGTCCTGACTTGGTGCTGGTCGACAAGACCTTCGACAACCGCAGCAAGCCCAAGCGCTTCGATAGCGTCGTCTTCCGCGAATGGGATGGGTCGAAGATCTTGGTCAAGCGCGCGGTCGCCCTCCCTGGCGAGTATGTCCGCATCCGCGGTTTCGACCTGTGGACCGGAGCGAGTCCGGACTCGCTGCGACGCGTCGTCAAGTCGCCGGTCGAGCACGGAGATCTCTTGGTCGATTACTGGTCGCATGAGGCCGACCCCGACGGCTTCGCCTCCAAGCTCTGGCGCCGTGACGGAGCCTCGCGCATCGAGGCCGGTCGACTCGTCGTCGATGGACAGAATCGCCGTGCCGACAAGCTCTTCCCCGAGCAGCGCTTTCGCTTGGTCGGCATGCGGCGCCATTCGAAGTGGAGAGAGAACTGGCAGGTCGACTGGCAAGACGGCGACATCTTGATCGGCTTCCTCAACGCCTTCGGAGTGCGCCGCGCAAGCTCGCCCGCGGCGGTCGACTTCGGGCTGCGCATGCGCTGTCGGGCCATGCCCGAGGCTTCCCTGTGGATCGATCTGCGCTTCGCGGACAGCTCTTGGGCCGTGAAGTACGCGGCAGACGGGACGGCGACGCTGTTGAAGGATGGCCAGGCGACCGAAGAAGCTCGCGGACCCGACCTACAAGTCGATCGGGATCTCCTCTTCATGCGCCTCGATGGCGGCTTCGTACTGGTCGTCGATGGCGAGATCGTCGTCCGCCATGAGACCGAGCTCGACGATGTTCGCGAAGCCCCCCAGCACAGCGCGCCCTGGAACGGCATCGGTATCGCCGTCACGGGCACCTCGGTCTCGATCGCGGCCTTGACGATCGTGCAAGATCTTCACTACCTCGAGCAGGGCGCGTTCGGGATTCACGAAGCCCACCCGGTCCCCGGTGATGCGATCTTCGTCCTCGGCGACAACAGCCGCGACAGCCGTGACAGCCGCCACATGGGGAGTGTGCGGCTCGACGACCTGCTGGGACGACCGCTTGCCATCCTCGCCCCGGCGGGGCGCCGGCACCTGTTGGCGCGATGACCTACGTTGCGTCTGGCAGGGCGGAGGCTATGCGCATAGTTGGGCGCAGGCACGGCACATTCGCCGACACCCTCAGTCCGCCGAGCCGTGTAGTCGATCTTCTCGAGGACATGCCGATGACAACCTCTGATTGCGCTCGTCCCTCCGTCGGGCAGCGCTGGCGCTTCGCCGGCCTCCGCTTTGCCCTTATTGGAATGGCTGGTGGAATGGCCCCGATCGCCATCGCGCAGGACGGCGCGAACACCGATGCGAGCAAGGACGACGCCGATGCCAAGCAAGACGCCGAAAGGCGCCCCGAGCGGCCGCTCATGCCGGTGCCCGTGTACCCGCTGCGGCACCGGGGCTCTGCCCAGATCACCATCGATGGCAGCCTGCACGAGTGGCCGACGAACTTGCCCGCGATCGAACTCAGCGATATTCGACAGCTCTCGGGCACGGGCTATGGCGCGCTACGCGGTGAGAGCGACTTCAGCGCGCGAGGCGCCGGCCTCTGGGACGAGGACAGGCTCTACCTCTTCTTCGTGATCCGTGACGACTGGGGGCGGCCCTTCGACACCCGCCTCAACCTCCCAGACCGGGTCCTCGTGCCACCAGCCGATGCGCTGTCGCTCTACTTCGACCCCCAACGCGACACGCGCAGCTATGGCCCGGATGCCGGTCGCGCGGACGACCGTGAATTCTGGATTGGCATGACCGAAGGCGGTGGGACCCTCACCGTCGCGTGGCAGCGTTCGAAGGGCGTCGCTTCGCGCCCCGAGGCCACGCGCGCGCGCATGCTCTACGACACCAAGAAGCGTCAGTTCACGGTCGAGATCGCCATCCCTTGGAGCGAGATCAGTGGGGCCTTCCGCGCCGAGCAAGGCGCAGCGATCGACACGCAGGTCATTCTCGAGGACTTCGACGCACCGACGGACACGCTCCCACAGACGCGCATCGGCTGGACCTTCGGGTCGAGTCCTGCCATTGATCCGGCGATCTACGGCACCTTCGTACTGGTCAAGCAAGACTGGCAGCAGCAGTTCAATCCGGACATGCCGGATCATCCCGCGTCGCCACACCCGAAGCTGCCCGACAACGCATTCTGGGACTCCCTGAAAAAGGACCTGCTAGCGATCAGCAGCAAAGCCGGCATGGACGGACTCGAAGGCCGACGCTTCGATCTCTTGCGGGCGCTCGACGACCAGCTCGCGACGTATCCGGTGCTCGACGCTCAAGAAGTGATCAAGTTGATGCAGCGCGAGATGCCCCGGGAACTCAGCGGCTACGTCAGAACGGGGCCCTTCTACTTCCAAGAGCTCGTGATGCGCGAAGTCCTGCGCGAACTCGACGGCAAGCGAGTCGCAACTCGGCACGAGCTTCTCGCGCTACCCGGTCGCGGCTTCTTCTTTCGCTGCCCGGATGGCAGCGTCCTGATCTCGCCGTCGGCCTTGCACACGCAGAAGATCCTGCCCATCGTCGACGCGATCGTCTTTGGCGCGAGTCGCGACCCGATGCAGCGACACGATCCCGCGACGCTGCGCGCGCGCGCGGTGAAGATCCCGTTCTTCGCCCACATGTCCTTCCACCTACCAGGACGAGGAGCGCTCGACTTACCCGATCTCGTGCAACCCGGCGCCGAGAAGAAGGTCGGGAAGGGGCTCACGATTCGCGCCCTCGCAGACAAGGACGAGAGCGGGCGTGTTACGCTGTCGACCGGTTATCAGAGCACCGACTCGAAGGGCTTCGTGGCCGTCGCGCCAGCCTTGGCAGCACGTCCCGAGCACGTGGTCTTGCCTGAAGCTGCCGCGGGTCGAGTCGACGTCCTCGTGCTCGACCCCGACCACGAGTTGGCGGAGAGCTTCATCGAGAAGCTGCGGCCGCGCCTGACGGTCCTCGAGGGCTTCCTCGACGTGCCACGCTGGCAAGACGAAGCCTATCCGCGCTCACACCGCCTCGCCGAGGCCGCGCAGGTCGTCCAGCGCTTCGAAAAGCTCGGTACGAGCGTCATTCTACTGACGCCAGGGCAGCGCTTCGCGCTCCCCGTGCGCGGCGACTGAGGAGCCAGACCTCGAGTCGCTCAGTCGACCCAGCCTGCTGCGCGCGCGGCCGCCTCGAGATTCTCGGCGTTGCGCTTGGGGATGCCCCACCACCAAAAGCGCCGCTCGGGTTGCGTCCCGTAGATCGAGTGCTTGGTCGGTCGCAGTAGAGTGCGCAGCTTGGCGTCGGCCGCGTAAAGACGGACGAGGAAGTCGTCATCCGCATCGAGCCCTTCAGCCAAAGCATCTTCGATGCTATCGCGCTCGACGAAGCAGCGTCCGTAGTCCTCGAGGCTCCGCTCGAAACCACGATCAATCTCCTCGACCACCTTCACATACGTGGTCAGTAGCTTCTCTGCCTGCTGTTTGTCCATCTGCTTCCCCGTCCCGCGTCCACGTCGGGTGGCTCGGATCATGGACTTTCGAGGCTTGGCGGCCAAGAACGGACCCGAGATTCCGTGACCAATGCCACGAGGCGGTCACCCAAGCGCAGTCCCCAGACGTCGACGACACGGTTGGACCGCGAATGCAGGGCCGCCTTGCCGATGGCGCGTTCGGCCTCGGCACGGTCGATCGCGCCGCCGCGTGTCCGGTAGGTCGTGACGTGAGCGTCGACAGAAGCGAGATAGTCACGGAGCTTCTTCGGTCGCCACGGCAGGGCCGCGAGGATGCGGGCAACGAAGACTTCGAAGCCACTCGATTCGAAGCGGCGATCGCTGGCCATGGAGTAGAGGCCGAGCCCGGGATGGATCGCCATGACCTCGTAGCCATGCTCACGGAGCCAGGTGTCGAAGAGATCGGCGCGCTCCAGCACGGGATCAGGCTGGACGAGGAGCCTCCCGACCATGGAGTCGAGGCTTCCGCTCGCCCATGAGCCTGATGCGTCGTGCTGCAGATCGCGTGCGAAGGTCGAGGTCAGGCTCGCGAAGCGAGGACGATCAGACTCGGGCTCGTCGACGCGCGAGAGCATGCGCGTTGCGCGCGCGCCGCGAAAATCCGTCGCCTCGCGGCGTGGCTCGATCCACAGCACGGCTTGGACGAGCCCCTCGGTCTCAGCGATCCACTCGACCTCGTAGCTGGCGATACGATCCATTGCACGCAGCGCGCTCTCGAGTTGCCGGACATCGACGCCCGGGGCGAGCTTGATCGCGCCCACATCGCCAAGCAAAGCGAAGTCGACGCAGTCCTCGAGGCATGGCTCGAGGTCAGCGATCGCCGCTCCTCTGCGCTGACGACCGCTGCGACGGGCCGGATCGATGTGCACGCCGACGCACGTCGGGGATGCAGCAACTTCGTTTCGCAGGACGGCGACGGCTTCGGCAGCGTTTGCCGCGTCGAGGTCGGAGACCATCACGCGACAGCCTGACGCCTGCTCGGTTACGAACGACATCGCCGGGTCACGGTCGACAGCCACGACCTTGTCGGCACCGAAACGAGCGACGAAGGCCCGCGCGTCTCCGCCAACGCCGCAACAAAGGTCCACGACCGCCGTGACCCCGAGCTGGGACATGCGCCATGCCTTGTAGCCTGCGACTCGCGGTCCGGACGCCTGCTCGACACCTGCGACGTCGCCGAGGAAGCTGTGCGCGCCGGCCTCACCGAACTTGGCTGCCGCCTTGCTGCGAGCGCGCAGCACGTCATGGATGCGCAGTCGCAGCGCCACGGGATCGAGTTCTGACGCCATGTCACGCAGCACAGCTTCGAGGCGACGACTCTGCGCTGAGCTTGCTCGCCCCCCGTCTTCGCTCAACTCTTCAAGGAGTCGGAGGCCGAGCGGCGAGGCGAGGAAGCGATACTGTTCGACCGGTTCCTGCGACAGCCTCGTCATGCTCAGTAGCTGGGGCGTGCGCCTTCGCGCGAGCCTTCTTTGGCCTCAACTTCGACGAGGCGATCGAGTTCACGCACGAAGCGGGCTGCCAAGTCGAGGGTCACTGGCCCAGCGGTGCCGCTACCGACAGCCTTGCCATCGAGGCGTGTGATCGCACAGACGTCACGGATCGTCGACGTCAAGAAGATCTCGTCCGCTGCACGCAGATCGCCTTCGAACAAGCGAGCTTCCTCGAACGGCAGGCCCTCCCGCGAAAGGACTTCCAACAGGTAAGCGCGCGTGATGCCAGCGAGAATGCCGGCAGCGAGGCACGGCGTCCGAATCACGCCGTCGCGGACGAGCCAAACATTCGAGGTTTCGGACTCAGTGAGCTCCCCTTCGCTGTTGAGGAAGAGCGCCACGTCCGCGCCATGCTGCTTGGCCTCGGCTAGCCCCAAGATGTTGTTCAGGTAGTTGCCGCTCTTGATCGCCGGGTCGAGTGCGCGCCGGTTGTTGCGAAGCACGTCTACGAGGCGTGCCGAAAGTCCGCTCGTTCGCCACCTGGGATCGGGCGGCGCGAGTTCCTTGACCATGACGACGACCAACGGATCTGTCGCCGTGCAGGCAGGGTCGATGCTGGGCTCGCTCGCGGTACCCCGCGACACGACGATGCGCACGTAGCTCTCGCCCCCGTGCTCAGCGGCAGCAAGGGTGTCACGCACACGCGTGAGCAAAGTCTGTCGATCGATCGGGAGGGCGAAGCCGAGGTGCGCCGCGCTCTGCTCCAGGCGCTCGAAGTGGCGCCGCACGCCGAAGAGCCGACCTCGGTGCGTCCGGACGACCTCGTAGATGCTGTCTCCGAAGAGGAAGCTACGGTCGAGGACCGAGACCGTGGCTTTCGCGGCATCGAGGATCACGCCGTCGATGTTGCAGAGGATGGTGCGCATGCTGACATCGAGAATACGCGCCGCCAGGCCGGGACACCCCACTGTTGCATGAGATCCGCCCGAAGTCGTGCAGCGTGGGCCTAGTGGTCCACTTTGCACGACTGATCTGGTGTGTCGGGGAAGCCAGGCAGGCTGCGGCACGCCGAAGGCCGCGACAAACGAACTGCTTCGCTGTCTTGGGCGCTGGGGGTCTCGATGCTAACCTCCCGGCTTGCGGCGAGCCTCCGCCGACCGGCGACGGCAGGCCGGTCTCCGCATGCCATCCGCCAGGGCGTGACTACCGATGTGTGGCTTCCTCTCGATTTACGGCCCGGAGGGCCAGCAAGTCCTCCAAGAGATCCTCGACGGGCTACTTGCCATCCAGCACCGCGGTCAGGATGCCGCTGGTGTCGTGACCTTCGATGGCGAGAAGTTCCGCGCCAAGAAGGGGCTCGGCCTCGTGCGCGAAGTCTTCGGCAAGAAGCACCAGGAGCGCCTCGTCGGCAACTTGGGGGTCGGGCATGTGCGCTACCCGACCGTCGGCGCAGGCGAAGACATGGACGTTCAACCCTTCTGGCTGGACTTCCCGCTCGGCATCGCGATGGCGCACAACGGGAACGTGTCGAACTTCCAGGAGCTGAAGCACGAGTACTTTCCGGCGCATGACATGCGCATCCCGAGCGACTGCGACCTCGAGGCCGTCCTCTATGTAATGGCGAGCGCGTTGCTCGGCCGCGATCCGCGGCAGCTCTCGCCTGATGACATCCATAGCGCGGTCGGCGAGGTCTTCAGCACGGTCAAGGGCGCGTACTCTGTCGTCGGCATGATCGCCAACAAAGGCATGTTCGCCTTCCGCGATCCGTTTGGGATCAAGCCCATCATCTTTGGGACACGCGAAAGCCCCGAAGGCACCTATTACGCGATCGCGAGCGAGTCCGTCGCGCTCGAGATCGCAGGGTTCACGAACCTTCGCGACCTCGCCGCTGGCGAGTCCCTGTGGATCGACAAGGACCGCAAGGTGCATTCGAAGGTCCTCAGCACCAAGCCGCATCGCCCCTGCATCTTCGAGCACGTCTACTTTGCTCGACCGGACTCGATGCTCGACGAGATTTCGGTCTATCGGACGCGTCTCCGCCTCGGTGAGGCCATGGCCGAAGCCTGGCGCAAGACCGGTCTCGAGGTCGACGTCGTGATTCCGGTTCCGGAGTCGGCGCGTTCGGCCGGACAGTCGATGGCTCAGTCGCTCGGCGTCCCTTGCCGCGAAGGCCTCGTCAAGAGCCGCTACATCGGCCGCACCTTCATCATGGCCAATGACAAGGAGCGGAAGACGAGCATTCGCCACAAGCTCAATCCGATCCGCATCGAGTTCGAGGGCAAGCGCGTCCTGTTGC
>CALLZN010000230.1 GCA_937858895.1 uncultured bacterium | reverse complement strand
CTGGTTTTGCACCACGGGGCGCGCCACCCTCACCACTGGCCGGCGGCTTGTGATCGGACTCGCTGCCGCTGGCGGCGCTGTCTTCGTCGCTTTTGGACAACAACGGGTTCTCGCGCCCTCCGGAATAGAGCCAGATGCGGTTCTTGCCGCGGCTCTTGGCCTCTTTGAGCGCGAGGTTCGCACGTCGCCGCAGGTCGCGAGGGCTCGAGAGCCCGCGGCCATCGAAGGTGTCGATGCCGATCGACGAAGTAACCTGCATGCGGAAGTTGCCATCGTCGAAGACGCGCCTCTCGAGCGTACTCCGAATGCGTCCTGCAACGTGCACGGCCTCGGCCGCGCCGGTATTCGGCAGCAGGATCATGAACTCGTCACCGCCGAAGCGGGCCGCGTGATCGATCTCGCGGATGCTCGCGAGCAAGATCTGAGCGAACTCCGTCAGCACGTAGTCGCCGAAGGCATAGTCACAGCCGTCGTTGATGCTCTTGAAGTCGTCGACATCGATCAAGAGGAACGAGAGCGGTGCGCGGTGACGCTCGGCGCGCTGGAACTCCTGCGACAACAAGTGGCGAAAGTGCCGCTCGGTGTAGAGGCCGGTCTTGAAGTCGCGAATGACTTCGCTCTCGAGTTTGCGTGCGTGCTGCCGCATTTCGAGGAAGCGTTGCTTGTCCCTCAGCGCGGCTTCGATGCGGTGTTCGAGCTCTTCGCTCCGGAAGGGCCGCACGAGGAAGTCCTTGAAGAGCGCATCGACCTTGCGGATCTCGACCAGTTCATCGAGCGAGTCGACGAGGAATAGAATCGGCGTCGGGTCTTCGCTGTTCTGGTGCTGCGCGATGAGCTCGAGTTCGATACCGTCAGCGCTGACGATCAGCGGATCGAGGACGATGACCGCAGGTTTGGTTTGTTGGAGCGCCTCGACCGACTCTCGCGGTGAACGGCTCACGGTGACCTGGAATTTTGCCTGCTCGAGGGCCCGGATGAGCTCGTCGCCGGCGCGCGGGCGACGCGGGTCCTGCGTGCTGGCGCGATGCAGGAGGAGCAGGATCAGGGTGGTCGTGCCGCGCGTCACGGGGAGTTGGTTCGGGAATCGAGTCGACGGACGAAGTTCGGCCGCAGCAATGGCTTCCGGCGCCTCGGTGGGCACGACACGCTCACTCATGATGCGACTCCCTCACTCCAAGCGCCAGGCAGTGGCGCCTTCCTCCAAGAACCACTGTATCCCCATTCGAGGGCGGTCGCTGGAGTGTTGGTCGATGGCAGGCAAGAGCAGCGCGGTGTTCACCGCGATTACGATCATACCGAATCGCGGCTGCGCATCCCATGTCCGAGTCTCCCCTTCACCCTCAGTTGCGACTCCCCCTCCAGGACGGTCCTCACCCCGCCCTCAGCGTATGGACCTTGGCTGCGGAGCTTCCTCGGCGACCGCGGCGTTCGGACCACTGCGCTAATAGTGCAAAGACTATCCAAAGAAACGCTCGCGGCAAGCCTGATGACGGGTCGTTGCGCCGGTCACTTCGTGTTCGGACGCGGCCTTGAACGCGTCGGCCGGCCTGCTATTGTGCTGCGCCTTTTCTCGGGTTGCTCACGCGGCTGCGAGACCAGAACTTCTCCCCTTCGCCGAGGACGCGTGTCGAGCACGCGGCGGCTGTCGGGGGCCTTCGTTACACCAGATCCTCCGCGGATCGCACTCCTCGTAAGGAGACCCGGTTGGCCCGAGTCACCGTCAACGAACTCATCGAATCTGGCGTCCACTTCGGGCACCAGGCGAGCCAGTGGAACCCGAAGATGAAGGGTTTCATCCATGGCAAGAAGAACAAGATCCACGTCATCGATCTCAAGGAGACGATCAAGGGCTTGCTTCGTGCACGCCACTTCGTCGGCCGCCTGTCGTCAGCCGGCGCGCAGATCCTCTTCGTTGGGACGAAGCGCCAGCTCAAAGAGGTGGTCGCGAGTGAAGCAGCCCGAGTCGGCATGCCGGTCGTGACCGAGCGCTGGATCGGCGGCACACTGACCAACTACCACACGATCCGCAGTCGCCTCGACCGCCTCGAAGAACTCGAGAAGCTCGAGACCGACGGGATGATGGAGAAGTACAGCAAGAAGGCCCAGTCGACGATGCGGCGTGAGATGCGCAAGATCCGTCGCAACCTCGGCGGCGTGCGCAACCTCGAAGGTCTGCCGGGCTGCATGGTCGTCGTCGATCCCAAGCACGAAGAAATCGCGGTCAAGGAAGCCGCAAAGATGAACGTGCCGGTCGTCGCCATCCTCGACACCGACTGCGATCCTGGCCTCATCGACATCCCGATTCCGGGCAACGATGACGCGCTGCGCAGCGTCGCGCTCTTGTTGCAGCAGATCGTGGATGCTGCCGTCGACGGACGCGCCAACATGGTCGCCGAAGACCAGCGCTTCCGGACGGTCGTGCCCGAGCTGCGTGGTCGCGAAGAACAGCGGCAGCAGCAGCAGGGCGGCCAGCGTCGCGGTGGCGGCGGTCATGGTGGGCCTGGAGGCGGCGGTGGTCAGCGTGGCGGCGGCGGTGGCCGCACAGCTTCGGGTCGCTTCGGCGAGGCGGCGACAGGTGGCCCCGCGGCTTCGGTCTCCTTCGGTCGCCAGACCGAGGAAGAACTCGAAGTCGCCACCAAGGGCGAAGACGCTCCGGTGCCGGCGCCCGAAGACGCAGGGGCAACGCCCCCGGCGCCCGAGACACCCGAGGCGCCGTCCTCGGAAGAAGGAAACTGAACCCGCGACGGCGAGCCGACCCTTCGGTCGGCTCGCCTTGCAAGAACTTGTTGCTCGTAGAGGCCTTGGGCGCGTGGCGCCCGCACGTGCGGTGGCGCGATCAGGATCGAAGCGCCACGGCCGCAGAGGACGTTTATGACTGAGATCGACGCGAAGATGGTCATGAAGCTTCGGCAAGAGACCGGGGCTCCGATGATGGATTGCAAGAAGGCCTTGGCCGAGAGCGGCGGGGACTGGGAGAAGGCCAAAGAAGGTCTGCGCCTCAAGGGGCTGCAAGCCGCCGAAAAGCGCGCCGAGCGATCGACCTCCGAGGGGCGCGTCTTCAGCTACATCCACGCTGGTGAGAAGATCGGCGTGCTCGTGCAGATTGATTGCGAGACCGACTTCGTCGCGCGCAACAACGACTTCGAGCAGTTCGGCAAGGACCTCTGCCTGCACATCGCCTTCAAGCGTCCGCCCTACTTGCACCGCGAGCAAGTGTCGTCGGAAGAAGTCGAGAAGGAGCGCGCCTTCTTGCTGACGCAGGTCCAGGAGCAGATGGCTGGCAAGCCGCTCGACATCCAGGAGAAGGCCGTCGACGGCCGCATGGCCAAGTTCTACGAAGACCGCTGCCTCCTCGAGCAGCCCTTCGTCAAGGACGACAAGAAGACGATCGAGACCTATCGCAAGGAAATGGTCGCCCTCCTCGGCGAGAACCTCGTGATCCAGCGCTTCGCCTGCTTCGAAGTCGGAGCCTGATCGCTATGTCGGGGGGCATGAAGCGCGTTCTCTTGAAGCTCAGCGGTGAAGCGCTCGGTACCCCCGGCTCGACACCCCTCGACCCAAGCGCAGCGGAGTCGCTCGCGCGTCAGATCATGGCCGTGCACGCTGTCGGCGTCGAAGTCGCGGTCGTCATCGGTGGCGGTAACATCTTGCGCGGTGCTCTCTTCGCAGAGGCCGGCACCAATCGGGCTCTTGCTGACCAGATGGGGATGCTCGCGACCGTCATCAACGGCCTCGCGCTTTGCGACGCCCTCGAGCGCATCGGTGTCGAGACCCGGGTGCAGACCGCGGTGCCGATGAACAGCGTCGCCGAGCCCTTCATCCGTCGGCGTGCGATTCGGCACCTCGAGAAGGGGCGCGTCGTCGTCTTCGCTGGCGGCACGGGTAACCCGTACTTCACGACCGACACCGCGGCCGCGCTGCGCGCGACCGAGATCGGCGCCGACGCCCTCGTCAAGGCCACCAAGGTCGACGGTGTCTACGACATGGACCCGATCAAGAACCCCGGTGCTGTGCGCTTCACGCGTTTGACCTATGACGAGGTCCTCGAACGCAAGCTCGGGGTCATGGACGCGACGGCGATCACCTTGTGCATGGAGAACTCGATGCCGATCGTCGTCACGAACTTCTTCGAGAGCGGCAACCTCGTGCGCGTCGTTCGTGGCGATCGCGAGGTCGGCACGTGGGTCGCCGCGGACTGACTACGTCATCGAATAGGAGGAGATCATGGTGGTAGACGACGGCGGCAAGCAAATCCTGGCGGACGTCGAGGAGCGCATGGACAAGGCCGTGCAGCATCTCAAGAACGAGCTGCGCGCCATTCGATCGGGGCGGGCCGTGCCTGCGCTCGTCGAAAACGTGCGCGTCGACTACTACGGGTCGCCGACACCGATCAACCAGCTCGCGCAGGTCAGCGCGCCCGAGGCGCGGCAGCTCCTGATCAAGCCCTTCGATACCAAGGCGCTCGCGGACATCGAGCGCGCTGTTTTGAAAGCCGACCTCGGCATGTCGCCGAACTCGGACGGCAAGGTCCTGCGCCTCAACCTGCCGGCGCTCTCCGAAGAGCAACGCAAGAAGCTCGCGAACCGCGTCAAGGACATCGGCGAGACGGCGCGCGTCAGCTTGCGCAACGTACGGCGTGACGGCAACAAGGCCGCCGAGGCCGCCAAGAAGGACGGGCTCTCGGAGGACCAAGTCAAAGACCTCGAAGCCCGCGTGCAAGACCTCTTGAAGGTGCACGAAGCGAACGTCGACAGCATCCTCAAAGCCAAGACCGAAGAGATCATGACGGTCTGATTGCAAACATCGCCCCAGTCCAGGCTGGGCGATCTGGGGGGGCGTAGCTCAGTGGTAGAGCAGCGGCCTTTTAAGCCGTAGGTCGATGGTTCGAGTCCATCCGCCCTCACCAATTCCCCGCCGCTTCGGTCGGCACGCAGGTAGCATGAGCCGCGTCATGAGAATTGCGCTGCTTCTTGTCTTTGCCCTTCTTCCGCTGCGGACGGTCTTCGGTTTTCAGGAGCCGACGCCGACGCCATCGCAGCAGCAACCGCAGCTCGTCGAGCGCGGCGATGCCGCCTTCCGCGCCCTCGTTCGCGACTTGCGACCGGCGCCGCGCGGCAGCGAAGAGATCCAATGGCGCTCGACCTTGGCCGCTGGCGTCCGCGAGGCCAGCGCGGCCCACAAGCCAATCTTGCTCTGGGCCATGAACGGCCATCCGCTCGGGTGCACCTGAAACAACGGCGTCATCGCCAGGCGGTCCGTCTGGCAAGACTCAGGGGTTCGCGAGCTCGCTGGGCGCTTCGTGCCCGTCGCCGATGAGGTGCATCGCTTGCAGAAGGGGAAGAGCGCCGATGCGCGCTTCTTCCAGGGCTTCTGCGAGGAGGGGCACTACGGCGGGCGCAGCAAGCCGACCGACACGCGGCAAGGAATCTATGCCGTGAGCGCGAGCGGGCGCTTCCTCGCGAGCGTCAACACGCGCGATGCGCGTCAGATGCGCCGCATGCTCGAGGAGGCGCTCGAGCGCTTCGAGGCGCTCCCGGTGGCAGCGCGCGAGGCCTCAGCTGAGCAGCTCGCGGAGATCGGACAGGTGCGCCGCGCCGAAGATGCTTATCCCGAGGACGGTCTCGTGCTGCGCGTCGTGACCAAGGACCTCGAGGGTAGCGTCGCCACCGAAGCCTGGCACAAGAGCGCTCGAAACCTCGACTGGGCTTGGTTCCGCGCATCGGAGGCTCGCACCTTCTTGCCGCCCAAGGTCGAAGGTCCAGGCCAGGTCCACCGGGTTCCGGAGGCGCTCGTGCAACGCCTCGCGCGCTTCCACTTCGTCGACAACGTGCGCGGCCAGACGTCGCCCTTCGCCGCTCCGGACGTGCAGCGTGCCGAGCTCACCGCGCATGTCGAAGCGAGTGACGACGCCGGCGTCGATCTGCGCTTCACTGGTGAGACCCTGGCCTTCGCAGGCGGCGACGCTGCACGGCGGCGCGACCCCTGGGTGCGCGGCGTCGAACTCACTTTGCGCGGCCACGCGCGTTGGGACCACGGACAGAAGCGCTTCACCTACTTCGAAGTCGTCGCCACGGGCCGACGCTGGGGCCGGACTCAATACAACGCCCGCGAGCCCCTCCCGACCGAGGGCATGCTCGAGTCCGAGGGCATCGCCGTCCTGCTAGAGATCGTGCCGGCGCGTGAAGACCCGCGTGTCGCGCCAGCACATTTCTGGGGCTACGGCTGGTGATGCTCCGACTTCGTGACGTGCCCGACCGAACCCCTTTGCTATCTTGTTCGGCATGGATTCCGTCCTGCTAGAACTCCTTCCCAAGCTTCGTTGTCCTGACCAACGCACCACGCTGCGCGAGGCGAGCGCGGCCGAGGTCGACGCCATCAACCAACGCATCGCTGCTGGCACCTGTGTCAACGTCGGGGGCGAGGTGGTGAGCGACAAGATCGACGCGGCTCTCGTGCGCGCGGCTGGCGACATCGCCTATCCCGTCCGGCGCGAGATCCCGATCCTCATCGTCGAAGAGGGCATTCCCATCGCCGGCTAGCCCGTCAGCGACCTGCGACGAAAGTCGTCACAAGTCCTCGCAGCAGGTGTTTGCTCTCGGCCGACCTTGTCGTTAGAACATGCCCTACGTCGTTGCTTCATGAGAGACTCATGAGCTACGAAATCCAGCGAGTCCCCATCGTCTAGCCAGGCCCAGGACGCCAGGTTTTCATCCTGAAAACAGGGGTTCAAATCCCCTTGGGGACGCCATGAAGAACGCCTGAGTCCGCATCGCGGGCTCGGGCGTTCTCCTTTTCTGCCCCGATGGTCGCGGCCGCGTTGGTCGCGGCCGCGTTGGTCACAGCCGCGTTGGTCGCGGCCGCGTTGGTCGCAGCCGTGACAGAAGTAGCACAGAGCGGATGCGCCTTCTCGTACGCCGCCCGCAAGCGCTCGAGCGAGAGATGCGTGTAGACCTGCGTCGTCACGAGGCGGGCGTGGCCGAGCAGCTCTTGCACGCTGCGCAGGTCGAGCCCGTTGTCGAGCAAGTGCGTCGCGAAGCTGTGGCGCAGCGTGTGCGGACTCGGGATACGGGCAAGGCCTGCGCGCAGTGCGAGGGCAGCCAGGACTTGGCGAATCCTGCGATCGGTGATGCGGGTGTGCCGCTCGCCGAGGAAGAGCGCACGCTGCGCTCCTTGCTTGCCGGGGCGCCGCTCGAGCCACGCGATCAGGGCATCGCGCGCTGGCTCCCCTAGGAGGCCGAGGCGCTGTTTGCGTCCCTTGCCGCGCAGGCGCAGGCACTGACCTTCGAGGTCGACGTCCTCGAGGTCGAGACCGCAGAGCTCCGAGACACGGCAGCCGCTCGAGTAGAGGGTCTCGAGAATCGCCCGATCCCGCACGCCGTGGAAGTCGTCGTCGAAGCGCTGGCTCAGCAGGACATCGACTTCACCCTTCGTGAGCACGAAGGGCAGGGCGCGTCCGGTCTTGGGACCGCGCAGCCCTGTGCAGGGATCGCTCATCTCGGGCGCGCGCGCGACGACCCAGCGATAGTACGCACGAATCGCCGACAGCGCGCGGCGGATCGAAGTGGGCTCGAGACCGTCAGCGTGCAGGGTCGCCAGAAAACGGCGCAGGCTCTTTTGGGTCGCGCTGCCGAGGTCTTCACCGCGAGCCTTCAGGTGCGTTTCGAGGCGCCGCAGTTCGCGGCCATAGGCCCGCAGCGTGTGCTCGCTCGCATCTCTTTGCGCGTCGAGCGCCTCGAGCCAGGCCGCGAGGCCGAGGCCGCGGGCTGCGCCGTCTTCGCTGCACTCATCCATGACGGTCGATCCTCGCTCGCCGGCGGCGTTTGGTCCACACTCATGGCGATGGCATGCGTGTTCGTCCCCACTGACGACGTCGAGGCCCTCTGCCTGTCTTGGCTTGCCCAGCAGGACGAGGAGGATCGGCCCGTTGTCCTCCTATCGGCTGGTCCCGTCAGCGAGGACGCCCGCTGGTGCATCTTGGCGCGGGCCCCCAGCATTCGTATCGAAGGCACGATGGATGCCGCGATGGGGGGGCGCTTCACGGTCACCGACGCCACGGCCGAAGGCGCGCGCTACGAGCCGATGAGCAGGCTCTTCGACGTCTTGCGCGCCATCGAGCGCGAGCGAGCTGCGCCGGGTGGCGAAGCGCGCGCGCCGGGCCTGCCGTTCGAGCGAGGCTGGCTCGGCGCCATGGGCTACGACTTGGCTTGGCACTTCGAGTACGGCCTACCCCGCTACCGCGCGCGCGCGACCGAGCTCCCGGATCTGCACCTGGGCTGGTTCGACGACGCCCTCGTCGTCGACCGCAGCACGGGAGCCGTGCATGGGCAAGCGCGTGCGGTCGAAGGCTTCGCCGCGCTGAGCACGGCACCGGTCGATCTGCGCTTCAGCGCCGCCGCGCTGCAATCGCGCTTCCACCGCGAGGACTACGAGGCGGCGGTCGAGCGCGTGCGCCAGCACTGCCTCATTGGCGACATCTTCCAAGCGGATCTCACGCGTCGCATCGACTTCGCCTTCGAAGGCGACGCGCGGGCTGTCTTCGCCCGCCTCGTCGAGCGGAGCCCAGCCGCCTACATGGCCTACGTCGGACTCGGCCCCGGCCGAGCCGTTGTCTCGGCATCGCCCGAGGAGTTCTTGAAGCTCGAGGACCGCCGTCTCCGCTCGCAGCCCATCAAGGGGACGCGAAGGCGTGCCGACGATGTCGCGCGCGATCGAGCCCTGCGCGACGAACTGCTCGCGAGCGAGAAAGACAGTGCCGAGCTGACGATGATCGTCGACCTGGTGCGCAACGACCTCGGTCGCGTCGCCGAAGTCGCGACGGTGGAAGTGCACGGCTTTCCGACTTTGGTCGAGCTTCCGCAAGTTTGGCACCTCGTCGCCGAGGTGCGCGCTCGGCTCGAAGTCGGCAAGGACATCTGGGACGTCGTCGGCGCGAGCTTCCCTCCGGGCTCGATCGTGGGCGCGCCCAAGCCCAAGGCCCTCGAGATCCTCGAGCGCGTCGAGCGCTCGCGGCGTGGCTTCTACACGGGGACCATCGGCTACGTCGATCCGCAGAAGGGGGCGCACTTCAACGTCGCCATTCGGACCGCGGAGTTCTGCGATGGCGTTCTGCGCGTGGGCGTCGGCGGTGGCATCACCGCCTTGTCGGTGCCGAGCGAAGAGTTCGAGGAGACTTGCGACAAGGCGCGCGGCTTCTTGCTCGCCCTCGGCGCGAGAGAGGCGGGAGTGCCCGTCGAGGGCGGTAGCGGCTCGAGTGGCAGCGCTCGTGAGGGAAGCGATGAAGCCGCCAGCTGAGCAGCGCGCGCTCTGGATCGATGGCCGCTTCGTCGATCCGTCGCTGCCTCATGTTTCACCCTTCGATGTTGCCTGGCGAAGCGGTCACGGGGCCTTCGAGTCCTTCTCGCTGCGCCGCGACCCAGAGGGCGTACATGCGCTCTTCGATGCCCACCTCACGCGCTTGCGCGCGGCAGCTGTCGCGCTCGGACTTGGATCCTGGCCGAGCTTCGACCTGAGTTCGATCTGCGAGGGCTTGCTCGATCGCGCATCGCTCGACGTGGCGCGCGCGCGTGTTTCCCTGCACCGCGAAGGTGCCCGGCCTCGTCTCGTGATCTCCGTCGAAGAAGGCGAGGATCTCGTCGCTCGTCGCGCGCGTGGCGTGCGCCTCGCGACGTCGCCACTGCGCTTCGGCCGCGACGACCCGACGCCGGGCTACAAGTGCGAGGGACGCGTGCTCTACGAGCTCGCCCGGGCCGACGCCGTGGAGCGCGGTGCGGACGAAGCCCTGCTCGTCGACGAGAGTGGTGCTGCGCTCGAGACAACTCGGGCGTCCATCTTCATCGTCGACACTCCGCGTTCGATCGCGACACCACCGCTGCGCGGCCGATCGCTCCCGGGCGTCGCTCGAAACGCCCTGCTCCAGGCCGCGCCGCGCGGCGGCATCGAGGTCGCCGAACGCGAGCTCGGCCTCGCGACTCTCCTCCGAGCGCCGCTGGTTTTCCTGTCCAATGCGGTCGTTGGCATCGAGCCGGTCCGATCGATCGATGGCTCTCTGCTGCCGAATGTCGACCATTCCTTGGAAGCTCGTAAGGTACTGGACCAATGCTTGCAGCTCTTGCGTAGGTCGGGCATGGGGTGCTGACCTGAGTGCGGCGCGCTTCGCGCCTCGCTTGGAATCCGCGCCGGAACGAGCTTCGACCTCGAGGTAAGACCAATGAAACGATCCCAAGTCCTCGCCCTAGCGGGCATAGCCCTCCTCGGTTTCGCCCTTCCTCGGGCCGCCTTCCCCACCGTCAGCGCCGCTGCATTTCCCGTTCTGTCTCCTCAGGGAGACAAGAAGGAGGCCGATGCGAGCGCCAAGAAGACACCACCGGCCGACGATCCCAAGGTCGCTGAGCTACTGAAAGCCCTCAAGAAGGTCGTCAAGGGCAAGGCCACGGAAGATTCCGAGGGTGCGCGGGTCCTCGACGAGCTGGCCAGCAAGTTCGACGCACTCAACACCAAGCAGCAGAAGGCCGTCGCCGATGGCGTGGGCGATGCCTTCGGAGCCCGACGCAAGTCCGACGAGGTCGTGCTCTATCTGAGC
>CALLZN010000229.1 GCA_937858895.1 uncultured bacterium | reverse complement strand
GCAGGTGAGCCACGACTTGTCCTCCAAGAGTCCCAAGCCCGCCACAACCGCCATCGTCGCCGCCAAAGCGAGGCAACCTTCGCCGAGCATGGCGCCGTAGCCGATGAAGCGCGTGTCGCGCAGCCTATTGACCTGCTTCGACGTCGTCCCCGACGAGACGAGGCCGTGAAAGCCGCTGATGGCGCCACATGCAATGGTCACGAAGAGCAACGGGAAGACATCGGGTGCCCCTTCCGCGACGGTGCGGAAGGCGGGCGCATCGAAGGCCGGCGCCGCGACGAAGAGGCCGCCGAAGAGCAGCACCAGTCCGACGAAGAGCTGGTGACTGTTGATGTAGTCACGCGGCTGCAAGAGCGTCCACACCGGCAAGAGGCTCGCGACGATGGAATACGCAAAGAGGAAGACGAGCCAAGTCGCCTTCTCGCTCTCCTTGTCCATACCGAGCGCTGCCAAGGAGACGGGAGCCTTGGTTCCCACCCACACAAAGAAATAGAGCAGCAGCAGCGCGACCAAAGACGGCCACAGCGGAGGGACCTTTTTCTTTGTGATGAGCCAGCCGATGCCGATCGCTACCAAGATCTCGATGTTGATCGGCAAGACCGACGACGGCGTACTCACGAAGAGCTGTGTGATCGCCATCGCGAAGACCGCGAGCACGAGCCATGAGAGCACGAGCACGAAGCAGAGGAACATGACGCCGGCCCGCTTGCTCACGACCGTGCTCGTCAAGTCGGCGATCGTGCGGCCGCGCTCGCGGACGCTCGCGACGAGCGCTGCATAGTCATGCACGGCGCCCATGAAGATGGCTCCGACCCCGACCCACAAGAGGGCCGGTAACCAACCCCAGTAGGCGGCGATACAAGGTCCGATGATCGGCGCGGCCCCAGCGATCGACGTGAAGTGATGTCCGAACAGCACATGCTTCGTCGTCGGCACGAAGTCCATGCCGTCCTCCATCGCATGCGCCGGCGTGACGAAGCTGTCGCCGTCCTCCCCTTCGGTCTCGAAGACCCGCCGCCCGAGCCAGCGCGCGTAGAAGCGATAGCCGAGCCAAAATGCGATCAGGACGGATGCTGCGACGAGTGCTGCCATGGTCGTGGAGAGAGCTGGACAGGACCTTCTTTGGTCGCCGGGATCCTGCGGGACGCGAGTCCGTAGAACAAGCGCGCTCCGCTGTCCGCCTCTTCAAGGCTAAGATCCTGCCCCTCATGAAGCTTCGAATCTGGACCCTCATCGCCTGCGTCTTGGGCATCACTTCGTTGGCAGCGGGGCAGATCCCCGGCCTCGATGCCGCGGACCAAGAGACTCGTCTCACGCTCACGTCGGAAATCCGACCCAAGATCGCCCGAAGAGGCGAGGTCATCGAGGTCACGCATCGCGCGACCCTCATTCCGGGCTGGCACATCTATGGCCGCCTCGAAGAGAACGGGCAGCCGACCACGATCGCGATCTCGGAGCTCGGCGGCCTCGAAGCTCTCGGTCCAGCCGACATCCCGATCGGCGAGCCGCACGAGCAGTTTGGCATGCACAGTTACTACCTCGATGGTGAGGTCGTGATACGCCAACGCTTCGCGGTGCCCCTTGGCGCGGCGCTCGGCAAGGGCAAGGTCAGTGGCAAGCTCGAATACCTGGCCTGCGACGATGCGAATTGCGACCAGCCGACCCACGCCGCTTTCGCCCTCGACTTCGAGGTCGAGGACGGTGCTCCACGCAAGGACTTCGCGCGCAAGAAGGCCGAGGTCCTCGCCATGCAACTCGACAAGACGACGCGCCGCGGCGAGGCCGGTGCCCTCGTGCTCCTCGTCGAAGTGAGGCCGGGCTACCACATCTACGGTGCGAAGGAGAGCGGCGGCGTCGCGACCTCCGTCACCGTGACCAACGCGGATGAGCTGAAGGCACGGGGAGTGAGCTTCGGCGCTGCGCTCGTGCCCGAAGGTGTTCCGCACGACGCCAATGGGATCGTGACCCACGATCTGAGCGGCAAGGTCACGATTCGGCTGCCCTTCACGGTCGCCGCGGACGCGAAGGCCCACGACGTCGTCGAGGCGAAGCTCCAGTTCGACTACCAAGTCTGCGACGAGAAGAGCTGCGACATGCCGGCGTCCGTCGCGCTCGCGACGAGCTTTCCGATCGAAGGTGGCGAGGCGCGTGAGGATCGTGCGCCCGCGCTGAGCGACACGACCAAGGATGCGCCCAAAAAGAACGCCACCGACCAGAAGGGACAGGCGGAGACCGGGGCGAAGTCGGCCGCGGGCGTTGCGGGCGACACCGGGCGTGGTGGCGCAGCGGGTCGCAGCGAAGGCCTGTGGCAGCTCGTGCTCCTTGCCATTGGCGGCGCGCTCTTCGCGCTCGCGATGCCTTGCACCTATCCGATGATCCCGATCACGATCAGCTTCTTCACGAAGCAGGCCGAAGCGCGCGGCGGCAAGGTCTTGCCGCTAGCCCTGGTCTACGGGGCTGGCATCGTCCTCATGTTCGTCGTGATCGCGGCCGTGCTCAGCAACGTGATCGTGCCCTTCGCGGCGCACTGGATCACGAACCTTGTCATCGGCGTCGCCTTCCTGGTCTTCGCGCTGTCGCTCTTCGGCGTCATCGACCTCCAGCCGCCGCGCTTCCTGATGAACGCGGCCGGCAAAGCTTCGACGCAGGGCGGCTACATCGGCGTCTTCTTGATGGGTGCGACGCTCGTGATCTCGTCCTTCACGTGCACGGCTCCCTTCGTCGGCAACATCCTCGCGGTCGGCGCCCAGGGCGGCCGCGCCGAGGCCATGCTCGGCATGGGCATCTTCGGCGTCGTCATGGCGACGCCCTTCGTCTTGCTCGCCCTCGTGCCCGGAGCCGTGGCTTCGATGCCGCGTAGCGGGCAGTGGATGAACACGCTGAAGGTCTTCCTCGGCTTCGTCGAAGTCGCGGCGGCGCTGAAGTTCCTCAGCAACGTCGAGTTGGTGCTCGGCCTCGAGGCCTTGCCGCGCGAGCACTTCCTCTTCCTCTGGGCGGCGATCTTTGCGGTCGCGGCGGCCTTCCTCTTCGGCATGATCCGCTACAAGGGCGATAGCGGGGAGGTCGGCGGGGGCCGCCTCGTGGACGGCATCGTCGTCGTGTTGTTGGCGACCTACTTCGCGACGGGTGCCTTCGGGAACCGCCTCGACTGGGTCATGGAGTCGATCGCGCCGGGCTACCACAAGCGCATGGCGTGGGCCGAAGCCGGCGGCGGCGCCGCCGCCGAGGGTAAGGGTCACCTTGCCGACGCGCGCACGATCATGAAGGACGACTACGACGCCGCGCGCGAAGTCGCGCTGCGCGACAAGAAGCTGCTCTTCATCAACTTCACAGGCGTCACGTGAACGAACTGCCGCGGAATGGAGATGTCCGTCTTCATTCGCCCGGAGGTCTCCGGGCTCCTGTCCAAAACCGTCGAAACGTGGCTGCACACCGACAAGCCGAGCTTGCCAAAGTACGACCGCATCCTCGAGCTCAAGGAACGTCTCGCGAACGTTCAGACCAATCCGGTCTACCTCATCCTCGATCCGAAGACCGAAGAGATCCTCGGTCGCCTCGATGGCGCGACATCGATCGAGGCCTTCCGCACTTGGCTCGAAGAGTCGCTCGCGGCCGCGTCCAGGTGAGCGCGCAGCCGGCGATTTTCAGGCGATCGGTGTGTAGCTGAGCTCGCACCACTTCTTGGTGTAGAGTTCGCCGTCCGCGCTTTCGCCCGCTTCGTTCTTGGCCGCTTCGTTGTTGCCATCGACGGGCAAGAAGGCGTGGCAGCCTTCCATCTCGCCGCCGTAGACGTGGATCGTCACCGAAGCCTCGTCGTCACGAGCGTTCTCGATGACGTGGTAGTCGTGCGGTGGGATCAGGGCGCCGGCGTTGCCCTTCTCGGCGAAGACGACGTCCTCCTTGCGGAAGCGCGCTGTCGTCGTGCCGTCTTCGAGGCGGTCGTAGGACGTGACCTTGATGCGTCCCTCGTAGACGCACTCGACGCACCACTTGCCGGCGTGGTCGTGGATCGGCGTTCCTTGGTCGACGCCCCAGACCATGATCACGATCGCGAAGAGGTTGTCGGGGCACTTGGCGAGCAGGCGCCGCGCGTAGCGGTCGGGTGCTGGCCGCACGAGCTCCGCAGGTAGCTCGAGGCCGCCGTGGACGATCTCTTCGCAGAGGGCGTCTTTGACTCCGCGACATGTGGCTTCGACGTCATCGAGTCGGGCTGCGACGGCGACGCGGTCGAGCAAGCGGCGAATCGGGGGAGCGAAGGTCTGGTCGTGGTGCGTCGTCATCGTGTGGACAGTCTAACTCCGCGTGGTCTTTTCGAAGAGACAACAAGTCACGGGACGATTTCGAGCTGCGCGTTCCCTTTCTCTGCGGGGCCCATAGCGGACCCCGGGAGGTGAACATGAGGAACTTGAGGTGCTTTTGCCTGGTCGTGAGTCTCGTTGCCTTGGTCGCGGCGGGACTGCTCTTCGTGGTCGGGCGCGAGCGACGCGTCGTCGCGTCGTACCAGCCCGTGACGAAGATCGGCGCCGTTTTGGCGACGGCAGCGAGCGAAGTGGCGGCGTCAACCACGATGCCTGGATCCTGCGACGACATCGGTGACTTGGCCCGGGATCCAACGATTGCTCGAGCTGAACTCGCCTACGCCGAACAGCGCGCCATCGTGGACATCGTCTTCGAAGACGTCGGTCTCGATCGATCCCTAGCTCGAGCGCTCGAACGAGACGGCTTTGGTCATCAGGACTGTAGCGACGCCGTCGACGACTGTCGCGAAGCCCTCGCCCGTCTGCGCGGGCTCTGGCAGCAGGAGGTCGCCATGGGGCCCTCGGGCAATCCGATCGTCGCCACGCACGGCGATCTCTGGTTCGCGATGCTCGCCGAGCTGCCGGCCCTCATCGCCGAAGGCAAGTGCACGGTCGACGTCGAACGTCGAGCGTCGGCCGCTGCGCGAGCGTCCTTTCGCATCGAGCCATCGAGTGACGACGCTTTGCTAGCGATCGATACCAGGATCGCCGTCTTGACTCTGCGGCTGCGCGCGTCGGCGCTTCCGTCCGAGTTGTCCGCGCCGATCCGCGCCGTGATCGAGCCGCTCCTCAGCTTGGCCCGTAGTGAGGCGCCTACAGAAGGAGAGCAGCGATGATGCCCCACATCCTTGTCGCAGCGAGCCTCTGGCTGCTGCCCCTCCTCGTGGCTCCGGAGAGTCCGCATTCGGACGACCCGATCCGGCGCATCCAGCCTTGCCGGGGCTGCTCGCTCATCGGTAGCTCGGAGCACGACTATCGCAACGGAGTGCGCATTCGCTATCAGGCGGGCTTCGAAAAGGCTGCGACCGTCTTCTTCGTCGCGGTCGTCGGTCGTTCCGGGCGCTGTGATCTCGTAGCCAACACCTGCCTCGACACGGCGCCGTGTGTCGCGTCCCAGATCGCTGCCATCCACAACCAGAGCGGGCGCAGCCTCTGGTTCCAAGCTGGTCGCGACTTCGTCCGCACGCCGCACGCCCCCAAGCCCGACAAGCAGGGTTTCGTCGAGATCCTACCCGGCAAGACGGCCGTCTATCGCACGCGCGGCCAACAGCTCTACTGCAACGACATCGACGTCTACCACCGCCTCGATGTGCGGGACGCCAAGAACGGCAAGCTCGTCGTCAGCGTCGAATGGAGCGCCAGGTGCACGCGGTGCCGTTCCACAGCGTTCGAAGTCGATGCGCTTGGCCTCAAGCGTTGACGACAGTCCTGGTGCTGGCAATGGGCGCGGCGCTGGTCCTTGGAGCTGACTCACGAGTTGCTGTGTGCGGCGCCTCGCCATGATCGACTCGTGACGCTCGCGCAAGGACCACATATCCATCCGACCAATCGAAGCTTCCGAAGGCTCGCGACAGGAAGGCAAGCGGTGCGACCGTGAAGCTGTTCACGATGAGCCCGATGCGCGAACTCGCGAGGCGCTCGGGGATCTGCTGGTGGTTGCTGCGGATCGTCTGTTCGCGTTGTGACCAACTCGCGCGTTCGCGCTCTTGCCGCTTGGCCAGGAGCAGGCGCGGGATGCGCAGCACGTTGACCCAGGGGAAGCCGTAGGAGCGAATATCGACGGCTTCGAAGCCGGCCTCCTCGAGGAGCTGCTTCAGTTCGTGCTTTTCGTAGCGACGCAGGTGACCGACCACCTCGTCGTGCCGTGACCAGTACTTCATCCGCGACGGCACCGAGAGGGCGAGGCGGCCACCAGGCGCGAGGCAGGCGCGCAACGCGCGCAGAAAGCCCCGGTCGTCCTCGACGTGCTCGAGGACTTCGCAGCAGACGACGGCGTCGAAGGCGGCGTGGTTGGTCGCTTCGCGTGCGACGGTTTCGACATCGACACGGCGGACCGCGAGCCTAGCGCGCAGCTCGCGCGGCAGCCGGGCGTAGCTCTCTTCCAGGTCGTCACAAAGGTCGATGGCGAGGCCCTCGTCGAAGCGATCGAGCAAGTCGATCGACAGGCTGAGGTCCGCGGCGCCGACCTCGAGGAAGCGCCGCCCAGCACCGATGCTGCGCAGGATTTCGTAGCGACGGAACAAGAAGCGCGGCGGTCGATAGGCCATGGCATGGTCCTTATCGGCAAGGCGTGGGCTCCGAGCACAGCTCTTCAGAGTTTCTGGGGCGACTGCTAACGTCCTCGCCATGTTGGAGCCGTGGCCGGAGCTGAGCCGGCGAACCCTGACCAAGCTCTCGTCCTTCGAGGTCGTCGAGGCAAGGCGCCGCTCCCCGCGTACGCAGGGGGAGCACGGCTTCTTTCTCGTTGGCTGCAGGGACTGGGTCAACGTCGTCCCCTTCACCGATGCTGGCAAGGTCGTGCTCGTGCGTCAGTACCGACACGGTAGTGACAGCTTCACGCTCGAGCTGCCGGGCGGCGCCATCGATCCCGGTGAAGGCTACCTCGAAGCCGCGCGACGCGAGCTGCGCGAAGAGTCGGGCTACGCCGCGCGCGAGCTGGTCCTGCTAGGCGACGTCAATCCCAACCCTTCGATCATGATGAATCGTTGTGGGACGGTGTTGGCTCGCGGCTGTCAGCGCGTCGGGGACCTCGACCAGGACCCGGGCGAGGACCTCGAAGTCGTCGAGCTGACGACGGCCGAGCTTCGCACAGCGATCCGCGCCGGTGAGACCGACCATGCCCTCGTGCTCGCTGCCCTCGTCTACTTGGAGTTGCACGATGGGCCGGAGACCATCTTCGAGCGGACGGCTCCATGAGTCTGCGTCGCGAAGACATCGTTCGATCCCGCATCGAAGCCCTGCTCTCAGAGCTCGAGGCTTTGCCGCGCAGCGCCTCTGTCGGGGCGTCGCGCTTGCCGCGCGAGGAGGCCCTCGCTTGCATCGAAGCCGCCTACACGAGTCGCCTGCTCGACTTCGCGGCCCGCGAACTCAAGAACGAAGGGCGCGGCTACTACACGATCGGGAGCGCCGGCCATGAAGGCAACGCCGTCCTCGGCCGCCTGCTGCGCGTCGACGACCCTTCGCTCCTCCACTACCGCAGCGGTGCCTTCGTGCTCGCGCGCCTCGCGAAGCTGCCGGGACAGACGCCCCTTCACGACACCCTGCTTTCGTTCTGCGCGAGCCGCCTCGACCCGGTCAGCGGAGGGCGTCACAAGGTCTGGGGCAGCCTCGCAGCTTGGATTCCACCGCAGACATCGACGATCGCGAGTCAGTTGCCCAAGGCGGTCGGCATGGCCTTCGCACTCGATCGCGCGCGGCGCTTGCGCGGGCTTGGTGCCACCCAGCGCTTGCCGCACGACGCCATCGTTTGCGTGAGCTTCGGTGATGCGAGCTGCAACCATGCGAGCGCCCAGACTGCTTTCAATGCGGCCGCATGGGCGAGCATGCAGCGTTTGCCGGTGCCGGTCCTTTTCTTGTGCGAGGACAACGGAATCGGCATCTCGGTGCACACACCAGACGGTTGGATTCGTTCGCAGTTCGCAGCGCGGCGAGGCATCGACTACTTCGAGGCCGACGGCGGCGACCTCGAAGATGCTTACACGACCAGTGCGCGGGCGATCGAGCACTGCCGGCGGACACGGCGGCCGACATTCTTGAGGCTGCGCGTCGTTCGCTTGCTCGGCCACGCCGGCAGCGACGTCGAAGCGCTCTACCACGACGAAGCCCAGATCGAGGCCACGGAGTTGCGTGACCCCATCCTGCGCATGTCGCGCGAGCTCACCCTGCATGGCCTCGCGAGTGGTGCCGAGCTGCGCGAGCTTTGGTCGGCGACCGACGCGCGCATCCAACGAGCTGCAGTGCGCGCTGCTTCGAGCCCCCAGCTCAGCTCGACGGCGGAGGTCGTGCGCGACCTGCTCCCGCCCGAGGCGAGCGTCGTGCAAGTCGCGTTGCAGAGTCGGCCCTTGGAAGAAGCACGCGTCCTGCTCTGGGGTGGACCTGACAAGCTCCCGGAGCGCGACCGACCGCGGCACATGGCCATGCAGCTCTCGCGTGCACTCAAGGACCTCATGCTCGAACACCAGGAGATCCTCGTCTTTGGCGAAGACGTCGCCAAGAAGGGTGGCGTCTACCACGTGACGACGGGCCTCTACGAGACCTTCGGCGTCGGTCGTGTCTTCAACACGTTGCTCGACGAGACGATGATCCTCGGCACGGCGATCGGCGCGGCGCAGCTCGGCTTCTTGCCGCTGCCGGAGATCCAATACCTCGCCTACCTGCACAACGCCGAAGACCAATTGCGCGGCGAGGCCTGTTCGCAGCGCTTCTTCTCGGACGGGCAGTGGGACAACCCGATGGTCGTGCGCATCGCGGGGCTCGCTTATCAGAAGGGCTTTGGTGGGCACTTCCACAACGACAACTCGATCGGCGTCCTGCGTGACATTCCGGGCATCGTGGTCGCGGTGCCTTCGCGCGGTGACGACGCTGTGCGCATGCTGCGTGCCTGCGTCGCGGCTGCCAAGGTCGAACGGCGCGTGTGTGTCTTCCTCGAGCCGATCGCCCTCTACATGACCAAGGACCTCCACGAGAAGGGCGATGGCGCATGGAGCTTTGACTACCCGAGCCCGGGCAACGTGGACGAGCTGTGCGAAGGTGAGGTCGTCGGCGAGACAGTCTTTGGCACGCCGCGCATTTACTTGCCGCCCGTGCTGCCCGCGGGTCGCATGGGGCCGCGCATTCTCTGCGTGACCTATGGCAACGGTGTGCCGATGGCCTTGCGGGCACGTCGCGGGGTCGCTGCCGACGTGACCGTCATGGACCTCCGTTGGCTCGCGCCGCTGCCCACGGCAGACGTCCTGCGCTGTGCCCACGAGGCCGACGCTGTCCTCGTGCTCGACGAGTGTCGTCGCACGGGCGGAGGTGTCGCCGAAGCGCTCCTCGCCGCCTTGGCCGAAGCGCCGTCGCTTCGCGGTCTGCCGCTCCGCCGCGTCACCGCCGAGGACAGCTACGTCCCCCTCGGCCCAGCGGATCGCTTCGTGCTTCCCCAAGATGCCGACGTCAGCGCCGCCTTCGAAGCCCTGATCAGCGAGGTCGCGAGCCTCACGAGGTCCCGATGAGCGAGGCGGTCTTCTTCTTGTGCCCTGGACGCGGCTCTTACGGCCGCGAGGAGCTCGGGACGCTGAGTCGGCTCGTGAACGAGCTCGGTGACGAAGGCGCGGCGCTCGAGGAGAGCCTCGAAGCCGTGCGCGAAGCCATCCTGCCCGAAGCGCCGACCATGCTCGACCTCGACCGCTCCGAGGCCTTCAAGCCGGCGCGCATGCTCCCGGGGCTCCACGCCTCGCCGCTCATCTTCGCGTGCTCGATCCTCGACGCTCGGCTCGCGACGCGCGTCGCCAGTCCGGTCGTCGTGGCCGGCAACTCGCTCGGCTTCTACTCGGCCCTCGTCGTGAGCGGCGCCCTCGAAGCCGAGGACGGCATGCGCCTCGTCGCCACGATGGCGAAGCTCCAAGAAGAGGGCCCCGGCGGAGGCCAGGTCCTCTGGACGCTGCTCGACGAGGACTGGCGGGTCTTGCCCGAGCGTGAGGCGCTCTTGGTCGACATCCTCGATCGCTTGCGGCGCGAGGGCCGCAGTGCCGACGTCTCGATCCGCCTCGGCGGTCACGTGGTGCTGGCTGGCGACGAAGAAGCGACGCTCCTCCTGCTCGAACGCCTGCCGCGCGTCGTCCTCGGTAAGCGCGACTTTCCCTTTCGCTTGCCCTTCCACGGGCCCTTTCACACGAAGCTGCTCGCAGATGTCGCCGAGCGCGCTCGCCGTGCCCTCGAGGACTTGCCGATGTCGGCGCCGCGGGTGCCGCTCGTGGATGGCCGCGGCTTCATCTGGAGCCCGCTCTCGACGGACGTCGAGGCGCTCTTCGACTACACGGTCGGTGCCCAGGTCACGTCGACCTTCGACCTGACCACGGCCTTGCGCGTTGCGTTGCTCGACTTTGCGCCGACGCGCGTGCAGCTCCTCGCGCCTGGTGCGTCGCTGCGCGCCCCGCTTGGGCACGTCGAACGCATGCTCAGTCTTTGATGAGCTCGGCGGCCTCGAGGTACTTCCAGCTCTCGGGGAAGATGTCAAAGGCCAGCATGTAGAGCCGGTAGGCTTCCTTGATGTCGTCGTCCTTGCCGGTCACTTCGGTCATGCGACCTTTGATGTAATAGAACTCGGCTTCGAGAGGGTCGAGCTCGATCGCCTTGTTGATCATCTTGAAGGCTTGCTCGCGCTCGCCCGGCTTGTTGAGGACCTGGGCGTAGGCTGCGTAGGTGAAGGGCGACTTGGCGCCGCCCTCGACAGCCTTCGCGAGCATCTCCTTGGCTTCTTTGTTCTTCCCCATCGTGCGGAGCTTGCGTCCTGCTTGCTCGAGGCCGTCGACTTCGTCGATCTTCAAGCTCTTCAAGTAGTCGTGCCACTCTCGCTCGAGCGTCTCGGGGACCTTGTGGCCCAGCGAGTCGAGCAGGAGCTTCTTGACGACGTCGCCTTCGACGGTCTTGAAGGGTCCTTCGAAGCTTCGCTTGACGTTTCGTGAGTGGGCGAGGTCGAGGTAGACCTTCTTCCACTTCTTCTCGTACTTGGGCGATTGCATGAGGAAGTAGACGAAGCTCCATCCCCAGGTGTAGGAGCGATAGCTGTTGGAGCCGATGAGGTCCTCGAGCTTCATCCACTTGTCTTCCTGCATCTCGCCGAGGATCTCGGCGAAGCGTCCGGCTTGAACGCGTCCGATCTCCATCTCCTTCTTGTCAGCGTGCCACTTGCTCGCGCCGTAGTACTCGGCCATCGGCTCTTCGACCCACTGCGGATAGCGGAACGGACCGTCGATCATGTCGACGAGCATGTGGTTGGCTTCGTGGAAGAGCACGTCGATCGTGAACTCAGGGTCCGTGCGGTCCCAGAAGACGTGCAGCTCCTTCGAGAGCAGGTGGTAGTAGCCGACGATCCCGCCCGACGCACCGGACACCTGTTCGTAGTCGCCTTGGTCGGCGTAGAGGTTGACCGTTGGCTTTATCTTGCCGACCGGACGCTTGCCCCAATACTTCATGAAGGTCTGGTAGTAGACCTCCATCAACTCTTTGAGTGACTCGAAGAGCTCATCCGGCAAGTTGTGTTTGTACTTGAGCGACTTGGTCTCGACGACGACCGCGTTCATCCAGCGCTTCCGCAGCTTCTGTGACTCGATGCGTGCAGCGAGTTCTTTTTGCAGCTTGGCGATCTGCTTCGTGGCCGACTCCTTCGGTAGCCACTTGCCTTGGAAATTGACGTGACCCTTGGCCAAGAGCTCTTTTTCTTTGTCGTCCTTGGGTTCGTAGGCGACTTCGCTCTTCGATTCGAACATGTCGCGGATCAGGGACGCTGGCACGTCGATCGCTCCATGCTCGTAGAGGACGCGCGCGCCTTCCTTCGTGCGCACGATCGGCTTTCCGAAGACGAAGCGGCCGTCGTTCAGCGACAGGGCTCCGGCTTCGAGGTCCGCGCCTGCGGGCTTGTCAGGCGTCTCTGCCTGGCTGCGCGAGGCCGTCGACGTGAGGCCCACACAGAGCGAGAACATGGCCGCCGCAGCAGCGCGGGCGCGGGGACGCGACTTCATTTGTATGCCTTGCGCCAAGCCTTGTCGAACGCGTCCCAGTCCTTGTCGGACCACTCGCCGAAGACCTCGGCGAAGAGCTCGTCGAAGATCTTGTCGCGGTCCTTCTTCCACTCCGTATCCCACGCCTTCTTTTCTTCGTCGTCCTCTCCTGCCTTCTTTTTCTTCGAAGCTTCGAGCGCGGCGGCCATGGCGGCGTCTCGCTTGGCGTCGAGCTCGCGGATGCGGCGGTCGAGGCCCGTCATGTACTTTTCGATCGAGTTGCCGAAGACCGAGTGGTTCTTGCCCTTGTCCATCAAGAACGACACCATCGCGAAGCACTGAACGCGGTCTTCGCGCGTCGCACTGAAGTTGTCGTACTTGGTCACGAAGAGCTTCTTGGCGTCCTTGAACGACCCCGTGCGCAAGCTCTCGCGAATGACCTCCATGTCCCATTCGTCGGCTTTCGACTCGAGCTTGGAGCCCTTGAGCTTCAGCGAGTCGATGTAGAGACCCATGCCCCACTCGAGCCACGGCGGCAGCGACCACCAGAGCCGTGGGTTCTTGTCGATGAGGTATTGATTGAGAATGGCTTGGTTGAGCTTGCCGCTTCCATAGTCGCCGAAGCCCCAGTCCTTGTCATCCCAGAGGACGATCTCGCGCGCGGTGAGCTCGACGCCCGAGCGCGTGCTCGTCTCCATGTAGGCTTGCCCTTCCGCGGAGTCCTTACAGATGCGGAGGATGCCGCCAACGGAGTATTCCTCGCCGACGTAGCCGAAGTTCTTGTGCAACCAGTCCCACATGACGACGGCTTGCTTCGAGACCTTCTTCGCGAACTTCGATGACGTGCTGTAGAGGACCGTGAACGCACCCTCTTCGTAGCTCTTCCAGCCTGGCGGCAGGTCGGACTTGGCCTTCTCGATCGCGCGCGCGAGGGTCTTTTCTTTTTCCTTCTTTCGCTCTTCGGGGCTGAGCTTCTTGTTGGCTTCGGCCTCGAGTTCTTTCACGCGCTCCGAGGCGCTGCCTGTCGTGACGGTCGTGCGCAGCGCTTCGGTGCGCGGCAGGTCCTTGAAGGTATTGGCAGCACCCTTGATCGAGTTGAGGAACTTGTGGTCGTGGTCGGCGAGGCACTCCATCTGGAGCACATAGATCGCATCGCCGATGTCGATCTCGTAGGCGAAGAGCGTCGACTTGACACCGCTGCCCATTTTGTCTTCGACGTCGATCTTCTTGGCGATCGCGTCGAGGTCACCGAGCTTGACAGGCTTTTCGTCGGAGACGAACCAGCCGCCCTTCTTGTAGTTCTCGCGCAAGTATTCTTGGTAGTCGCGGAAGGGGTTGTTCAGGTACTCGAGCAGGGTGATCTCGACGACCGTGCCGTCCTTCCCTTTGGTCTTGACCTTCTCGCGTTGCTTGCGCGCGGCGATCACCTGCTTCATGTCGATCTTCGGGAAGACGATCACGCGCAGTTCCGGTGTGCGCTCGGCCCAGCCGTCCTTCGGCTCGAGCGCGCGCTTGTAAAGAAACTTGGCGACGATCCACTTCTCGTCCATCGAGATCGGGATCTCGCGGAAGTCGCGTGGGATCTTGATCTCGAAGCCATAGGCCGGATCGCGATAGACCGTCTGTGCGCTCAGCTCGTGGGTCAGGAGTGCGAGGCCGAGCGTTGCTAGGCCGATGAAGGAGGTCGGCCTCCGGCGCGCATGAGTGGCGCGGGAGGTGGGCAAAGGGTTCGACATGTGACTCCTCTGTCGCTGGCTGGGGTACGGACGTGGTCTCGGGGCCGGGACGCGGCTGGGTAGGGCTCGAAAGCGCGCGACTGACGCAAGGTCGCCCGAGAGATTCCCAAGTTCATCGAAAACGATGCGGCGCCGCAACGGCCCGTCGAGAACGGGCGGGCGCACCTTGGGTGCAGGCTGAGCGGAAAAAAGCCCGGAAGCGACCGCGACGCCGTCGCCGTCTGCGCCGTCCGCTGCGGCGCACCTCGCAGGCTTTGCGAGCTCTGCCCGACTTCGACTTCGCGTTACTTCTTTTTCTCGTTGTGCATCGTGTGCTTGCGCAGGCGCGGGCAGTACTTCATGAGCGCCAGCTTCGGCGTGCCGGGCTTCTTCCGGATCGTGTAGTTGCGTTCGCCGGTCTCACTGCAGGTCAGATGGACGATCTCGCGCTTCTTCTTCGGGCGTGCCATGCTTCCTCTGGGCTTCGATGTGAGCCCCGTTCGATGCGAGCCCGACGGGCGAGCCCCGACCGGGATTGGGCAGAAGATGCTAGCGACCCATCGTCCGAGGGCAAGAGCGAGGTTGCCGCCATCGCGGACACTGGGCATCCTGCTCGGCGACCGCTACGGGCGTGGCTTCGGTCCGCCGGCCGCTAGTGGCCCTGGCTTGCACCGTAAATCCTTGTCGGCAAACGACTTTTCATGGCATACGAATTCCAAGGACGCCGTCTCCAGAAGGTCGGTGTCGTCGGCTCGGGGCAGATCGGCCCCGACATCGCCCTCTACTTTGCGAAGGTGCTCGCCCGCGCCGGCGTCGAGATCGTGGTCGTCGACGTCTCCGACGCAGCACTCGAGAAGGGACGCGCCAAGCTCCACAAAAAGGTCGACCGCGGCCAAGAGAGCGGCGCCTTCGACGCGGCGTGGGCCTCGGCCATGAAGGACGCCGTGACCTTCACGAGCGACTACGGGCACCTCGATGACGCGGACTTCATCGTTGAGGCGGCGACCGAGGACAAGGCGCTCAAGGGGCGCATCTTCGCCGAACTCGAGCGGCGCTGCCGTGCGGACACGATCTTCGCGAGCAACTCGAGCCACCTGGAGCCGGAGCGCATCTTCGAGGGCCTGGCCGACAAGAGCCGCAGCGTCGTGATCCACTACTTCTTCCCGGCGGAGCGCAACCCCGTCGTCGAGATCGTGCCGTCGCAAGACACGGCGCCCGAGCTCCGGCGCTGGCTCCTGAGCTTCTATGAAGCGATCGGCAAGGTCCCGGTCCAAGTCGGCAGCCGCTACGGCTATGCCATCGATCCGATCTTCGAGGGGCTCTTCCTCGCTGCAGCCCTGCTCGCCGAGTCGGGCGTCGCATCGACCAAGGAGATCGACGCGGTAGCGACCAAGGCGCTCGGTCTCACGGTCGGTCCCTTCACGGCGATGAACCTGACCGGCGGCAACCCGATCACCAACATCGGCCTCGACAACTACACGAGCTTGATCCACTCGTGGTATCGCTCGCCGAAGAGCCTGAAGGACGTCGTGGCGGCCGGTCGCCCTTGGGAAGTGCCGGGTCGTGGTGAGACTGTCGAAGTCGACGCAGAACGGACGGCGCTCATCACGGACGCGCTGCGCGGCGCCTACTTCGGCATCTGCAGCGAGATCGTCGATTCGGGCATCGCGAGCGTCAACGACCTCGACATGGCGGTCGAACTCGCCCTCGACCTTCACGCGCCCTTCCGCTTCATGAATGGGCTCGGGACGACGGAGGCCTTGCGCCTCGTCCAGGCCTACGCGGCGGCGCATCCGGGCTTCCCGGTGCCTGCCCTGCTCGAAAAGCACGGCGCGAGCGGCGAGCCCTTCCGCATCGACAACGTGCTGCGCCAAGACGAAGACGGGGTTGCGATCCTGACCATCCGGCGGCCGAAGGCGCTCAACGCCCTCGACCAGAAGATCTTCGACGAGTTGCGCGCGACCTTCGATGCCGTGAAAGCCGATGCCAGCGTCAAGGCCGTCGTGCTCACGGGCTTCGGCATCAGGGCCTTCGTGTCGGGCGCGGACGTGCGCTTCCTCGCGAAGATCGAGAACAAAGACCAGGGCCGCGCGACGAGCCGCGACAGCCAGGACGCGATCGATCGCTTGCAGGACATCGGCAAGCCGACGGTCTGCGCCTACAACGGCCTCGCGTTTGGCGGCGGCAACGAGCTCGCGATGGCTTGCGACGTGCGCATCGCCCGCGCTGACCTCGACGTTCTCGCGGCCCAGCCCGAGGTCAAGCTCGGCATCCTGCCAGGCGCTGGTGGCACGCAGCGTCTGCCGCGCATCGTCGGCTTCGAGCATGCCGCGCGCATGCTTCGCCTTGGCAATCCGATCTCGGCGCAGCAAGCGCTCGAGATGGGCCTCGTCGACGAGCTCGTCGATGGCGGCATCGCGGAGCTGCGCGCGCGCGCTGTCAGCATCGCGCGCGACTTGGCGAGCGGCGCTCGCCGAGCCAAGGGCATGCCGCGTGGTCCGGTCGAAGTGCCTGCTTCGCTGCCGGCCCTCGAGCTCGGCCATCTCTCGAAGGCCGTCGACAAGCTGGTCTGCGAAGCCATCCTCGAAGGCGGGCGCGAGACGCTTGCCCGCGGGCTCGAGATCGAAGCCGCCAAGTTCGGCGCGGTTTGCGCGACCAAGGACATGCGCATCGGCGTCGAGAATTTCCTGAAGAACGGACCGCGCGCGAAGGCCGAGTTCGTGCACGAATGAGCGCGCGCCGTCCCTTCACGGCTTGCCTCGCGCAGACGTCGCCACGCCTCGGCGACGTCGCACACAACCTCGAACAGCATCGCGAAGCGATCGAGCGAGCGCGCAGCGAAGAGGCCCAGCTCATCGTCTTCCCCGAGCTCGCCCTCACCGGCTATCGGTTGCGAGACCTGACTTTCGAGGTCGCCCTGGGACGCCGCTCGGCCGTCGTCGATGAGCTCGCTGCGCTGTCGAAGGGCATCGATGTGCTCACGGGCTTCGTCGAAGAGAGCGACGACCACCGCTTCTACAACGTCGCGGCCTATTTCTCGGCCGGTCGGCTGCTCCACGTGCATCGCAAGGTCTACTTGCCGACCTATGGACTCTTCGAAGAGGGGCGCTTCTTCGCCGAGGGCACGCGCTTCGATGCCTTCGAGACCGGCTTCGGGCGCGTCGGCGTCCTCGTCTGCGAGGACGTTTGGCACCTGTCGGCTGCCTATGCCTACTTTTTGCAGGACGTCGACTGGCTCTACGTGATCTCGAGCGGGCCAGGGCGCGGTCTGCCCGAGGCCGGCAAGGAGCCGTCTTCGGGCAAGGCTTGGAACAGCGTGCTCGTCGCTTGCGCGAGCTTCTTCCAAGTCGGAGTGATCTTCGTCAACCGCGTTGGCTGGGAGGACGGTGTCAAGTTTTGGGGTGGTTCGAAGTACGTCGATCCGAGCGGCGAGGTCCGGTCCGAAGCAGGGCAGGTCGAAGCCGAGCTCGTCTACGCCGAGCTCGATGCGCGGGACTTGCGTCTCTCACGCATTCACACGCCGCTACGACGCGACGAGCGACCGAGCATCCTCGCCCAGCTGATCGCGCGGCTCACGGACGAGGGCAGCCTGCTATGAAGTTCTTGAGCCTCAATCGCGCGCTCGCGACGGACTTCCTCGTCGACTTCGTCCGCGCCGAAGTGCGCAAGTTCGGCTTCGAGAAGGTCGTCCTTGGCCTGTCGGGCGGCATCGATTCGGCCTTGTCCGCGGCCTTCGCGGTGCGCGCCCTCGGGGCGTCGCAGGTCCTGGCCTACGCGCTGCCACACGCAGCGTCGGCGCCATCGTCGCTCGAGGACGCGCGCGCCGTGGCCAGCGCGCTCGGCATCGAGTTGCAGGTCATCGACATCACGGCGGCGGTCGAGGCTTTGCGCGCTTCGCTTGCCTGCGACGACGCCCGCGGCCTCGGCAACATCAAGGCACGCGTGCGCATGATCTGTCTCTACGAGCGGTCGCGCAGCGAGCGCGCCCTCGTGCTCGGCACTTCCAACAAGACCGAGCTCCTGCTTGGCTACGGCACGCAGCACGCCGACATGGCGTCGGGCCTCAACCCGCTTGGGGACCTCTACAAGACGCAGGTCTTCGCCCTCGCCGAGCACGTGGGCTTGCCGCGTGTCGTGATCGACAAGGCGCCGTCGGCCGACCTCTGGGTGGGCCAGCGGGACGAAGACGAACTCGGCTTCAGCTACAGTGACGTGGACCGCCTCCTCGTGCGCATGATCGATCGCCGCGAGTCGGATGAAGACCTCGTCGACGACGGCTTCGCACTCGACTTCGTCGAGAGCATTCGGAGCAAGGTGCGCAACGCGCAATACAAGCGCCAGGCGCCGATCATCGCCAAGGTCGGCTTGCGCACGATCGGAATCGACTTCCTCTACCAGCGTGACTGGGGGCGTTGAGCGACGCGCTCACGAGGTACCTGCCTTCAGGCAAGGTCGCGGTTCTGCGCTTCGTGCCTGCTTTGGTAGTCGGCTGCGGCATCGCGGTCCTCGCGGGTCTCGCCTACCAGTGGCTCGTCACCGCGAACGCCTTCGTGATGTTGAACCCGCTCTTGCCCTTAGTCCTCGGCGGCGTTTGCGCAGTCTCTAGTGTGGGCGTCGCGCGCTTCGGTCATGTACGGCGTGCAACGGTCGTGCATGCGGTGAGCTCAATCATCGCCTGTGCGGCGCTCGGGGCTGCTTGGGCCGTCCATGCGCCCGAGGTCGAGCGAGCTGTGCTGCCGAGTGGGCGCTGCTTCGCCATCTTCGAGGGCGTGGCTGTGGTCGGGCTCTCGCTCGCCGCGGCGCGCTCGTGGTGGCGTAGGGCTGTCTTCGACGAGGTCGAGAAGCGCTGGCTGGCGCGGCGTCGCATTGGCAAGGCCTACGGCAGCGAGCTCTTGAGCGTGCGCCGAAACGCTGGCGAGAACGGCGTCGAAGCGCTGTTCACGCCACACGTGCGCCCCAGTCCCAGCTCCGAGCACGAAGGCGAGTTTCGCTTCTGGCTCCAGGCGGGAAGCGGCGGCCGCTGGCTCACGTTGACGTGGCACGGTCAACTCGAAGGTTTGCGAGGCAAGCGCGTGCGCCGCGATGTCCTCGTGCTGCGCCGGGTCGCGGTCGACGAGGCCTTCGTCGACGAAGTGCGCAGCCGCTTCGGTCAAGCTCGAGAGTGAGATCCAGCGCGCAGCGCGCGCAGAATGAGCGTCACGCCGACGGCGATCATCGCGCCCCAGATGAAGAAGCGATAACCAGGCACGTCATCGAGCGTGTCGCTGCGCCAGGCGGAGAAGACGTTCCAACCCGCATAGAGGATCGCGCCGAGGCCGAGCAGGATTCTTGGTGCCATGCATGGGATTGCAACCGATGAGCGCGCTCTTTGGAACTCGAGAATCACGTAGAAGGGGAGTGCCCAGGTCGACAGCTCCGCGGTAGCGGAGCCCTGGATAGACTCGCGACATGCAGCATCCATCGTGGTTCCTCAAGCCGGGATTTCGCGTGCGCGTCGGTCGGGCGCGTTCGACCAAGCATGTTCAAGGCGGAGCTGCACGGCATCGTGGAGCGCATTGTCGGACTTGCGACAAGCCACTGCTCTTGCTCTGGACCATCGATACCTCGGACAAGCGCTTTGCTCGCGTCGCGACAGCGCGGCGAGGTCCCGACGCCAATGATGCGCGCGCGTTGTCGCGCTTCCGCAAGTTGTCGTTGCTTCCGATCTACTACTGCTGGCGCTGTGTCGGGGATCTCAGCTACCGCCTCGTCTCACCAAAGACGATTGAAATCTATAAGCATCACGGCCAGCAGCAAGGCGAGGACTTTCCCTATCTGGATTATCCAGACTCGTTTCCCGAAGTACCTCTCATCCTGGAGCCGATACCGGCTCATCTCGACGCGCGAGTGCGCGTTCGTGCAGTAGAGGACCACTGGGAATCGGATGACGAATGGCGTGACTTGACACGCGAGTTGGGCTTCAAAACGACGGAACGATGGCGACTTTCGACAGCGCGACAAGTCGGTGGTCTGCCGCCTCTGTTGCAAGGCTTCGAGTTGCACACGTGCCAGAATCCAAAGTGCTCGCATCACAATGACGACAGCTCGAGTGAGCCCATGCGGATCTTGGCAACGATCCATGAGACAAAGGACTTGCCCATGATCACCGAAGACGTGAGCTATGCTTGTGGCGTCCAAGTGATCGCATACATTTGTGCGGTCTGCCACTCGCTCACGGTCATCAATCGTTGTGATTGAGCACGTCCTGAAGAGCCGCGGATGGGCGAGCCTGAGATGGGCGAGCCGGAGCAGTTTTCGCTCGCAGTGCCCGGGCTAGCGTCGCCGCGGCGTCAACGATCGCCGCGCTTGCCGTTGCACATCCGCGTCTGCGTCCTGCGCGGCCACGCGCTCCAGCGTTTCTCGCACGCCGGGGTGGTCGAGGAAGTCACCGAGTGTCTCAGCCGCTTCCTCGCGTGGCTTCGGGTCCGCATCGTGCAGGACGGCGTGGAGCATCGCTGGGACCAGGGCGACGTCCTTCGCGCCGCTCATCTGTCGCCACACGTCGGCGCGCACGGCTGCGTCCGTCGATGTTTGGGCCATGGCGATCATGGCGGCGACGACCGCTGGACTTCTTGCACCGGGTGTGCCGCGCAGGTCGCGCAGGGCTTCGAGGCGCTTCGCCGTATCCAGGCTCGGGTCGAGGGCTTCGGCTTGTCGAGCTGCGACACGCAAACGTTCTTCTTGTGCGGCTGCTTCTCGTTCGGCGCTCGACAGCGGGGGGCGCTTTGAACTGGCTTCTGCGGTCTTGGCCGCCTCGAGGCTCCGCTCGACCGCGCTCAGGCGTGTTTCGATTCCCAGGAGGCGTGCCTTCATCTTGTCGCTGGCGGCGCTGTTCTCGACCGTTGCTCGTGACTCGCTGTCTTCGAGCCTTCGGTCCTTTACGACGAGGGGCGCGTCGTCGCTGCGGGCGGCGAGGCTGCCGACTTGCGCGTTCGTTGCGTCGATCCTCGCCTCGAGGCTCGCGATGCGAGCTACGAGTTGCTCGTCAGCACTCACTCCAGCACCGTCCTGCGTTGCGCTGGTCGATCGATTGCTGTGCCAGGTGGACAACGCGAGGGCCGCGACTGCGAGGGTCACGGCGAGAACAGAGAGACTTCGTGGCGAGGACAAGGTCGGCCTCCGTAGTTTGTGGGCTTCAGTTTGCAGACTTCGCGCAGCGGAACCCTGTATGGCAGAGGCCGGTGTCCGCGCTCGACGCCATGCGCGCGCTCGGCCGATAACCCCGACAGTAGGAATCGCTGCAAAGGAAGGATCCACCGCGGATCGTTCGCTTCGGGACGGTCGCTTCGTTCGGGTCGTACGAAGATTCGGGTCCGCGCGGATTCACGCTGAGCTTCGCTGCTGCGCGCATGGCATAAGTGTCCGGTCGGTACCAGTCGGCGGTCCATTCCCAGACGTTGCCCGACATGTCGTGGAAGCCCCAGGCGTTGGGCGGGAAGGACCCGACTGGCGCCGTCGCCGCGAAGCCGTCGGCGCGCGTGTTCTCGATCGGAAACTTGCCTTGGAAGATGTTGGCCATGTAGCGGCCTTCGACTTCGCGCGTGTTCCCCCAGATGTATTCGCTGTCGGATCCCGCGCGCGCTGCGAACTCCCACTCGGCTTCGCTCGGAAGGCGCTTGCCTGCCCACTTGGCGTAGGCGTTCGCGTCGTCCCACGAGACGTGCACGACCGGATGGCTGCCACGGCCTTCGATCGACGAAGTCGGCCCCTCGGGATGGCGCCAATCAGCGCCGCGGACGTAGTTCCACCAAGAGAGGTGGCCCCCACCTGGCGGTGGCTCGCAGAACACGACCGAGCCCGGGACGAGGTCTTCGGCGGCGGGCGCGGGCGTGCCAGGAGGCAGTTGGGCGAGGATGTCCTCGGCGCGGGGTGCCACTTCGGCCGTCGTCACGTAGCCGGTCGCGGCGACGAACTTTTCGAAGTCAGCGTTCGTGACCTCGCAGCGATCGAGGAAGAAGCCGTCGACGCGGACCTGATGCGGCGGCCCTTCGTGCTCCGAGGAGAGCGGTGAAGCCGAGCCCATGCGGAAAGTCCCACCTTGGACCCAGATCATGCCGGGCGGCGGCGCCGTCGGCGTGTTCTCGCCGCTACAAGCGTTGGCCCCGATCACGAGCAAGAGGCCGGCGAGCCGCGCCCAACGCGCACAGTAGTTGGCAGCGTTCATACTTCGAGTCGTAGGAGCAAGCGTTCGACGGGCTGTCCGAGGACGAGGTGCTCGCGCACGATCGCTTCGACGTCGTCGCGCGAGCGTGGCGCATACCAAGAGCCGCTTCCGGCGTCGCGGCCGTAGATCACGACGACGGGGCCTTGCTCGCAGTAGTCGAGGCATCCCGCGCGATTGATGCGGTTGCCGGACTTGATGCCGTGACGGACCAGGGCGTCCTTGAACCAGAGTCCGATGTCCTTGCTGCCGCGCCGCGTGCACGACCCGCGCGGGTGCTCGTCGGGACGTTCGTTCTCACAGACGAAGACGTGAATCCCGTAGCCTATGTCGCTCATGAAGACTGTTCTCTCAGACCATCTTTGCTCTCGTCGTGGACGCTCTGCACTCCTGGCGCTCATCACGGCTTTTGGGCTAGGAGCGCTAGGCTCCGCGACCGCGCAGAGTTTGACCGCACGAGGCTTCGAAGGCATGGAAGAACCGAAGACCGTTCCGGAGTCGAGCGAGTGGCAGCGCACGAGCACGCATGCAGAGGTTCTCGATTTCGTCGACAAGCTCGCGGCTTTGCCCTTCGGCAAGCGCTTGGTTCGCCATGTCTTCGGTAAGAGCTCCGAGGGCCGCGACCTCGTCGTCGTCGTCGCCTCGAAAGACCCGCTGCCGGATGAGGCGCGCGAGCGCCTCGCGACCCTGCGCGGCTCCAAGCTCCTGCGCCTCTTCGTCAACGCCAACATCCACGCTGGTGAAGTCGAAGGTAAGGAGGCCGTGCAGATCTTGCTGCGCGAGATCGCCCATGGCGGCCACGAAGCCCTGCTCGAGCACGCGCACTTGATCTTCGTGCCGGTCTACAACCCCGACGGGAACGATCGCATCGATCGCAAGAACCGCGTCGAGCAGAACGGTCCAGAGAAAGGCGTCGGCACGCGGCACACGGCCGAGGGTTTCGACCTGAACCGCGACTTCATCAAAGTCGACACGCCAGAGTGTCGTGCCTTGCTGGGCCTCATCGACGCCCTCGATCCCGACCTCTTCATGGACCTGCACACGACCAACGGTTCGGCGCACGGCTACGAGTTGACCTATGCCCCGTCGCTCGCCGTCAATGTCGACGAGGCCCAGCGTGACTTCACGCGCAAGGTCTTCTTGCCGGAGATTCGCGCAGCCATGGCGCGGAACCACAAAGTGCGGGTCTTCGATTATGGCAACTTCGTCGGGGGCAAGCCCGAGCGTGGTTGGGCGACCTACGACCATCGCCCGCGCTTCGGCACGAACTACTTCGGCCTGCGCAATCGCATCGCGGTCCTCTCGGAGGCCTACAGCTACGATAGTTTTCCTGTGCGCACGGCGGCGACGCGCGCCTTCGTCGTCGAGACTTTGCATGCGGCTGTGCGGCATCGAAAGGACCTCGTCGAGTTGGCGACCAAGGCAGATGAACGCTGTCGCGCGCCGAGTGCTGACGAAGCGCTGACCTTTCGTTTCGCGACCAAGCTCGAGGCGCCACGCGTCGACGAGGTCCTGCTCGGAACCCTGAAGCACGAGACGATCGAAGGCCTCGGTCGTCGCTCGATGCGCGTTCCCGGCGTCGAGCCGGTCAAGATCCCGACGCAGGTCGCCTTCGTCGCGAGCGAAGTGATCGAGCTACCTCGAGCCTGGGTCGTCGAGAATCCCAGCGAGCGCTTCCTCGACCTGCTTGCCTTGCATGGCGTCGAGCATCGTCGCCTCGAGGCAGCCGAAGAGCAGCCCTGCCAGGTCTTCGAGATGCGCGAGGCACCCAAGGGGCGCCGCGCCTTCGAAAAGCACTACGAGCGCCGTGTCATCGGCGCGTGGTCGGTCGACGCCCAGAAGCGCAGCATCAGGGCCGGCGCCGTCTGGATCCCGGCGACGCAGCGCTTGGCCCGTATCGCGGCCCAGCTGCTCGAACCCCAGAGCGAAGACTCCTTGACCACCTGGAACGTCTTCGACGCCGAGATCGAGGCAGCGATGAAGGCCGAGCACGGCCACCCGGTTCTGAGGATCGTGGACTGAGGGCGGAAAACTCTCCTCGTTGGCATCGGTCGCTCGAGTCGATGCCTGGGGGAAGACGATGCAGGGGGGGCAGACGGATCGAGGCCCCGCGGCTAAGATGCGCCCCACAAACTCTCAGGAGGACATGTCAATGTCATTGACGATTTGCATTCTGGCCGCGGTCGCGGCCCCAAGCGACGCCGTCACGGCGACGCTCGAGCCGCGGCCCGTCCCTCGTTGGGACTACGCGACTCCTCGTGAAGTCTGGTCCAAGGTCGACGGTGGCATCCCCGTGCCACATAAAGGGGGAGAACGCTTCCTCGCTCACGCCGACGGACCCGACGGCATCTTCTTGATGGTCGACAAGGACGGCGACGGCCAAGTCGACGAGAAGGTCAAGGGTGTCGGTGGCTTCGTCGCCCTGCGCGCGAAGACGAGCGACGGCAAGGATGTGCACTACGGTGTGCGCTTCCGCAAGTCGGGCGCGAACTGGGAGTACTCGACCAGCAGCACCATGACCGGCAAGGTCGCTGGGCTTCCCTTCACCGTCGTCGACATCGACGGCAATGGCCGTTGGAACGACTACGGCGTCGATGGTCTCATCATCGGCAAGTCGAAGAACGTCGGCTTCCTCTCGAAGGTCGTCAGCCTTCGCGACGAGTTGATGAACCTCGAGGTCAGTGAGGATGGCACCGACGTCAAGCTGACCGCCTTCGAAGGCGAGACGGGCAGCATCGACTTCTCGATCCAGACCAAGGGCAAGCTCGCGGTCGCGACCGTCTCCGATCTCTCGGGCAAGGTTTCCTTCGCCTTCGAGAAGAGCGGCAAGCAAGTCGTCCCCGTCGGCAAGTACGTGATCAGCGGCGGCTTCCTGTCCAAGGGCAAGGAGCAGGCGCGCCTCGCGACCGGCAAGATGCAGTCGATCGAGGTCAAGACGAATGCGGACACGAGTCTCGCGATCGGCGGGACGGTCAAGGCTGACTTCCGCTTCGAGGTCGTCGGCGACAAGGTCACGGTCCAGCCCAAGGTGCACTACTACGGCCAGGCTGGCGAAGAGTACATCGAGTGGGCGCCCGACAACCAGTCGCCGAAGCTCACGGTCTTCGACGACCGCAAGAAGCGACCGGTCGAGTCCGGTCGCTTCGCCTCGTGTTGAGGCGGTGGCTGGAGCGAGTACGTCGTGAACGTACCCGGAGTCGAAGAAGTCGCCGTCACCCTCGAGACCGAGCGCGGTCTCTTCGGCAAGATCACCGGTAGCGGTTCGACCGGCGCGCCGGTCTACACGCCGCCCACGCGCTGAGCCTCAGCTCGCGCGCAGTCCGCGCCGCGCGGCTTGACGAGAGTCATGACCGCGCGGCTGCGGGCCCCCGCACTCAACCGATCTACTTTTTGCCGTAGATGCCGATGACGTGCGGCAGGAAGCGCGCGCTCGCTGGGTCGGACACGATGCGCACATCGCTGTCGTCTTCTCGGAAGCGTAGCGTGCGACTGCCGCCAGCATCGATCAGCGCGATGTTGGTGGGTGTCTGGCTCGTTCCTACATTGCAGCCAAGCGACTCGGCCAGGCCACGCATGACGCTCGTCGCGATGGCCGGCTGAGCCATCGTGCTTCGCTGCGTCGTGAAGAAGAGCGCCGTCTTGTGCAATGTCTCACCATTGGGGCCGCCTTTGACAGGGTCGCGCAATGCGATCCAAGTCTGCTTCTTGTGGGGCGCCGGTAGCTTGACACTTTGCGCTCCGATGATGTGTGCCGTTGGGCCAGCGTAGACCTGCGTCGGCTTGTCGTAGCGATGTATCCCGATGTAACCCTGGTGCAGCGTGATCTGCCACGGTGTTCCGTTCGGTGCGTTCTTTGGCTGTGAGTGGATCTTTCCATCCACTTTGAGGCCCCGCGAGAAGTCGAGTCCACGCGCCCACCAAAGTTCTTTCTCGAAGTATGTGCCATTGAACATCGCGACGAGGCCTTCATTGGGTTTGCGTCCGGCAAGAAGGCTCTTCCACCACGCTTGGGTGCCATTGGGCGCGAGGATGGGGGCAGGTGAGACTTGACTCGCGATCCTGGCGTCTTCCATGTGCACGACGACGACATAGGCGTTGCCCTCAGGGTGGACCTGTTCGTGGATGCCGACTCCGCGCCGCCCTGCGAGGCGGCGGAACTTGGGTCCGATGGAGATCGGCCGCACGACGCTGTTGTCGCCACCATCCAGCTCGATCCCAGTCGAGACCTCGATCGTCGCGAAGACGTGCGTGCTTTCGCCCTTGGGCATCGGCAGCGATGAGCACGGAATCTTGTGCTCGATCTGAACGTTGGCTGGCAAGTATGAGTAGGTCTTGTTGAACAGCTCGGTCTGCCGGTAGTAGAGCCATGTCTTGCTCGCGTCTTGTTGCGTGTAGTCAACACGCACACGCACCGGGTAGATGTGCGTCGTGGGTGACGTGTTTCGCACGAGAACGCGGAGATATTGAATCTCTTGGAAGCCGTTCTTTTCGATCACGTACTCACACGACAGCGCGGGGTTTGCGAGCGCTACCGTCACGCTGTTGTCACGTTCATTGCTTTCCGTGACGACAGCGCCAGGGTCGACGAGGCATGCGATGTGCGTCGCGCCGTTCGGCAGAGTCGGCGCGAGGGTGAGCCCAAATGAGCCGCGCGAGTTCGCTCCGGTCTGCACTTGTTGCCGTGCGAGAAGCGAAACTTTGTTGCTTCCCTTCATCGCCCAGAGCTCGACGTAGACAGCGCGCGACACGCGGAGCGCGCGGTTGCCGACGGAGTAGCCGTAGGTGACGCGCCGGTCGGCCGTCGGTTGCGACAGCGACGCGCTGATGTTCGGGCGCGGCTCGCGGCCGATGCGCAAGCGAGAGAAGTCATCGCGGTCCCAGCCCTTCATCTGGAACCGCGCAGACTCATAGGAGCCCGAAGACACGTACCGGAAAACGTGCGTGCCGGGACGCAGCGATACACGTCGAAAGCCCTGCGACGTGGAAACGTCGATCTGGGTGCTCGGACCCGTTGGTCCGGCCTTGAGGCTGACTTCGAGCACGATCACGTCACCGGCCGCGACTCCGCTCGTCGAGACGGTTCGCGGATACTGGGTCGATAGCCAACCTGAGTCGACGAGCCAGGTGTCTTGGGCAACGACGACGCTCGAGATGGCGGTGAGCGCGGCGCAGAGGAGGAGTTTCTTCACGGTCGTTCCTGCGGTGGTAGCGGGGGGATGGGACATGGGGGGGCAAACGAAGGCCCCCCCGATGGCCGCTCCAGCGCGAGAACGGACGATTTCGCAGCGGCAAGTCCGACGAAATCTCGGCTACTGAGCCTCAGCCCTGCAGCTTTGCCCAGGCCTGCAGGATCGGCACGTCGACGGCGATCGGCCACTTGCGCGTCGGCGCCTTTTGGATGCGCTCGAGGAGCGCGATCTGCCGTGGCGACAACCACTGCTGCGGGGCGCTCTTCGCGCCCGGCGCGAGCGCGCCGTTGCAACGCGACGCCTGAGCGGCGGTCATCGGAACGTGCTTGTAGGGACTCTGCAGCAAGTAGTACTTGGGCTCCTTGTCGGGCCGCGGTTCGGCTTCTAGGCGCTTCGCTTTGTCGCCGACCTTTTCGGTCGCAGCTTCGAACTGCTGCTCGGTTGTCGTCCAGAGGTGTTGCGCGCAGTCCTTGCGTAGCCCGTGCTCGAGCAGGAGCGCGTATGGCATCCGCTGCGGATCGAACCAGACCTCGGTGACCTCGTGCTTGTCGAGCCAGCCCGCGCGCGTTTGGAAGACAGCGTCCAGGAGGCCGAACTCGGCCTCACTGATCCAAAATCAAGCTTGCGAGAAGACCGCGCGTTCGAGGCCGCGGCGCCGCGCTTCTTCTTCGCGGGCGAGCAAGCTGAGCCAGGCGGGCACCGGGCGCTTGGCCGTCGTCAAGGCTGTGACCATGCCGTTCGCGAGAGCCCGCGCGGTCCAGTCGCGATCGAGCTTGGGCGCGAGCGGCTTGGCCTTGGCGTCGATGAAGCGCACGACCGGGTTGTTCCAGGCTTTCTCACCGAAGCGCGCGAGCACTGTGGCGTCGGCGTCGTCCTTCGTGTTGTTCTTGATCGCGAGCGGCACGAAGAGCGTCTCGGCAGCTTCCTTCAGCAGTGGGTGGCTCAGCACGTGAGCACCGAAGTCGCGACACGTGCTTCAACCAGGCACTTCCTGGAAGAGCAGCAACACGGGCTTGTCTGCTTCCTGGGCGGCGTCGATGGCCGCGGCGTAGTCGCGCTGCCACGCGATGGTGCCGAACTCAGGCGCGGGTCCATCCTGCGCCGTCGCGCCCGCTGCAGCGGCAGTGAGCGCGAAGCTTGCTAGTAATTTGTGCTTCGTCATGAAGCGCAACCTTGCCACGCCGCGTCGCTGGCGACAACGGGGGGCTGCTGGCTCAGCCGCCGTCGGCGCCTTGCGGCATGACTTCGAAGGTGCGGACGCGTTCGACGCCCTTTGTGTCGACCCACTCGACGACGAAGCGCCGCTTGCCCGCCGCGAAGCCGCGCTCGAGCTCCGCGAGCATGTCCTTGGCGTTCGTCGTGCCGAGGCCGTCGAGCGTCGTGATGATATCGCCGACAGCGAAGCCGACCTTGTCCAGGCCCTCGGGCAGACGAAGAATGCGGAAGCCGAGCTTCTCGAAGGTTGCGAGCTTCGTGCGCACGACCGCCGACTCGCGCTTCGTCATCGACGCGTCCGCCAAGAAGGCGCGGCCGACCTCGACCAAGGCGTCGAGCTCCGGGCTCGGGTGAAGTTCGCAGCGACCTTGGTTGAGACGGATCGGCGGGAAGAGCTGTTTGTAGACGCGCTCGAAGTAGTCGACGCTCGCCTCGATGTCCTTTGGGAAGCTCGCCTGGGGCTCCAACGTGGCGACGAAGTCGCGAGCCTTCTGGCGCAGCAGCTCCGACTTGCTGCGCAGCAGGTCGGGGAACCAACGCTTCATGTAGGGGAGCGTCGCGCGCATCGCGACCCGGCGCGCCTTGGCGATCTCGGTCAAGGCCGTCAGGCCGAGGATGCGATCGCGCGCTTCTGGCGCACGCGTCAGGTCGATCCACGGCGCCGCGTCCACGAAGTGCTTGGCGATGCTCGCGTCTCCGTCTTCCGTCGCGCGCGCTTGGGCAGCGAGAAACGGCAGCGAGCACTCGATCACCGCCTGGCGCACGCCGGCGTCGGGTTCGTAGGGCAGGTAGCGGAGCAGGTCGACGGCATCTTGCTCGGGCGTCACGAAGAGTGACAAGAAGGCCCAGGTCTGGCGTCGCGCCGCGGCGACTTCGTCGGTCCGATAGGCGCGCAGCATGCCGCCTTGCCGGTCGAGCTGCTTGCTCACGCGTTCGCGCAGGGTCGCGTAGTGCTTCTCGGCCGAGGTTGGCCGCCCGTGTTCGTCGAAGCCGCGACTCGGCGACTCGCGCCAGAGGCGATACATCTCATGTCCGTCACCGAGGAGCTGCTGCCAGTCCTTCGAGAGCTCGAAGCTCGTCTTCGGCTGGACCGTGCGGAAGGGCTGGCTGAAGGGCGTCTCTTTTGGCGCAGCCGTCGGGAGCGGATAGACCGATCCCTTCGGAACCTGGGTCGGGTCGACGCCTGCTGGCGGCGAAGGCGGCGCTGGCGGCAGCGGATTCTGTGCGGCAGCGTGCAGGGCCAAGAGGGCGATGGTGATCGTGCGGCGGAACATGCTTCGTATCCGGTCGAGTGCTTGCTGGGCTTCGTGTTCTTGTCGGCGCTTCGCGCGAAGCGTCGTGCACGCATGGACTGCGCGATTCTTCCCGCTGCGGGCATAGGCCGTCGCGGCCGGGGCGTCACGCTCGGCTCACGGCGTTTCGCCCCCGTGCTCACAAAGATGAGCGTCGCACACGAAGGTAGCCGTCGGCGCGGCTCAGCACGCGACGATTCTCTTCGTGCTGGAGCAGCTCCAGGGCCGCTTCGAGCCCGAGCCACGTAGCGCGTGCGTGTTCGTCCGACAGCGAGGCGCGTGCCTCAGCAACGAGCCCGAGCAGGTAGTGAACCTCCTTGGTGCGACCGGCTTCGTCGCCGTGGACGGGGTGAGGTGCGCGGTCCCTCGGGATCACGTAGCGACTGACTTCCGTGAAGCCCTCGACCACCTCCCACTCGAGTCCGCCGGTCTCTTCGGCGACTTCGCGGGTCGCCCCCTCGACCAAGGTCTCGCCGGGTTCGAGGTGTCCCTTGGGAAAGCCCCAGCTGTGATGGCGCGCATTCTCGAGCAAGAGGTAGCGCGGCGCGGCCGCGTCGTCGGGCCAATGCGCGAGGATGACTCCCGCCGCTCGAACCGGCATCATCCTGCTTGATGCATCCTCGTTCATGGCGAGGACCATAGCCGCAGGCAGGAGCGTCTGGCACGGTGGACCCATGGAGTATCGCAAACGTCGGCTCATGAGCCTCATCCTGACCTTCGTAGGGGTCGTCTTCGCGAGCGCCATCGCGTTCGCGGGCGCCGTCAGTGGCGACTCCGAGCGCATCGATGGCTACCGCGTCTCGGCGGTCGTGCGCGCCGATGGCGTAGCGGCGATCACCGAGGTCATCGACTATGACTTTGGGCCGCGCGAGCGCCATGGCATCTTCCGCGATGTTCCTGGCCTCAATCCGCGCGCAGCCATCGAAGTCACTTCGCCGACTGCGCCGACGGGGGTCTTCATACTCGGGGCTGCGCGCCGGCCGCAGATCCGAGTCGGTGATCCGGACAAGACGGTTCGTGGCCGACACCGCTACATCCTCCGTTATCCCTTGCACGTGGGCTTCGGGGACGATCGCATCTCCTGGAACGCCATCGGCGCGGACTGGGACTTCAAGCTTCGCGACGTCGAGGTCCAGCTCGTCGCCGACCGCGAACTCGAGGACGTGCGCGCGACTCGCGGCGCGTCAGGATCGTGGGACGCCTGCCCCTTCGAGGTGCGGGCGCCCGGTCACGTCGTCGTCCAGGTCGCGTCCCTTGATGTGCGGCATGGAATCACGATTTCGGCCCGCCTCGGCCGACCACTCGATGCGCCGCCGGTCTTGCCCGCAGCTCCGGAGGGCGCAGCCGAAGATCCGGGGGCGAGCCTCGTGTCGATCTTGGTCGCGGCGGCGCTCGCGGCCGTCCTCGCGACGATCGTGGTTGTTCGTGGCATGCGCCGCGCGGGGCTCGAACAGGTCTGGGCCGGCGGCAGCGTCGACGCGGCCTTTGGACCGCGACCAGGCGAAGCCTTCGAAGTGCGTCGCGTCGACCACGACGAGCTCGCCCACATGGCGAGCATCGAGTTCGTGCCGCCACGCGAGGTCACGCCGTGGCAGGGTGGCATCATCTTGTCGGAGCACGTCGCGCCGCAGCACAAGGTCGCGTGGTTGCTCGACCGTGCCATCGCTGGCGAGATCCGCATCGAGGGCAGCGGCAAGGACCTGGCGCTCGAGCGTGACACAGGCAGCGAGCTCGGACTCGCGCCCTTGGACACGATGTTCGGCGGTCGCCAAGAGGTTCAGCTCGGCAAGTACGACAAGCAGTTCGCGTCCGGTTGGGAAGCGCTCGACAAAGAGCTCTCGGCTTGGCACGACGGGAGCTCGCTCTGGGACGCCGACGGCGATCGTCGCCGCAGCCGTGCCGGCGGCCTGGCGGCTCTCGGGCTCTTCCTTGGCCTCACGCTGACGGTCGCTATGGCGGTGCTTGCCGCGCGCTTCGGGGTGATCTTCCTCGTGGGCGTCACTGTCGGTGCCGCAGCGATCGCTGCCGCCTTTGCTTGCCTTGCCAACCGCTGGGAGCTGCGCGTGCGCACGCCACAGGGCAGCGCTCTTTGGATTCGCATCGAGTCCTTCCGCCGCTTCCTCGAGAAGTCCGACGCCAAGCGAGTCAAGGAAGCTGCCGAGAAGGGCATGCTCCTGCTCTATACGGCCTGGGCGGTAGCGCTCGGCGAAGTCGCGGCGTGGTCCGACGCGGTGAGCAAGGCCGGAATCGAAGGCGATGTCGGTCCGACCGCGGTCCACCTGTCCATGGTCGCCCCCTCGCTCGGCTACGCGACGAGCGCGGCCGCGGTCGCGCCGGGTAGCAGCGGTGGTGGAGGTGGCGGGAGCGTCGGCGGCGGTGCCGGTGGCGGAGGTGGTGGGTCCTGGTAGCGGCGCCGTGCGGCACCAGGGCTCTCGGCCCTCAGTTGAGGACTTCGAGCAGCAGCACCTGCGCAACACCGATGAGCGCTCCGAGGGCCGCGCCCCAGAGTTCGATCGCGCGCAGTTCGCTGCGGGCGACGTCGAGGACGAGCTGCTCGAGCCGCTGCGTCGGGAAGGCCGCGACTTTCTCTTCGACGATCTGGGCCACGTCGAGGTTTTCGTCGAGCATGGCTTCGAGGCGCTCGGCGAGGGCCGCCTCGTTCTCGAGCACGGAGTCGACGATGCTGTCACGAATGCTCGCGATGCGATCGGGCGTGATGAAGGCGCCGACCATCGGGATCTTCTTGAAGTCAGCGAGCTTCTTGTCGAGGGCGCCGTCGATCAGCTCCGAGATGACTGTGCGCAAGTCGATCTTTTGCAGAGCCTGGACGAGGTCCTTCTTGTCGAGGAGGTGCTGGCCGACGACTTCTCCGATCTTGCGCGCGAGGGCTGGCTGACGCTTCGGGATGAGGCCTTGGAAGGGAAGGCCGAGCCAGCGCCGCTGGCGATGCGGGCGGAAGAGCATGAGGACGGCGATCGTGTTCGTCACGTAGCCGATCAACGCGCCGACGAAGGGGATGAGGATCCAGGAGCTCCAGTGCATGTCGTTGTCGCCGAAAGCGCCGACGATAGGACGGGCGGCGGCGGATTCGAGGCCTCGTCGATGGCGTTGTGCCGCGTCACGAGCTGCCGCGGCGTCGTGGGCCACGAGGCCCACGCTGCACGACTTCGGGCGGATCTATTGCAACAGTGGGCTAGACTCGACGGGTCATGACCGGATCCTCGGCCAAGCTCGACTACTCGGACTACGTGTGCTTCCCTGACGATGGTCGCCGACACGAGATCATCGGTGGAGAGTACTTCGTACATGCGGTGCCGTCGACCGAGCACCAGGCTGTCGCCGCGCGCTTGGTCACTCGCCTCGTCGTCGCGATCGAAGATCAGGGCCTCGGTCGCGTACTGAGCGCGCCGACCGACGTCGAGTTGACGGAGCACGACATCGTGCAGCCCGACATCGTCGTCCTGACCCCGGAGCACGCATCGCGGATCGGCCCGGACAAGATCCATGGTCCTCCCGATCTCGTCGTCGAGATCTCGTCGCCGAGCACGCGCAGGCACGATTCTGAGCGCAAGTTCGGCCTCTACGAACGCACTGGAGTCCGTGAGTATTGGGTCGTCGATCTCGAGCTGCCTCGGGTCGAGCGATACATATCGGACGGCACCCGATTCACGTTGGTGGAGACTGCGCACGACACTCTGCGCTCCGATCTCTTTCCCAATGTCACCATCTGTCTCGGCGGGCCCCGAGAACCTTCGCTCGTCGAACGCGCCTACCGCGCACATGTCGACGCGATGTCGATCCCGGAGAAGATGCGCCGCACCGCCGAGATGCTGAGTTTCGTGCGCAACGCGATCGCTCGAGAACTGCGCGCAGAGCATCCGGATGTGAGTGACGAACGACTCAAGTGGCTCGTCGCGCGCCGCCTCTACGCAAAAGATCCGGGCGCCCTGCGACTGGTCGAAGAGATGCTTCGCCGTGTTTCCGGTTGAGGCATTTCAAGCGACGCTCGTCAAGGCTGCACGCATTCTGCAGGACTTGGCAATTCCGTTTCACTTGACGGGTGGGATCACGTCGGTGACCTACGGCGAACCACGACTCACGCAGGATGTCGACATCGTCCTCGAGCCGGAGACGACGCGAGCACACCGAGGTGCTTTGCTCGAGCGCATGCGAGCCGTCGGTTTCCTCGTCGACGAGCCTGCTGCTCGCGTGAGCATCGAGGAAGGGCGCTTGTTCCAAGCGCTGGACGTGGCCGAGGGTCTCAAGCTCGACTTCTACCCGCGGCAGCTCGTACCGGGCGAACTCTCGAGATCAAGCGATTTCGAGCTCTTCGCTGGTGTGACCTTACCGATCGTCAGCCTGCCCGACGCAATCGTCTCGAAGCTCGTGTGGATTCAACGCGGCAGCCACAAAAGTCGCCGCGATGTGCGCTCTATGTGGGCTCGCACGACGGCGACAGATCGTGCGACCACGGACGAACTCGCCTCGTTGCTGCACCTCGATGACTTGCTCCAGTGCGTACTCAGCGAACTTGATGAGCTGGACTAGTCCTGAAATAAGCGCTCCGGTTCGCGAGAGCGCTGCGCTGCGCACGAGAGCACCGCGCTCACGGCCGTGCTCGGCCGCGCGTTCGCGTTCCTCGATGCGCAGTGGGAACTCAGGATCGGACGGCTCGAGGCGGCTCGCAATGTGCGATGATGCGCCCCGAGCCCGCAAAGCTCCTAAGATCGCAGTCGCGACCTCGTTGACCGATTCGAACCCCATACCCTTCATGGCACGCCCACGAGCAACTATGATGCTGCACCCGCGACGTTCGTGTCTCAGCACGACTCTGCTGCTTGCTTGCCTCTCGAGCCGAGCTCCGCTCGCCGCACAGCAATACGATCTACTGACAATCACCACTGAGCAGCCGAAAGTTGTTGGCAAGTGCGCTGCTCCGCTCGCCGACCTGGATGGTGACGGATACGTGGATTTTCTGATCGGCGACTATTCTGCTTCCTTCACAGTTGTGACGGACGGTGTCGTTCAGCTTCGTTCTGGCTTGGATGGCCGCGTTCTCCGACATCACTCGGGCCCAACGGGAAGTCAATTGGGCAGCCACCTCATCGTTCTCGACGACATCGACAAAGATGGCGTCCCCGACTACGCCGTGGGCGCTGCGACCTATCCCTACGACGCGATTTCGAGGACGAGTGGTCGAGGCGCAGTGTTCGTCTTCTCGGGCAAGGCAGGTCAACAGATTCACGTGATCGACGGTAACAAGCTTTCCAGTCAGTACTCGCGGATTGGCTCCGACCTGGCTCTCCTCGATGACCTAGATGCCGATGGCGTTCGTGACTACGTTGTGTGTGCGGTCCCGAAGAACGGGGCCGAGCTTTATGTGATCTCCGGCGCAACAGGTACTCTGCTCAAGCGCTTTGACTACCCGTCGACAAGTCTGGGATATCGAGTCGCTGCAGCCCCCGATCTCGACTTCGACGGCAAAGCAGACATCTGTGCTCATCTCGAGGCTGATTGCGGTTTCGTCATCGTCTCTTCCGGAAGCGGTCAGATATTGCGTTCCGTGACGAAGCTCGGAAACGGCTCGATGAATGGCGACCTTGATGCATCGAGCGATTTGGATGGTGACGGCCTGGCTGATGTCGTGACGGCATCGACCAACGAGTCGATCGTGATCCGCAGCATGAGTGGCCAGACCGGCACGATGTTCGCCATCTCGTCCAGGACATCAGCACTGCTCTGGAAGGCGCAGCTCCAACACTTCAATTCACAATTTGGTAGGAGCCTGTGTGCAGTTGGTGATCTCAACTCCGATGGCGTGACCGATTTCGCTGTCAGTGGAGTACTCCTCGACTATTCGTGGGGTGTCGTCATGGTCTCCGGCAAGGATGGATCAACACTTGAAGTCCGAGTCGACACGATCACGCGTGATGACGCAGTACTCCTCCGCGCCGCTGGCGATCTCAATCAAGACGGTCACCTGGACTTCTTCAATGCGTCGAGCCAGATTGTCGTGCAACGGACGACAGTGCCCGGATTGCGCGTTCAGTCGACGGTTCCCTTATCGCTCGCAACGAAAACGCACAACGTCCCATTGATCCAAGGGGGCTATCAACAGCTCGACTTCGACGTAGGAGCCCAACACGCGAACGCGCTCGCCTTCGTGCTCGGGACGGCAAGCGGAACCAATCCGGGAATCTCATTCGGTTCGATCCACCTGCCGCTGAATCCGGACGTCTACTTCTCCGCGATCGCGTCGAGCCCGCACACGTTCGTCTTCAACAACCTGCTGCAACTCGATGCGAACGGACGTGGCAAGGCAGCGTTCTTGTTGCCGCCGGGACATCCTGCAAGCCTCGCTGGCGTGGTCCTGCATCACGCATTCGTCACGCTTCCGAACCTCGACTTTGCGAGCAACGCTGTCCCTGTTCGCCTGACTCTGTTCCCCTGAACGATCTTGGCCATGCCGGCACGTTGTTACCACTGCGGTGAGCGCGCCGACCTAGACGCGACCGCCGATTGGCTCACGTGCAATACATGCAAGGCGGACGTGCACGCCCTGTCCGCGCGTCGTATCGTCAATACGAAGGCGGAATGGCTCTGCGCCGACCATCGCGTCGTATGCGAGAACAAGCGCTGGCGGCTGTGCGTCGCGGTGGAGTCAGGGGACGAGCAGGTCGTCCATCAAGTGGTTCTCGGCGATGCAGAGCGCGATGTAGCCATCGGGATTCTCGCGCGCATCCCAGGCGTCCGCCTGCCGAGAGAAGTGCTCGAGGATGTAGTGCTCCATCGGCGAGGCGATCGTGAGCTTCGCGCTGCGCGCCGACAGCTGCTGCGTCGAGGCGCTACGGCAGGCCGGCGGATTCGCAGGGCCAAAATGCCGCCGCACGGCTCAATCTTCGAGAGTTCGCAGGCGAT
>CALLZN010000228.1 GCA_937858895.1 uncultured bacterium | reverse complement strand
CGAGCCTTGGTCGCTGCGGATCGGCGCCGTCCTGCCCTACTTCTTTGCGCTATTGCTGGTCGTCATGACCGCGCTAGCGCGCCGCCATGGGTGGCGCGGGCGCAGCGAGCGCCCGATCCTCGAGCAAAACTGAGCCGCAGGAGCACGGGCGGGATAGACTCGACCGGGGCCGATGTCGTTCACGGCTTCTTGACCAATCCCCTCGCTGCCGCAAGAATCGCAGCTTCTTGGGGATACAGAGTTTGCAATCCCTGGGAAGCTTCGAGATGCTCTCGAAGAACGGTCCAACGGATCAGGACGATGTTTCGGGGTCAGCCTCCAACGAGGTCGTCCGCGAAAAAGGGTCGAGAAAAGTGAGAACGACGATCTTCCGCTTCGGCGGGGGGTAAGCTTCTCGGTCCGCTAGTCCAGTTTCGTTCGGCTCAGCCCCGAAAGAATCGCCGCTCCCTAGCTTCCGTCTACCCCCGATCTTCTCCACGGAGAATCTCACGAGATGAGTCCAATCGGTCGTCTTTTCATCATCCTCAACCTCATCCTCGCTGCGGCTTTCATCGCCTTCGCGGGCTTCTACCTCAAGAACCAGACGTCGTACAAGACGAAGCTTCAAGAGAGCGTCGCAGCCGCCGAGGCCGCGAAGAAGTCCTTCGAAGAGCAGATCGTCGCCCTGGGAGGTCAGGTCCAGAACTACACGCTCGACCTGTCGTCCAAGACGCAGCAGCTCGCCAACAGCCAGACGGTCATCAAGTCGCTCACGGAAGCCGACACCGACAACAAGCAGCAGCTCCAGCGCTTGAGCACCTCGCTCGAAGCCATCCGCGCTGCGTCGGAGACCGTCTCGGGCAAGCTCGAGGACCAGAGCACGCGCATCGAGACCCTGACCAAGGAATGGGTCGTCGCCAACGAAGCCAAGATGCAGGCCGTCGGTGCTCGCGATGACCTCCAAAATCAGCTCAACGCCGTCGAGGCGAGCCTCTCCAAGGAGAAGCAGCGCGTCGAGAGCCTCGTCGCCGATCTCAATGAGCTGAGCGGTGTCAAGGCCGACCTCGAGATGCAGATCGCGGTCATCCAGAAGGCGATCCCGAACGTCGCCGAGATCATCAAGGGCGTGCAGCCCCAGGTCGACGGAACGATCATGGCCGTCAACCCCTCGCTCAAGTCGGTCACGATCAGCCTCGGCGAGAACAGCGGTGTCACGCCGGGCATGAGCTTCTCGATCCACGACGGCACCACCTACAAGGGTGAAGTCCGCGTCGTCGAAGTCAGCGACAACCTCGCCTTCGCCCGCATCGAGAACGCGGTCCCGGCCATGGCCATCTCCAAGGGCGACAAGGCGACGACCCGCCTCGGCACCCGCTGATACCAGGAGCTACGAAGCATGGCACGCAAGCAAGCAGTCATCGACGAAGCGCCGATCGAGATCCTGGACGAGGGTGAAGGTCAGGGGCACGGTATCGACTTCGCAATCATCGTCGCGACGAGCATCCTCCTCCTCGGAGCGGTCTACCTCGTGATGCAGTACTTGGGCGAGCACTACGCCCGCGGTCCGCTAGGGGCCTGAGAGCCCGACCAGAGCGCCCCCGACTTGGAGGGCGCCCCGGGTTGGAGCGGTAAAGCCGAGGGGCCCCGATGCTTCCTGCATCGGGGCCCCTCGGTCGTTGCAGCCTAGCGAGCGGTTTTCGCGATGCAGGGCGGGGCTCGCTCGCTAGCCTTGCGGCCATGTGCTCGGGTATGCGGGCAACTCGGGTATCCGGGCAACAGGGGGAGGCCGTCGAGGAACGAATCGGCGACAACGAGTCCGCAAGAAGAAGCAGACAGGGGGGGAACTTGAAGCTGATCGAATGGGTCGCAGGTCGCTTCTCGATCGACATGGGGATCGACCTGGGAACGGCGAACACCCTCGTCTACATCGAGGATGGCGGCGTCGTCATGAACGAGCCGAGCGTCGTCGCGGTCAAGGCCGGCACGAGTGAAGTCATCCTCGGCGGACGCGCGGTCGGACGCGAGGCCTACCGCATGCAGGGGCGCGCGCCACACGGCATCGACGTCATCCGGCCGTTGCGCGAAGGCGTGATTGCGGACTTCGAGATCACCGAGGCGATGCTGCGCTACTTCATCAACGCCTTGCACAATCGGCGGCGCTTCGTGAAGCCGCGGCTCGTGATTGCGATTCCGTACGGGACGACCGAGGTCCAGCGACGCGCCTTCATCGACAGCGCCGAGCGCGCTGGTGCGCGCGAGGTCTACCTCGTCGAGGAGCCAATCGCGGCCGGTCTCGGCGCCGGACTCCAAGTCACCGAGCCCGAGGGCAACCTCATCATCGACATCGGCGGCGGCACGACCGAGGTTGCGGTCCTCTCCCTCGCTGGCGTGGTCGAGGCGGCCTGCTTGCGCGTAGCGGGCGACAACTTCGACGAAGCCATCGTCAAGCACATTCGGGACAAGTACAACCTCTTGATCGGCCCCCTCATGGCCGAGGACATCAAGCATACGATCGGGTCCGCGCGCGTGATGGTGCAGGAGTACTCGCTCGAGATCTCTGGGCGCGACTTCATGACCGGGCGGCCGCGGCGGGCCTTGATCAGCTCCGACGAGATCCGTAGCGCTCTGCAAGACCCCTTGCGCCGCATCATCACCGGCATCCAGAACGTCCTCGAGCGGACGCCGCCGGAGTTGAGCGCCGACCTCACGAAGAACGGCTGCACCCTCGCCGGCGGCGGGGCCTTGCTCAAGGGCCTGCCGGAGGTGCTGTCCGAAGAGCTCGACCTCGAGATCCACGTCGCCGAAGATCCGCTCACTTGCGTGGCCCGGGGCACCGGCGTCGTGCTGCGCCAGTTGGACCGCCTGTCGCCCTTCCTCTACAGCAGCAATCAGCACTGATCGCCGCGAGTCCTGCACCTGTTGCCACGCGGCACGACTTCGGGCGGGGCTCGTGCCAAGCTGGTGTCGACGATGCTCTTCTCGAAGGACAAGTCGCTGCACTCGATGAAGGCCGTGCGCCGTCGGCGCGCACGGGTCGGGCTCGGGATCTTGGCCATCGTGCTGACGCCGATCGCTTGCTGCGCGCCAGAGTTCGAGCTGCCCTTCGAAGCGCCGCTCCGGGCGGGCATGGCGGCGCTCCTGCGGCCGGCCGCGCTCGTGACCGTCGCTCGCGCCGGCGAAGTCGCGCGCGCCGACCTGGACTTCGACGCGCGGGACGTTGCCCTGACCGAGCGCTTCTTGGCGAGCCTCGACCGACAGGCGCGCGGACAGCACGCAGAGGACCGCCTGCGACTCGTGACGGTGCTGCGCACCGAGGGCGCGCGCAAGCGACCGACGACGCTCGTCCTCGCAGCGACGGCGACGGCGGCGGAGGCTGCGGCCCTCGCAGGTGCGCCGGTCGTCCACGGCGAAGACCTGGTCGGCTTCGTCGTCGCGAACGGCAGTCGCGCCGATGCCCAGCTGCGAGTGCAGACCATCGACCACGTGCCGACGCGGTCCGAAGCCAAGCTGGGGCAGACCAAGCGTCGCTTGGTCGCGATCGCGCACTCGGCGGTCGACAGCGAAGCTCCGGCCCTGCGGCTTCTCGTCGAAGCGGGGCACGCAAAAGACCCTTTTCGCTTGCGCGTGCTGCGCGCGGCGCCTCAGCAACTCGAGACCTGGGCCGAGGGCGTCGCGCCCTACATCGCACGCACGATGGCCAGCGAGCGTCTGCAACCTGGTCTGCCCGAGGGGCTCGTCCTCGGCAGCATCGAAGACGTTGGTTACCGTGAGCGCGCCTTCGTGCTCTCGCGCTACGTCGAACCGCGCTTCGATGCGCGGAGCTTGGTTCGCGTTGGCATCCTCGGCACGGCGGCCCTGACTTCGAGCATCGAGGACCCGCGCGACGCTGGCCGCGGCGTAGCCCGCCTCCTCTGGTCTTCGCCATTGCGCACTCCGTGGCGACGCGCCCTCCTGGTCGGCAAGGGCATGTCGCGAGGGGCGGCGGTTATCGATGGGTTGCGCTGCCTCGGACGCGTCGCATGGAGCGCCGGCGGCGTCGCGGGGGCGGTCGCCCTCTGCGAAGTCGACGCGCGGGTGCCGCTGGTCCTCATGCAGGACGACGCGACCAAGGCGATCTATGCGCGCGGCGACGGTGTCGTGACGCTTGCGGATGGTACCCAGCTCGGACGCTTCGAGGTCGAGCACCCAGGGAGCCTCGACGTCGAGCGCTGGCGCGGCGCGTGGGTCTACAGCGGAGTCGATGGCGCGAGCTTCCCGCATGGCCTCGTCTGTGGACGGGTGCGGGAAGCGACCGCGCGCAGCATCGACGTGGAGCTCTTTGGGCTGGCCCCCTGGCCCGATGCGGTCGCTTGGGTGCGCCCCGCAGCCTTGCCTTCACCGCGCGTGCATCGGGGGGACCGATGATCCGTGGCCTCTTGGCCTTCGTCATCTGGGTGCACGTCGCCGGCTTCGAAGTCGTGCTGCTTGCGCGTATCGGGCCGAGCTTCGTGCCGGACCTCGCGGCCATCGCCGTCGTCGCGTCGATGGTCGACGGTGCAGAATCACGGCTCTTCGTGCGCTTCGCGGCGATCGCGCTCGTGCGCTCGACGCTCTTGCCTGGCTCCTTCATCTTTTGGCTCTGGGCCTTGGTCACGGGTTGGTGGGTGGCTCGACCACTCGGTCGGCGCTTCTTCGCCGACCGCTTGCCCTTCCGCGTCCTCGCGTCGTTCTCGCTGGCCGTTGCCTATTCACTGCTCCAGAGCGCCGTCCTCGCGAAGGGAGCGGGTGATCCCCTCCAACGGACTTGGTCGGCGTGGATCCTGACCGCACTCTTGGCGCCGCTCGTGCTCGGTGCGGTGCGCGGGTTCCAGGGTATCGAACGCACGAAAGTCGCGCGGCGGGGGCAGGCATGAGGCGGGGTCATGGCGCGACGACGTATCAGGCGCTGACGACGAGTCACGGCGAACAGCGTCGTTTGCATGGAGCGAAGCGCCGCCTCCTCGTCTTGGCTGCCTTCGTCCTCTTGGTGCCGGTCCTCTTGGGGCTGCGTCTCTTCGACTTGCAGCTCGTTCAAGCCGACGAACTGCGCCTGCACCGCACACAGAACCTGCACGGTGTCGAGTGGCTGCACGCCAAGCGCGGTCGCATTCTCGACGCGCGGGACCATGTCCTCGTCGAGGACGAAGCGCAGTTCGTGCTGCGCTTCGTCTATCGCGACTTCAGGCGCGGCCACGTCTGCGGCCTCCTCGTCCACCTCGATCGCTTCTTGCGTGACTTGCAAGCCGTGACGAGCGAAGTGCCGGCTGGCCTCGTCGATGGCGAGCCGCTGCGCTTCGTCGATGCGCCGCTGCGCTTCGTCGAGGCTTGTCGCGCGGTCTTGGGCCTGCGCATCGCGGCCCTGCAGCGTGACGGCCCCCTTGGCAAGCGTCTGCGTTCGGTGCTGCGCTTCTACGTCTTCGAGGTCTGTGACGAGCTGCCTTCGCTGCGAGCTTGTGCTCTGACGGCTGAGCGCGCGTTGGCGGGAATCGACGACGAGCCGTCGGCGCGCCGCGTCGGCGCGAGCCTCGCGCGAGCCATCTTGGCGACGCTGGTCGAAGGTGGCGAAGCGCGCGAGGACGCCGTGGAGGCGCGCATCTCCATCCTCGCCGACGAAGTCGACGACCTCGTCGAAGCGCGCCACGCCGACCTGCGCGAGCTCGCGAGCCTGGTTTCGGATCGCTTGATCCTGCCCGGCATGACGACGCAGGTGGCGGCGCGGGGCAAGGGCGAGGCCGGCTGGGTGAGTCAGTACGGCGAGCTCTTCCAGGGGCTCGGCGCCTGCGACCGCCTTCACGATATCCGCCCCACCCAACGCCACGAAGCCCCGCACCCG
>CALLZN010000227.1 GCA_937858895.1 uncultured bacterium | reverse complement strand
ATGCACGGGGAGCTCGAGACCATTGACATCCCTGAGATACGGGTCGTCTGCTGACGATCTCCGCGCAACGGCGACAGCGGCTACGGCGACAGCGGCTACGGCGACAGCGGCGTCGCAGGTCGAAGGTCCGCCGGCGCGAGCAGAGTTTCAAGCAGCCGACGTGCCTCGCGGCAATCCTCGACGCGGTAGCGCGCGTCCGTGCGTCCGCTGCCCACTTTGATCGTGATCGCGTCCGGGCCGGCCGTGGCAAACATGTCCTCGTCGGTGACGTCGTCGCCGAGAACGACGGCCGTCGAGGCCAAGCTGCGCTCGCCCATGACTCGCTTGACGATGTTGCCCTTGTGGATGCCGATGGGTCGGACCTCCAGCACTTGCTTGCCGGCGAGCACGACCGCATTGGACTGGCTCAGCATGTCAGCCAGATGCAGGCGTATCTCCTCGACGATGAGGCGAGCCGTCTCGGGAGCGACCTGACGGTAATGGAAGGCCACGGATAGTGCCTTCGTCTCGACGATCGAACCCGGTGCTTGCGCTGAGAAGCGCTTCATCAGGCGCTGCACCCGCTCACGCCACTCCGTGTTGTCGAGCGTCGTGCTGGTCCAAGTCACGCCGCCCGGCGATCGCGAGACGAGCCCGTGCTCACCGTGGAGACCGACAGGCAGTGAGCCGAACCACTTTTCGAGAAACGCGCGCGGTCGACCGCTGACCACGTGCACATCTAAGTCCGTCGACGCAGCCAACATGCGCAAGGTTGCAAGCAGGGCCGGCGCAGGGACGGCGAGCTCCGGCCGGGCAGCGAAGTCGACCAGCGTGCCGTCGTAGTCGACGAAGAGCGTCAGCGGGCCGCGTTGTCGCGCAGTCGCCAGCGCCTCGCGCAACTTCTCACCGTCGCCGACCGGAACCGCCGAGGTTTCGCCCGTGCGACGCAGTTCGTCCAGGAATGTGCGTACCCAATTGTGCACGTTACTCTTGGTCACCGAATCACGCAGCGCGCGCATACGGCGCCGGCGTTCTTCGCGTGGCATCGCCAGCGCCGTCGCCATGACGTCGACGGTGCCATTCACGTCATAGGGGTGAACCTTGAGCGCCTCCGGCATCTCGGTCGCAGCACCGGCGAACTCGCTGAGCAAGAGCACGCCGTCCTCGTCACTCCGCGCCGCCACGAACTCCTTGGCGACCAAGTTGAGGCCATCCCGCACCGGAGTGACGAGCATCACGTCAGCCGCGCGGTAGAGCGTCGTGACGGCCGGCAAGTCGAGGCTCGAGTTCACGTAGCGGATCGGCGTGAAGTCCGGACTGCCGAAGCGGCCGTTGATGCGGCCGACCAATTCGTCGACCCCACGCTTGTGACGTTTGTATTCACTGACGTCGTTGCGCGAGCTGACGGCTACTTGTACGAGCTGCACTGGGCTCGCATCAGGACCGCGCATCTCCAGCAGTCGTTCGAACGCCATCAAGCGCCGTGGCAAGCCCTTGGTGTAGTCGAGTCGATCGACACCCAGCATGATCTTGGCACGGCCGCTCTGGCGTCGTAGTGCGGCGACTTCGCGCCTGACATCGGCGTCCACTGCGAGTCGATCGAAGGTCTCGACATCGATGCCCATTGGCATCGCCACCAAGCGCGTGGTCCGATCGCCGTGGTCGACACGGTCGATCCTGACGTCCATCCCGAGCGTGCGCAGCAACGCCGACGAGAAGTGACGGAGATAGCCGAGCGTGTGGAAGCCGATCAGGTCCGCACCGAGCAATCCACGCAACAGTTCGGCGCGCCAGGGTAGGACGCGGAAGACCTCCGACGACGGAAAGGGGACATGCAGGAAGAAGCCGATCTGAGCGTCGCCCAGCCGTTCGCGCAGGAGCTTCGGCAACAACATCAGGTGGAAGTCGTGCACCCAGACGAGATCTCCGGGTCGCCAATGCCGCGCAACCTCATCGGCGAAGCGGTTGTTGATCTCCTGGTAAACCTGCCAGTCGCCCATCTCCGCCGGTAGGCGGTCGATCAGATAGTGCAACGTCGGCCAGAGCACTCCATTGCTGAACTGGTTGTAGTAGGCCTCGACCTCCTGTCGGCTCAGTTCGATCGGTGCGAAGCGCTGCTCGCGAAGCGCGGCCATTGCCTGCTTCCTCGCCGCAGCACGCAGGCCAGGCATCGCACCGGCCCAGCCAACCCACAGCCCTTCGCCCTCTTCGTGCGGGCCGCGCAGTCCGGTTGCAAGTCCACCAATGCTCGGCTCGATTACAGGTCCATGAGGACCGCTCACCACGGACAGTGGCAGGCGGTTCGCGACGATCAAGAGTCGGCCACTCACATCCAAGCCCTCACGACGCCGTCGCGAGCGGCGAGCAGATCCCCGACGGTCGCTGCAGCGTTGATCAGGCCGACATGGGTGTAAGCCTGAGGGAAGTTGCCGAGTAGCTCGCCCGACTGAGGATCGATGTCCTCGGAGAAGAGACCGAGCGGATTGGCATGACGCAGCATGCGATCGAAAATCTCGATCGCCTCATCGATGCGTCCCGCGAGCGCCAGTGCCTCGGCCCACCAGAAGCTGCAGATCGTGAAGCCGCTCGTCGATTCGCCGAAATCGTCGCGGTTGCGGTAGCGCAGCATGAAGCCGCGGTCGACGAGTTCTCGCCCGTAGGCGTCGAGCGTGCTCTGGAAGCGTGGATCCCGCGCATCGATCAGACCGATGGTGGGCAAGAGCAGATTGGCAGCGTCTGGATGACCGCCATCGAGCGCATCGGTAAAGAAACCCAACGTTGAATCGAAGCCGCGCCCAAGGATCTCGCTCTGTTCTTTGTCGGCGATCGCGGCCCAGCGCTTCGCCAGGTCATCGCGGCCGAAGCGCGCCGCGAGCCGCGAGCCGCGCTGGATCGCCGCCCAACACATCGCACGCGAAAACGTGTGGTTCTTCAGTATCGTTCGATACTCCCAGATGCCAGTGTCTGGCGTTGGAGCGGCGACGATTGCATCTTCGACCAAGCGCTCGACGAGCGGCATGATCAGATCGGGCGTCTCGTGGACCAAGCGCGGGTCGGCGAGCAACGTCTCCATGCTCAGCATCAACTCGCCCATCAAGTCGTTCTGCTTCTGGGCGTAGGCTGCGTTGCCGATTCGCACATGGCCGTTGCCGCGGAAGCCTGCGAGATGCGGCAGCATCGTTTCTTCCAGCTCTCGGCGGCCGTCGACGCCATACATCGGCTGTAGGGGACCCGACTGAGCGACGTTGAACAGGAACTCGAGGAAGGCCTCACCTTCGTTGATCTGCCCGAGTCTGCGCAGCGCTTCGACGACGAACGCCGCATCGCGCAACCAGCAATAGCGGTAGTCCCAGGTGCGCTCGGTGCCGATCGCTTCGGGAATGCTCGTCGTCGTCGCGGCGATGATAGCGCCGGTGTCGTGGTGTGAGTGCAGCTTGAGGCACAACGCAGAGCGCAGCACGTCCTGCTGTCGAAACGGCGGCAGAGCGAGCGTACGCGCCCAAGCACGCCAACCAGCGATCGTCATCTGCAGACTGCGCTGCACCCCCGCCAGGTCAATGCGATCCGACCGATGCGCAGCGCTGCCCAACGACAGCACCTGGAAGATCGGTTCTCGAAGCGCGAACGGCTGGCCGGCAAGCACGAAGGGCACTGGCGCGTTCGTATCGAGACGTAGACGCACAGGGCCGCCGACCGTCTCGATCCCCGAATCGGTAGGCTGTAGGTCGACCACCGCGCGGCCATAGTCGGGTCGAGGATCGAAGCGAAGGAAGATGCGTGGCTGACTCGCGAGTGGACGTAGCAAGCGAACGATCTCGAACGGTGCGCTGACGCCGAGGCCTGTCGGGATGCGAGGCGCGAAGTCGACGACTTCCCAGGCCGCATCGCCTTGCTGAAACACGCCACGTAAAACGTTCGTGTTACGGTCGTAGCTGAGCTTGCCCGCGACCGGACCGTCGGCGCCTTCGATGGCCCAAGTCCCGCCGCGCTCGTGGTCGAGCAGGGAGCCGAAGACTGACGGTGAGTCCCACTTGGGCAAGCACAGCCACTCCACGGCGCTCGTCGGGGCGATCAACGCCAAGATGCGGCCATTGCCGATGACCCCGTGGTCCAGGCGTTGTTCGGAAGCAGATGGGCTCATGAAAGGCACCGGCTTCGCAAACCGTAGGCCACTGCAGGGGTCACGCAAATTCTTGCGGTGTCGCACTTCGGCTCGTTCCGCGATACGTCGTGCTTCGGCGCATTGCGTGCTCAGCCGACTGTGGCGCCACATCTGCGCGCTTTTGCGACGCCCCGCTACGGCGTTCTGGAATGATCCGGGCTAGCGTCTCTGCCCATGCGAGACCGCGCCATCTTCGGCTACCTGCTGCTCGCCGGGATCTTTCTCGGCGCGCTCGTGCTCTGCAACTTGATCGTCCTCAAGTTCTTCGGCTTCACCTGGCCAAGCTACGTGCCCTTCGTCGGCGGCCAACTCGCTGTCCTCTCGGTCGGCATCCTGCCGTACCCGCTCACCTTTCTCTGCACGGACCTGCTCTCGGAGATCTACGGCAAGAAGCGCGCAGACGCCGTCGTCTGGGTCGGACTCGTCGTGAGCTTGCTCACGCTGCTGTGGCTTCAGCTCGCGATGGCCGTGCCCGCGAAGACGAGCGAGGGCTGGTCCGGGCCATGGTCATCGCGGCCTCCAGTGACGACGACCGAGCTCGACAAGAAGCTCGAAGCGCAAGGCATCGTCGGCATGAGCTTCGCCTGGCAGAGCGAGATCGAAGCCGACCGGCTCGTCGCAAACAGCGCGAGCAGTAGCGGCGCGAGTGATGAGCTGCGTCGCGGTCGCCTCCTCCTCGTCGACCAGCGCAACGCGCCGCAAGAAGAAGCGACCCCGCCCTTCGACGTCGCGGCCCTGCTCGGCCCCGACCTGGCCGACTTGGCACCCATAGGACCCCGCCTGCACCTGCGCACGATCGCGCCGGTCGGCGACGAACTCTTCACGCACGTCTTTGGGAGCAGCATGCGAGCGATCCTCGCGAGCATGCTCGCCTACTTGTTTGCGCAGTGGTTCGACATCCGTCTCTACCACTTCTGGAAGGGGCTCACCAATGGCAAGCACCTCTGGCTGCGCAACAACGCATCGACGATTCTGTCACAGCTGCTCGACTCGGTGCTCGTCGTGACGCTCCTCTTCGCGGGCGTTTGGCCAAACGAACTCATCTTCTCGGCCATCGCGTCGGCGTGGTGCTTCAAGATCCTCTGCGCCCTCGCCGATACGCCGCTTCTCTATTTAGGCGTTTGGTTGTTCCGGCGCTTCGACCTTTGTCCGGAGCCATCGTTGACCGAACCTTCGCGCTAATGTGAACCCGATGTTCAACCGCGTCGACCTCGAGGAGCGTGAATACCGAACCCTGTCGCGACTGGCCCTCAAGGCTCGCGACAGCGAGGGACGGCGCGTGCACGAAGAGGCCGATCCACTGCGAACGTGCTTTCAAAGGGACCGCGATCGTATCCTGCATTCGAAGGCCTTCCGCCGCTTGCAGCACAAAACGCAGGTCTTCGCGGCCGGAGCGGGTGACCACTACCGCACGCGCTTGCCGCACACGCTCGAAGTCAGCCAACTCGCGCGCTCGGCCACGACGAGCCTAGGCCTCAACGCCGACCTCGCCGAGAGCGTCGCCCTCGCGCACGACCTCGGTCACCCGCCCTTCGGCCACGTCGGCGAACGCGTGCTGCACGCACGCATGGCCGAGTTCGGCGGCTTTCGCCACAACGCGCAAGGGCTGCGCATCGTCGACGACCTCGAAGAAAGCTACGCCGACCGCAATGGCCTCAACCTCTGCCGCGAGACGCGGCTCTGCATGCTGAAGGCCCGTATGCCGATTGGCTTTCCGCGTGCTCCCGACTTGCCGGAGAAGGCGACGCCCTTCCTCGAAGGGCAACTCGTCGACCTCTGCGATCGCATTGCCTACGTCTGCCACGACTTCGATGACGCCCTCCACTCGCGCCTCGTGCCCTGGGAGAGCTTCGCGACCCTCGAGCTGCCGACGCTCGCCTACGATGCATTGCTGCGGCGCTTTCCTTCACTCCGCGACGAAGGCTCGCCCGAGGAGTCGGGCCTGATTCGTCGACAGATCACGAGCGCGATGATCTCGCTGCTCGTGCGCGACCTCGTCTTGACGACCTCGCGCTTCATCGAAGAGCATCGCGAGCTGCGCTCGCCCCAAGACGTCGTCGCCTTCGGCCAAGTCGCATGCCAAGGGGACGCGATGCGCAGCGCGCTCGCCGACTTGCTGCGTGTCCTGCGTCAGGACTTCTACCGCCATGAGAGCGTGCTCCACACCATGGGCACGCGCGCAGCGGACCTCGACCTCATCTTCGACGC
>CALLZN010000226.1 GCA_937858895.1 uncultured bacterium | reverse complement strand
AGCCCCTCGCCTTGCCGCATTCGCTTGTGGGGGCCGGCCCAGGCGCCGCCGGGCTCGGGCCGGGGGGCCCGCCCCGGCCCCCGGAGCGGCGCCGCCCCGAGCCGCGACACTCCGAGGCACGACACTCCGAGCCACAACATCACGAAGAGCAGCAAGGACCACGACAGTCCCCGCCGCCCGTCCTCTGCACGATCCCGGCAAGACCACGTCATCGATAGCACAGCAACGATCCCAAGCGTCCCGCGACCTTGCGGTCCTGGGCGATGGCTGTCAACGACGATCCGGGCACTTGCAGAGTCGCGTGTCCTGCGCTGAGCTTTCTGCGTGCAACCCTTCCACCTGGCCTTCCCGATCGACGACATCGAAGCGACGCGTAGCTTCTACGTCGACCTCCTCGGCTGTTCGGTCGGTCGCGAAGCCGCGACTTGGATCGACTTCGACCTCTTTGGGCACCAGATCTCGGCGCACTTGCGGGCCCGACCGCAGGACAGCGCCTTCACGAACCCCGTCGACGGGGACGCGGTGCCGATCCCCCACTTCGGGGTCGTCCTCGCTTGGGAAGAGTGGCATGCGCTGCGCGACCGCCTCGTCGCAGGCGGCGTCGACTTCCGCGTCGGGCCGCGCATCCGCTTCGAGGGACAGGTCGGCGAGCAAGCGACGATGTTCTTCCTCGACCCGTCGGGCAACGCCCTCGAGTTCAAGTCCTTCCGGAACCCGGCTTCGCTCTTCGCGCGCTGAGTTCGGGCCACTTGCTCGCGATGGCGTCGAGCGAGAGGCCGAGTTCGGCTGCGCCGTCGGCTACGAGGTGGGACGACTCTGGGACTTCGTCGACATCCTCGAAGCTCGCGTCGAGGTCCTTCCATTGTTCTTCGCGCGCGTCCGAGACTTCGCCCTTGCCGCGGGCGCGGAGCCTCTCCAGGGCACAAGCCTCGCTCGTTCGACACTCGACGAAGGCGAAGCGCGCTCCCATGCTCTTCGCGAGCGCTGCGAAGCGCGCTCGCAGCGCGCGCGAACCAAAGGTCGTGTCGACGACGACCGACCGCCCGGCCTCGAGGACGCGTCGCGCGCGCCGCTCGATCTCGTCGTGGACGCGCTCCGTGAAGGCTGCATCGTAGATCGCCTTCGGCCCCGCGTCGCGGTGGCCGAGGCCAGCGAGAGACTTGCGCGTTGCGTCCGCGCTCACCGAAGCGAGCGACAGCTCGGCCGACAAGGCGGCCGCGAGCGTCGACTTGCCCGAAGCGATGCGCCCGCCGACACAGAGCACGAAGCGCTGGTCCGACCGAGCTTGTAGGGCCTGCTGCGCGACCTCGAGGTAGCGGCGCGCCTCACTGCGCTTGCGCGCACGTTGAGCGTCGGGCGCGTGCTCGTCGCTCGCGACGAAGCACGCGACCTTGGCTCGCACGAAGGCGCGGTAGGAGACGTAGCCATCCACGAGCGGCCAGAAGTCGTAGTCATCGAACTCGTAGCCAAGCCGCGCGAGCAAGAAGTCTGCAAGGTCCCTTCGCCCACGCTCGACGAGGTCCATCGCGAGGAAGGCGACGTCGAGCGCCCAGTCACCGACCCGGAAGCGCTCGGTGAACTCGATGCAGTCGATCGCGACGGGGCCGTCATCGAGGAAGTAGACGTGCTCGAGGCGCAGGTCGCCGTGGCCGTCGTGACTGTCGCGCACGGCGAGCAGAGCGCGCTGCCGGTCGAGCCATGCGATTTGGCTGTCGCGCGCGGCTTCGAAGGTCTCGCGCTCGAAGAGGTCCCCCACGAAGACCTCGCCCTGCTCGAAGTTCTCCGCGACGCTGCGCTCGAAGGCCTCGAGCCGCGGGCCGCAACGCTCGACCGACGCATAGAAGCCCGCGAGGTAGACCGCGAGGCTCTGCAGCTCGGCGATGCCGAGCCGACCGGCCTCGAGGCGCGCGAGCGCGGTCGCCGCTTCGGGCAAGCGGCGCATGTGGACGGCGTGGTCGACGATTCTTCCAGGGTGTTGCCCCGTGCGCCCGATCGAGTGGCCGCGCTCGTCGAGCGTGACCTCGAGCACACCCAGATAGACGCCATCGGCCGCCCGACGGTTGAGGCGGACCTCCTCGTTGCAAAAGCGCGCGCGCTTCTCGAGCGTCGAGTAGTCGAGGAAGCCGAAGTTCTTCGCGCGCTTCACCTTGAAGACATCGTGCCGCGTCAAGAAGACGTGGCTGCCATGCGTCGACACGACCTGCACGGGCCCGTCTTCGACCGGCACCGGCAGGTTCTCGATGCGACTCAGATCCTCGTAGAGCGAGGGCACGGCGTCGAGGCAGCCCCTCAGCGACCGCGGCGCGGCTGCCGCAGACTCGGCCGGCCGTCGGTGCCGGGCGCCGGACGCTCGAAGTCGGGCTGCGCGAGCATGGCCGGATCGAGGGCATCGAGCGCGCGGCGCAGCTTGGCCTCCGACTCCTTGTCGTCGCTCGTGCGGAAGCGCGCGAGCAAGGCCTTCGCGGTGTCGATCGAACTCAGGTTGAGGCCGTCGCGCGCGTTCGCGGCGTCGGGCTTGCGCGCAAAAGAAGCGAGCAGCTCGTCGAGGGCCGCGCTCGAGTTCTTGTCGGCGAGGTAGGCGTTGGCCCGCCCAGCGAAGGCCATCGCGATGAAGTGATCGGTCGACTCCTGCATCGAAGCGTCCGCTTCGACCGCGCGCTCGAAGTGGGCGATCGCGCGGTCGTAGGCTTCGCGAGCCTCTTCGCCTTCGCCACGCCGACGACGGAACTCGGCCGCCACCATCGAGGCGTAGCCGGCGAACCACTCGAGGGTCGGCGCAGCATTCTCGCGCGCGAGCATGCGCTCGTAGCTCGTCTCGAGCGCGTCGAGCCCGCGTTCCTTCAACGTGCGCGTCCGGAAGCGATCGTGCACGTCAGGCGAAGCCGGGAAGCGTTCGATGCCGGTCTGGAGCAGCTTGGCGGCCTTCTCGGAGGCGCCAAGGAAGTCGAGGCAGTCATAGTGGTCGACGAGCATCGCAGCATCGGCGAAGGGACTCGCGAGGACGACCGACATCGCCGCATGCACGTCGGTGAGCCAGGTCGTCGGCCAGTCCCGCTTGGCGCGGATCGCGTCGTAGATCGCGTCACGTCGCGCCTCGGCGAAGAGCGAGAGCAAGAGCGTCGCGTTCTTGTCGGTCGTCGCATCCGGCAGGTCCTTGACCGCGGCGACCGCGATCTCGCGCGCCTTCGCATACTCACCGAGCCCGTCGAGGGCGAGCGCCAACGCGGCCTCGACCCGCCACCCCGTGGCGCCGAGGCGCTTGGCCTCGAGGGCGGCATCGCGAGCATCGAGCAGCAGGAGGCGCGCGAAG
>CALLZN010000225.1 GCA_937858895.1 uncultured bacterium | reverse complement strand
CGGCACGGCCATGTGGATGGACTCGAATTCGTAGCGGACCGCGCTGTTCGAAACCGGATCGGCGGCGCTGCGGCAGGCCGCTAGAACCGTGAGCCCGCCGAGCAGCAGCGTTGCGGTCGGACAGGCAAAGCGCGACCATGGGTGGGTGTTCGACCTCACCCTCAGCTCACGGCGGCGCACACCGCAGGCCAGCTTCGTCTCTTTCATCACTCTCGCTGTCCTCTTGGCTGCGCCGACGCAGCTCGCTGCCCAGGATGCAGGCGAGGGCGCTGAGCGCGTGGCCCCGGACCAGGCTAGCGCGAAGGCCGAGGCCAAACCTCGCTTCGAAGCCTATCGCGAGACGATTCCTGGCACCGGCGTCAGCTTCGCGCTGCGACCGATCCCGGCTGGCACCTTCACGATCGGCAGTCCCGACGACGAGGCCGGGCGCAAGGCGGCCGAAGGACCGCAGCGTCGCGTTGCGATCGCGGCTTTTTGGATGGGGGCCTGCGAGGTGACCTGGCAGGAGTACGAGCTCTGGCAGCTCGACCTCGATCGACAGCGCCGCAAGGTCCTCGCGAAGGAGCCCCAGGAGCGCGACGGCGCGGCCGACGCGATCACGCGGCCGACCAAGCCCTACGCCGACATGACCTTCGGCATGGGACAGGATGGCTATCCGGCCATCTGCTTGACCCAGCTGGCGGCCAAGGCCTACTGCCAATGGCTCATCGCCAAGACCGGCCACTACTATCGTCTGCCGACCGAGGCCGAATGGGAATACGCCTGCCGGGCCGGGACGACGACGCGCTACCACTTCGGCGACGATGATGAGATGCTCGGCGACTACGCCTGGTATGCGGACAACTCGGATGAGAAGTACCACAAGGTCGGGACCAAGAAGCCCAATCCCTGGGGTCTCTTCGACATGCACGGCAACGTCTCCGAGTGGTGCCTCGACGCCTTCTATGGCGACAGCTATGCCAAGCACTGGCCTGTCGGCGACCTCGTGAAGGACCCCTACGTCGTGCCCAAGACGCTCTTCCCTCGCGTCGCGCGCGGCGGTTCGTGGGACGATGACGCCGACGAGCTGCGCGCCGCGCGCCGCATCGCTTCCGACGAGGACTGGAAGATGCAAGACCCGCAGATCCCACAGAGCGTTTGGTACCACACGGACGCGCTCTTCTTGGGCTTCCGCGTCGTGCGTCCGCTCGTCGAGCCTTCGAAAGAAGCGCAGGCGCGCTTCCACTACATGACCGAGGAGGAGCGCAAGAACATGCGTAGCATGCGTTGATGTTCGTGCTCGCCCAGAGTCGTCGGGGCACGATGGGCATTGTTTTGTTTACGCTGCTCGTCTTCGTCGCGCGGCTCTCGGCCCAAGCCCAAGCCGCGTCGCGCGAGCTGCGCGAGACCCGACACGGCCTCGTCCTCGACCATGAGGCGCGCCCCGTCGAGGGCGCGCGGGTCACTCTCGTCGGGACACCGCTGCAGCGCTACGACACGCCCCGGAAGCTGACCGACCGTATCGAGGTCGTGACGGGAGCCGATGGTCGCTTCGAGGCTCGTGTGCGTCCGGAGCTCTCTTATGACGCCTGGGCGAGCGTCGATGGGACGGAGCTCGGTGACGAGCGCGGTCGCGCGGTGCGACTCGCCGTGCGCGACTACGAGAACGCACGCACGCACAATGACGTCCTCGTGCTTCTGCTCCTGCGCGACGAGGTCAGCTCCGAGATCGTCACGGTAGAAGGTCTCGATGCTTGGGCGCGCTGGGCACCGCTGCGCTTCTCGCTCCGTGTGCAGGGTGGCCGCAGCTTCGTGCTGCCGATGCGGCGCCAGCGCGACCGGTGGTTGGTGCCACCGCTGCCGCCGCACTTCGGTCGTCAGTTCGAGATCCTCGCGAGTGACGGGCGCTTGATCCATGTGCAGCCGCTGTCGCGGCGCGCGCGCGAGCACGTTCTGCAGCTCTTGCCACCGATGAAGCTGCGCTGGCGGGTCGTGGGCACTACGTCGCCCGTGGATCTCTGGCGCTTGCGCGGCTACGCGCAGACCTACGAGAAGGTCGCGATGTCGACCGATGCACACGACCTGGAGTACGAGGTCGCCCGTTGCAAATATCGTGGGCTGCTCTGGCCCGAGGAGGCGCGCTTTGCCTTCAGCTCGGCGGCGTCGAAGCTCGCTTGGATCGTCTGCGATCGCGATGAACTGGGCACCTTGGACGAGGACGAGATCAAGGTTGGGCAGGAGTCGAGCGTTGTCGACATCCATGTCCGCCAGGCCGTCGCAACGACGCTCGAGCTGCGCATCTCGGGTCGCGAGCCCGCCCAAGGATTGACGCTGCTCTACTCACCGAACGGCGCAGCCGACTGCGAGCCTGGCTCCTTTTCGGCGCCCTTCGAGCTGCACTGCGACGCGCAAGGTCGCGTCGTGTTGCCGGTCAGCGAGGACGAAGATCCAGCCTGGGTCATAGCGCTTCCGCGCCCGGAACTCCGGGACCAGCTCCGGGGCGAGCGGCCGCTCGCAGCCACGTGGATCGTGCGGCGCTTCAAGAAGGGCGCAGATGCACAGCACGAGGTGACGCCGGGCGTGTTGAACCTCGCGGAGCTTCCGCGCGTAGCCTTGCGGGTCGAGGACCATGCTGGCCAGCTGCTCGGGGGAGCCTTCGTCGACTTCGTGACTGCGCACAAGGGCGCCGACTTCGCAGTCAGTGAGAAGATCGACATTCGCCAGGTCGAAGATATCGATTTCTCGAACTCGGATTGGTCGCCGCGCTCGGTCACCTTGCCTTACGGGACGGAGCTCGACCTCATCATCGACTCGGATGCGCCGCTGCGCTCGATCGCGCGTTGGCCGCTCGGGCAGTTTGCCTTCGAGCTCGAGCCCAAGAGCGCGCGTGACGGCATCGCGAAGCTGCTGGTTCCTGGTGTCGAAGTGCTGCGCGGCAGGGTCGTCGATGGCGACGACAAACCGCTCACAGCCATGGTCCTCGTGACGCCGCCGCTACTGGAGAGCCGCGTGCTCACGCGCGCCGATGGGAGCTTCGAGCTCCGTGTCGTCGAGGACCGTGAGCTGCGCTGCGTCGTCGAAGTGCCGATCGCGGGCCAACGCCGGCCGCTGACCTTCGTCGAGCCAGTGCCGGCAAAAAAGCGCGAAGTCGTGCTGCGCC
>CALLZN010000224.1 GCA_937858895.1 uncultured bacterium | reverse complement strand
CGCGGTCAACGAGCGCGAAGCAACCGAGGTGATCGAGGTCGCCCGCGCGCGAGGGGTCTTTTGCATGGAAGCGATGTGGACGCGCTTCCGACCGGCCCTCGTGCATGCTCTCGATGTCTTGCGCGAGGGAGTCATCGGACAGCCGCTCATGCTGCATGCGAGCTTCGGCTTCCGCGCGCCCTTCGACGCGGCAGGCAGGCACTTCGCCCTCGGTCTCGGCGGCGGCGCCCTGCTCGACGTCGGCGTTTATTGTGTTTCGCTCGCCGACCTCGTCTTCGACGCGCCCGTCGTTCAGCGCCAGAGCCTCGCGGTCCAGGGCGAGACCGGGGCCGATGAGCTCTCGGCCTATTTGCTCGGTTACGAGGGCGGCGGCCTCGCCGTGCTCTCGTCGGCCGTCCGTTGCGACACGAGCCACGACGCGCGCATCGACGGGACGGAAGGCTCGCTTCTGCTGCCTGACTTTTGGCGTCCGACGCGCGTCATCATCGAACAGGCAGGCGTCGATGGGGGACCTGCGACGCGGACCGAAGCGCGCTTCGACGAGCCCGGCAACGGCTATGGTTGGCAGGCGATCGAAGTCGCACGCTGCGTGCGCTCAGGTCTCCTCGAGAGCCCCTTGCGCAGCTTGGAGACGACGCTGCGCGTGCAGCGCGAGCTCGATGCGCTGCGCGCACCCTGGGGCCTGCGCTACGCGGCCGACGGCGTTCACCTCGCGTGACAGCAGGATGTCCGGCCGAGTCGCGGCGCAAGTCGCGGTCGGGGGACGGGTCGGGGGACGGGTCGGGGGACGGAAGGCAAAGAAGCGGATCTATGGCTAAGCTCACGCTTCGCCCCCGATCCCCTTCGCCCCCGTTCCTTCGGTGACGTCGTCACAGCAGCGTCGCGTGGCTCGCGACGGCACGCCGTCCACCCGCAGCAGGTAGAGGACTTCCCATGCACACGCATGACACGTGTCGATCGCGCACCCCATCTCGCGTTCGTTCGTCGTCTCCCTCCGGCACTGCTCGCCAGGCCTTGCTGATCGCGGCCACGATTGCGGCAGTGATCACTACGCTGCCAGCCCAGGCAGGCCCACAGTTCGCGGACTTGGCGAAATGGCATTTGCCGCCCGACGTGGACACGACCCAGGCGCTTGCCTACGGCGACGTCGACGGCGACGGGGACCTCGACCTGGTGCTCGGCAACGGGGACGGCTACGGCTTCGGTCGGCAAAATCGGCTCTACCTGAACGACGGCACCGGCATCTTCAGCGACGTCACGACTGCCCGGCTGCCTCGCGTATCCGACCGGACCACAGCACTCGCGCTCGGCGACCTCGACGGTGATGGCGACCTCGATCTCGTGGTCGGCAACGGCGCACTGACGATCAGCGAGCAAAACCGACTCTTCCTGAACGATGGCACTGGCAGCTTCACGGATGTCACCGCGACTCGCATGCCCGCGAATATCGACTCGACCCGTTCGGTGGCGCTCGGCGATGTGGACGGCGACGGCGACCTCGACCTGGTCGTCGGCAACTACGGTCAGAACCGGCTCTACCGGAACAACGGCGCGGGCGCTTTCACCGAGGCGACGGTGGGTAGCATGCCACCCGACAGCGACATGACGCGCGCCGTCGCGTTTGGCGACGTCGATCGCGATGGCGACCTCGACTTGGTGTTCGGAAACGGCTCCGATGTTGCGGGCCAACAGAACCGGCTCTACCTGAACAACGGCGCGGGCAGCTTCATCGATGCAACAGCGAGTCGCATGCCGTTGGACTCGGACAACAGCTCGTCACTGACTTTCGTAGACGTGGACCGTGACGGCGACCTAGACCTCGTGATCGGTAACGGAGCGTTCTTGGTAAGCCAGCAGAATCGGCTCTACCTGAACGACGGGATGGGCACCTTCCGAGATGCCACGACGGGCCGCCTACCGGCGGAGGCCGAGCCCACCAGCTCTGTAGCAGCGGGTGACATGGACGGCGATGGCGATGTCGACTTGGTTGTCGGCAATGGCGAACTTTTCACCAGCGGGCAGAACCGGCTCTACACGAACGATGGCACAGGGATCTTTACGGATGCCACGAGCCGCATGCCGATGGCCAGGGACAACAGCCTCGCGCTGGCGATCGGCGACGTCGACCGCGACGGCGACTTGGATATCGCGATCGCAAACACGAGTCTTCACGGCCAGCAGAAGCGCCTCTACTTGAACAGCGGCACGGGAAGTTTCGTCGACGCCACAGCGCGCCGCCTGCCGCTGGACGAGGACCAAAGCTCGGCGGTGGCGCTTGGCGACGTCGACGGTGACAGAGACCTCGACCTAGTGGTCGGTAACAGGTCTCAAAACCGCCTCTACCGGAACGACGCTTCGGGCACCTTCGCCGAGATCACCGCGAGTCATCTGCCCGTGGACGACGACCTGACGACCTCGTTGGCGCTCGGTGACATCGATGGCGACGGTGACCTCGACCTCTTGGTTGGCAACGCCGGACTGCCCTTTGTAGGTGCACAGAATCGACTCTATGTGAACAACGGTGCGGGCACCTTCACCGATGTCACTGCAAGCAAGCTGCCGATCGTCAGCGACAACACTCGATCCCTGGTGCTCGGTGATGTCGATGGCGACGGCGACCTCGACATCGTGATCGGCAATGGCCAGCCATTCGGCGGTCAGCAGAACAAGCTCTACTTGAACGACGGCACGGGCACCTTCCTCGACGCCACAGCGAGCCGTATGCCGCAGCTCATCGACAACACCAATTCGGTGGCTGTCGGCGACCTCGACGGCGACGGTGACCTCGACCTCGTAGTCGGCAACACTGTCGTGCATAACAGGCTCTACTTGAACAACGGCCAGGGCACCTTCAGCGATGCCACGACGAACAGGTTGCCAAACAATTATGGTCATTCTGTAGCGCTCGGAGATGTAGACGGCGACGGAGACCTCGACATCGTGGTCGGCAACGACCGAACCCAGAACCGTCTCTACATCAACAGCGGCAAAGCCAGCTTCACCGATGCGACGCAATTCCGTATGCCGATCGACAGCGAACAATGTCGCTCTGTGGCGCTTGGAGACGTGGACGGCGACGGTGACCTCGACATCGTGATCGGCAATCACGAGCAGCAGAACCGCCTCTACCTGAACTACGGCAATGGCGCCTTCGTCGATGCCACGACTGGTTTGCCGACTAACGGCACCGCGATCGCCCTCGGCGACATCGATGGCGATTTCGACCTCGATGTCGTGATCGGCGACATCCGAACGAACCGCCTTTTCACCAACCTCCAGCGCCAGCTCCACGCACCGCTGGTACCTCGCGTAGGGCAGCCTTCCGTACTCGAAGTCTACGCACGCTCCATTCCGTCGAGCCACTTCGAGGCGGCGCTGCCCTACCTCTCGACGCGGCGCGTCTCGATCCCTCTCCCGCCCTTCGGCACGCTCGGCATCGACCCGATGATCCAGCTGCCCCTCGTAGTCGTTCCGCAACCCGCAGGTGTTGCAGCTGAGAGCTGGAACTTGCCGAACGACCGGAACCTCGCTGGTGTCGACGTCTTCGCACAGGCACTCGTCTTCAACTGGCCATTGGATGCGCGACTCACGAACGTCACCGCTGATCGCATCCTGCGATGAGCGGCATCGACAGTTCCAGCCGACCTTGGCTTGCTCTTGCAGTCGTCGCGCTGGTCGCAATCTCGTGGTTCGCCTTCGGTCACTTCGCAGACCCAATAGCGCTTCCGCCAGGGGTCGGTGCCTCGAGTAACTCGGATCCAGCGAACGCCCAAGTAGAAGTCGAGAAGGCGGCGCCTCGAGAGATTGGCGCACAGCGCGTCGAAGGGCCCGAACCTGAACCTGCCGCGCGACGTATGACGACGCTTCGCGGTCGCTGTGTGGACGAATACCGAAGGCCAATCGAGGGTTGCGAAGTCTCTCTCGATGGCAGTACGGACAAAGCCACGAAGGCTCGCTGGCTCGCGCAGCACGGCGCGGCCCTCGAGTGGCAACGGCCGCCGGCTATCACAACGGCGGCCGACGGGTTGTTTTCGTTCACGGTCTGGGCGCCGCCTCCCTTTCGCTGCTCGATCCGTATCACGAGCCCGGTCTATGGCGGACGGATCCGCTCATGGGACGTACTACCGGATGTCGGCGTCGTGGAAGTCGGTGACGTCGTCTTGCACTTCGGTGTGCGCGTCACGGGCAGTGTTGTGGACACCAAGGGTCGACCGCAAGAAGCCGTCAAGCTGCACTTGTCGCTGAGAGGTCGCCAAGTCGGCGACGATGCCTTCCGACCGGACTGGGGCGTCGACGTAACGAGTGAGGCGCATGGTGCGTTTGCGACAAGCGTCGCGCTCGTGCCAGGCAGCTACATGGTTTCGGCAACGCCACTCGCCTGTGTCGCTCCAAAGGAGGTAATCTTACCTGGCGCCAGCGCCACGAGCGGCGCTACGGTCCAGGTGCGGGTCGTCGTCGAGACCCCACCGATGTCGATTCGCGGTCGAGTGTTGGATCTTGACGGTGCACCTGCGAGCAACGTCGTGATCGAAGACATCGCTGTTGTTGCGCAAAGACGAACCACGACGAGTCGAGAGGACGGCAGCTTCGAACTCCAAAAGCCCGAGGGCGACGACGCCCTTCCTGCGCGCCTGCGACTTCACTCCGTGGACTACGAAGTCGGTGCTGACTCGTCCACGCGAGGCCTGGTCCTGGAGGTCGCTTGGGGACGCGACGATGTGGAGTTCCGCGTGCGACAGGCGAGCAAACTGACCTTGTGCATCACGGATGAGAAACAAGCACCCGTCGACTTCTACAGCGTGCGGCTCATGGCCATCGAACGCAGCTACGCCGGCGAGTCCAAGTATGGACAACTGCGCGCCGAAGGAAGGCACGCGAACGGCAGCGTCGTCCTCCCAGGCCTCACGCGCGGAGCTTGGTACCTCATCGTCGACTTCAGAGAGTCAGCCGGCCTCGCGACGATACGGCACCGCTTCCACCACGATACTGATGCTCCGCTTCGCCTCGAGCTAGAGGCCCGCGCCTCCGTGCGGCGCATCGTGCGCGTCGTTACGTACGACGGCACGCCGGTCGCTGGCACCAAGGTGCAAGTCTGCGAAACCTTCGGCGCACCGATGGGCACGCGCACGGTCATGAACGAGAACAACTGGCGCGGCAATGGCGCTAGCCATGGACTTCTGCTCTTGCTGCGTGAAGGCGAGACGGATGGCGAAGGCTGTTTCGAAGTTGGGGGCGCCCGCGATCACAATGTCGGCCTCTGTGTCCTCGGGCCCGGCCATCTGCCCCTGCGTGTCGACGGCGTCCAGCTCCGCGGACCAGGCGACTTCGTCGTGCAAGTGAAGCAAGGTGGCACATGGACCGGCCGGATCGTGCCACCTGAGGCGTGGCTCGAGTTCCAGCGTCTCGCCGGTGTCGAGCCCGGCAAGGCGTTCCCGAACGATTCCAGGCCGCGACTCATCCTGAGCGATGCTCGAGGGTTGCCGCTGCATCACACGAAATGGACCATCAACGATGATGGGTCCTTTGATGTGCGCGGCCTTCCAGCCGGCACATGGAATGTCACTGTGCAGGCTAGCAACTCGGGCATTGGCTGGCGTGACTATTCCGCAGACCATGCAAGCATCGTCGAAGGTCGAACGACGAAACACGACCTCGACTTCACCCACATCCTGCCCGGGACCATCGAAGTCACTGTGCTCGTCAACGGTCAACCCTATGCACACGGCATCGTGACGCTGCATTGCGAGGGCATGTGGTTGAACTTCACGACGGACAGCGAAGGGCGTTTCAGCTACCGCGGAGCTCCAGGTGAGTATCACTTCCTCGTGCAGAAGGTGACGCACCGCCAGTCGGCCTTGACATTACGTTCGGAAGCAACACTTCGCATCGTGCGTGGTCGGACGACGAAGCGAAGCGTCGCTTTAGCGTCGTCGACCCTGCGCTTGCGTGTTCTCGACCGCTGGTCACGCCGCCCTTGGCGCACAGTTTTTTGTGCGCAAGGATCATGACGATAGGCACCTTCAGGCCACGGACGCCAGGGGCTTCAGTGAAACCGAAGTCATGGCTGGAAGCCTCGAGTTATGGTGGATGCCGAAAGCAGGTGTTGGGCGAGACTCCATGCCGACCGAAGGATCCCAGCCCATCAAGTTGAAGACGATCGAGTTGCAGCCCGGTGCAAGTTCGACGCTCGACGTGCGCCTTCCGGGCTGATCCGAAATGGATGCCGGTGGGACGCTCCTCGCGCGCATGATCGTCCGAGCCTCGTTCTTGCGCGTGCTCCACGCGGACATCGATGACCTTCGCGCTTCGGCCGGCCACGGAACATAAGCTGATGGCAACCTGACAGGCGTCTTGGGCGACATCGAGATGGAACCTAGAAGTGCGTGTTCCGATCGGCACCTGGACGTTACTCGTGCGCCACAAGGACCTCACCGATCCGGCGAAGCAGCAGGCCTTCCTGCAGCAACATGGTCCACGCGCCAGCGAACTGATGTTCCACGAAGTGCAACAGCTCGAAGTCGTCACCGGACCGACGAAAGAGCTCAGCATCCAGCTGCCACGAACGGCCGGCTACGGAACGAAGCGGCGTCTTCGTGAGAAACGCGGTGCGCACGTGGCACGCTATGTGCCAAGGCATGCGCCGCGTCGCTCTTCCGCGGCGCGAAGACCCTACGAGAGATGACACCATGAAGACCCTTCCCATTCACTTCCTCTCGGCTTGTCTCGTCGGCCTCTTGGCCAATGCAGCTCACACGCAGGCGGCGAGCTGGCGCATCCTCGACGCCAAGCAGGACGGCCTTGCCCAGACCCACACGCTGCGCGCGCTCCCGCGCCTCGGGTCGACCTTCGAGATCCAGACGGACGAACCCTTCGTCGGCAGCCATCGCGGCCTGCCCCTCGTGATCACGGGGTCATCGAACGTGGTCTTCTCTGGTGGGCGACTGCCGGTCGACTTGAGCTTCACGTCCCAGGTCGGCCGCGACTATCGAGCGGCCTTCGGCACCTTGAAGTGCTCGCCCGACGTGATCTTGCCGAGCAGCGGCGTCTTCGGCATGGCGATCCCGAATGACCCGGCCCTCATCGGCTTGCGCTTCTACCAGCAGACCATGATGGTCGTCAGCGGCAGCAGCTACGGCGGCGGCAACTCGATTACGCTGAGCTTCGGCAGCCTCGCCGAAGTCACGGTCGGACGCTGAGCTCCCAGAGTCTCGCCGACCGGCTTTGAGGACTGCGGTGGGGCGGCGCTTCTGCTAAGAACATGGCATGCAGCGCGCTCCCCGCTTCTTCGTCGCCATGGTCTTGGTCGCAGGCCTCAGCTCGGTCGCTCGCCACGCATGCAAGAGGGCGGCGAAGCCCCGCCTCTGCAAGCGACGCCGGCCGTCAAGTCGAGTGGGTTACCCAAGCTCGTCTTCGTGACCCAGTCCAAGGGCTTCGTCCACCCGGTCGTGAAGCGCGCCGAGCGAGCCATGCTCGCCCACGCTGAGACCTGTTTGCAGGACTTCGCGCGCGGACGCTACGAGGTCGTCTGCACCCAAGACATCTCGATGTTTCCCAAGGGCTTCGAAGATGCACGCGTCATCGCCTTCTACACGACTGGCGAACTGCCGCTCGACGCCGACCAGAAGGCCGCCTTCTTGCGCTGGATCGAGCAGGGCGGCGCCTTCGTCGGCGTGCACTCGGCGACCGACACCTTCTTCGAGTGGCCCGCCTTCGGCAACTTGATCGGCGGCTACTTCGATGGCCACCCCTGGCACCAAGAGGTGCGCGTCGAAGTCGTCGACACTGGGCACGAGATCTGTGCGGGCCTGCCCGCAAGCTTCGCGATCAGCGACGAGATCTACCAGTTCAAGAACTTCGACCCGACGCGGGTCAAGGTCCTGGCGCGCCTCGATCCGGCCTCGGTCGACATCACGAAGGGCAAGCGCGAAGACGGCGCATACGCGCTCGCTTGGTGCCGCGAGTCTGGCAAGGGTCGTGTGTTCTACACCGCCCTCGGCCACCGTCCCGAGGTCTGGCGTGATGCGCGCTTCCAGCGCCTCTTCTTGCGCGGCATCGACTGGGCAGCAAGGCGTTGGACCGACCTCTTGGCGGATGGCCTCGAGACCTGGCGTCCGGTCAAGGGCGACAAGCCGCGCTGGAAGCTCGAAGGTGGGGTCCTCGAGATCGAGCCCTCGTCGTCGTCCCTCATGACCGCGAAGGACTTCGGCGACTGCCGCCTCGAGCTCGAGTTCCAGTTGCCGGAAGGGACGCCCGAGCATGGGGGGGACAGCGGCATCGTCTTGCAGCGGCACTATGAGATCCAGCTACGCGACGGGCGCGGCGTCGGGGCGGCGCCCGACAAGTTCGACTGCGGCGCGCTGCGCGGCGTCCTCGCGCCGAAGGTCGCGGCCGGCAAGGGACCCCTCGTTTGGCAGCGCCTCGAACTCGTCTTCCGCGCCGCGCGCTGGGACAGCTCAGGCAAGAAGACCGCGAACGCGCGCCTCTCGGTCTGGCTCAATGACGTCTTGGTCCAGGACGACGTCGAGGTGAGCGAACGGACGGTCGACCAACGCCCCGAGTCCCCCGGTGCCAAGCCGCTCGTGCTCAGCGATCGCGGCGAGCGCGTGCTCTTCCGCAACCTACGCATCCAAGAGCTCGGCGCAGGGCCGAGCGAAGGCAACGAGCCTGCCGACCAGAAGCCTGCCGACAAGCAAGCCGACCAGAAGCCCGCCGGCAAGTAGGCGGCCTAGCCAGCCTCAGGCGAGGGCGCGCTCGACGATCTCGCCCACGTCCTTGCTCAACCCCGCCTTCGCCGCGATGCGCTCGAGGGCGCGACGCTGGCCGGCGCGACGCTCTTCGTCGAAGCGCGCCCAGTGGTTGAAGCTCGACACGATCCTCGACGCGAGCTGGGGATTGAAGGCGTCGATGTCGATCACCTTGTCGGCGAGGAAGTCGTAGCCCGTGCCATCCTTCTGGTGGAAGCCGCGCAGGTTCGCGACCCCGAACATCATCAGGACCGAGCGCGCGCGGTTCGGGTTCTCGATTTTGAAGTCCGGGTGCTCGCAGAGCCGCCGCATGCGCGCCACGTCGTCGCCGATCGCGATGCTCGCCTGGGCCTGGAACCACTTGTCGACGACGAGGGCGTCACCCTTCCAACGCTCATAGAAGCGCGCGACCGCGGCCTCGCGCCGCCCTGCGTCCCGCACGCCCGCGAGGCAGCGGAAGGCCGCCCACTCCTCGGTCATGTTCTGCGCCTCATGGAAGCGCTTCTCGACCAGGTCCCGGCACTCGTCGTCGTCTTCGAGCACAGCCAGGTACGAGAGCGCGCGCCGAAGGAGGGCCCGACGATCGACGTCCTCGGCGACAAAGCGATAGGGTCGCGCAACGTGGGCGCGCTGGATGTCGAGGAAGGCGTCGCGCAAGTGCTCGGCGATGCACGCTTCGACGAAGTCCCGAGCGCGGCCGATGGCATCCGGGTCCCAGGGCTGCATCTGCTGAATCAGGTAGCGTTCCGCCGGCAGCGTCAACGCCAGGTCCTTCATCGAGCCGTCGAGCTGCGGATCGCGCAGCGTACCAGTGAAAGCGTCGAGCAGGCGCTCGTCCACGACGGGCGTCTCGGAGCGCTGCAAGGCCGCAGCGACCTCGAGCAGGACTTCGGTCGCCAGCGTCTGGCCAGCTTCCCAGCGGTTGAAGGCGTCGTCATCGTGCGCGGCCAAGAAGGCGACTTCGTCGCGGCTGCGCGCGAACTCGAGCTTCACGGGAGCCGAGAAGCCACGCAGCAGACTCGGCGTCGGCGCCTCATCGACGTCGTCGAAGTGGAAGGTCTGCACGGCCTCGCAAAGCTCCAGCACGACCTCGTCGCGGCGTTCACCCTCGAAGGTAAAGCCACAGCGCCGCCCGTCGGACGCGAGCAAGGCCGTCGTGACCGGGATCAGCGTCGGCGCTGGGTCCGGTAGCTTCGCGATCTTCGGGAAGCTCTGCTCGAGGCGCAGGCTGTAGCGTCGCGCAGTGGCATCATAGGAAGCACTCGCCTTGACGGTCGGTGCCCCCGCCTGCGAATACCAACGTTCGAACTGCGTGAAGTCGCGGCCGTTCGCGTCGGCCATCGCGCTGCGGAAGTCGTCGCAGGTCACAGCCTCGCCATCGTGCCGCGCGAAGTAGAGGTCCATGCCCTTGCGAAAGCCCTCGCGGCCGAGCAGCGTCTGGTACATGCGCACGACCTCGGCGCCCTTCACGTACACCGTCGCGGTGTAGAAGTTGTCCATCTTGACGTAGAACTCGGGCCGGATCGGGTGCGCCATCGGGCCGGCGTCTTCGGCGAACTGACTCGCGCGCAAGTTGCGCACGTGCTCGATGCGCTTCACCGCCGCTGACCAGAGGTCCATCGAGAACTGCTGGTCGCGGAAGACCGTGAGGCCTTCTTTGAGCGTCAACTGGAACCAATCGCGGCAGGTCACACGGTTGCCGGTCCAGTTGTGGAAGTACTCGTGCGCGATCACGCTCTCGATGCCGTCGTACTCCTCGTCGGTCGCGGTCGAAGGTTTGGCGAGGACGAACTTGGAGTTGAAGATGTTGAGCCCCTTGTTCTCCATCGCGCCCATGTTGAAGTCACCGACCGCGACGATCATGTAGAGGTCGAGGTCGTACTCGAGACCGAAGCAGCGCTCGTCCCAAGCGAAGGCGCGCTTCAAGGACTCGAGGGCATGCTCGCACTTGTCGATGTTCTGCGGCTCGACCCAGATCTCGAGGCGGACCTCGCGTCCCGACATCGTGCGGTAGGACCCCGCATGACAAGACAGCGTGCCCGCGACGAGGGCAAAGAGGTAGCACGGCTTCGCGAAGGGGTCTTCCCAACGCACCCAGTGGCGGCCCCCGGACGCCTTGCCGGCATCGATGCGGTTGCCATTGCTGAGCAGCACCGGGCAGCTCGCTTCATCGGCCTCGATGCGCACGCGATAGCGCGCCATCACGTCGGGACGGTCCAAGAACCACGTGATGCGCCGAAAGCCCTCGGCCTCGCATTGCGTGCAGAAGTTGCCGCTCGAGCGGTAGAGCCCCGACATCGTCTTGTTCGCGTCGGGCTTGATGCGCACGCGCGTCTTGAGCTCGAAGCGAGCTGGCACGCCAGCGATCTCGAGCGTCTCGCCATCGATGCGGTAGGCCTCGGCGTCGAGGACCCGTCCGTCGATGGCGACCTCGAGCGTCTCGAGGCCCTCACCTTGGAGGACGAGGGGCACGTCTCCAACGCCGGCACGTCGTCGGACCGCGAGCGTCGCCTCGACGAAGGCTTCGCCCTCGCGCAGGTCGAAGTCGAGTTCGACGGCTTCGATCCCGTAGTCTGGGGCGCGGTAGTCTTTGCGATAGGTCGGCTGAATCTTGGCTTCGCGAGCTTGCATGCCGAAGAAGCTACTCGATCTTCGACAGCTCTTCCCGTGTCCAGGGCAGCTTTCGATCCTCGGTCTGCCGCCGCACCTTGGCGACCTCTTGGGGATCGACGGCGGTCGCGCGGTGTCCCCAAGAGCGACGCGTGAAGGTCAGGATGGCCGCGAGCTGGCGGTCGTCGAGCTTGGCACCAAGGGGCTCCATGGTCAGGTCTTGGGTCTTGCCGGCGATGGTCACCGGCCCCGTGAGGCCGTGCAGCACGACGCGGATTTGGCGTGCGGCGGGTCCGAGGACGACCTGTGAGTCGTGCAAGGTCGGCGCGAGGCCGGCTTGGCCCTGACCGTCGGCTTGGTGGCACTGCACGCAGGGGGCGGTGGAGGAGTGGTTGCCGAGGCGGAAGAGCTTCTCTTGGTCCGCCGTGAGCGGCGCCGCATCCGCGACAGCACCCGCCTTGCCGGGCCAGGTCACGGCCTCGTCAAGCGCCTCGTGGACGCGGGCCGGCAGGTCGACGCGCAAGGCGGCGAGGACGGCGGGCTTGTCGTCGAAGCGCAGCGCGCCCTTGCGCGCTTCGCCCTTGGGCAGCGCCGCGACGCAACCCTCGACCAAGGCCACGCGCTGCCACTTGGCAGGACGGTCCGCGGCCGCGCCGAGCAAGGCCGCGATGTTCTTGCTTCGACGATCGGCGGCCACGCACTGGGCCAGGCGCCGGAAGAAGGCGATGGCGCCGTCAGGCGCTTCCGCGGTCCAAGCGCCGCGCGCGCCAAGGAAGGCCGCAAAGGCGAGTTCGCGACCCGCGAGCCCGCTGATCGCGGCCTCGCGCAGCAGGCGGTCATCGCCGTGGGCCTCCAGGAAATCGGCGAGCAGCGGCCAGCGACCCTCGTCGCCGGCGCACGACAGCGCGACCTGGGTGCGCACGAGGGGGTCTTTGTCGTGGACGAAGCGCGCCGCATCGAAGCCTGCGACCGCCTCGCCGAGTTGCAGCGCCAAGGCCCGCAGGCGCGGCTCGCCATCCTTCGCGAGGATGCTGAGCACTCCTTCGAGGGGCACCGCGATGAGCGCCAAGGTACGCGCTGCGTGGTAGCGCGCATGCGGCGCCTCGTGCCCCAAGAGCGCTTGCAGCGCGCCGACACAAGCGGCGGCGTCGGCCTCTGCGAGGGTCGGATACTGCTCGACGATGCTGGCCTGGGCGAGTTCGCGCACGACGCCGTTGCGCTCAGCGAGCAGGGCCACTTGCTCGAGGCAGGAGCGCTCGGCGAGCTTCGGCAGCGCAGCGACCTTGGCGGCGCCGTCCGGCACGACGCGGTAGATGCGACCAAGACCGACCGGCACAGCGAGCCCGCGCTCTTCGATCTGCTGGCGCAAGAAGGTCGTCAAGAAGTTCTTGTGCTGCAGGATCCCGCGATAGAAGTCGACGACGTAGAGGGCGCCGTCCGGACCCGTGACGCACTGGACCGGCCGGAAGCGCTCATCGGTCGACGCCAAGAACTCGCGCCCTGGCCAGCGATTCGTCGCCTGGCGACTGCCGTCGGGCTCAGTCTTGATTTGCATGTGCCGCACGAGGTTGGCAGCCGGCTCGGGCACGAAGACGTCACCGATCCACGCGTCGGGCAAGAGGCCGCCGCGGTAGAAGCCCGGCCCACAGACCGCTGTCGTGACCGCGAGCTTGCCGTCCTTCAGCATGCCCTTCTGGTAGCCGCGGTTGATGCCCGGGTTCTTGCGGATCGGGTGCAGGCTCTGGTCGCCAGTCCAGCGCTCACCGACGCCGAGCGCTACGCCGAGGCGCGGATTGCGCACGGCGTAGTAGGCCGGGTAGCGATCCCCGTGCACCCATGAGCTGTTGTAGTTGTAAGCGTGCAGTCCCCAGTCGTCTTGGCTGAGACCCCATTGACCGCTCTTGTGCGTGCGCTGCTGCTCCCACTTGCCGTCGCGACCTTGGCGCAAGCGCAGGCCGAAGTTCGCAAACGAGATCCAGCCATCGTGCCCGAGGGTCGGTTGGTTCCCGGCGTGCTCGGGGTTGTCGAGGCCGGCTTCGAAGCCCGTCTCGAGCACGGTCTCCTGGACGTCGGCGACGCCGTCGTCGTTGGTATCGCGCGCGAAGACGAGGCGCGGCGGCAGGATCAAGAGCGCGCCGTCGCGGTAGGGCAGTACCCCGCGCGGCAGCACGAGTCCGCTCGCGAAGTCAAGGCGGCTGTCGAAGCGACCGTCGCCGTCTCGATCGGTCAAGATCGCGATCTTGCCGGTGGGCTCGAGCTCGCCCGTGGCATCGGGGTCGGGCATGTAGCCGCGCATCTCGACGACGAAGAGCCGGCCCCGCGCATCGAAGGCAACTTGGACCGGGTCTTCGACGAGCGGCTCGTGGGCCACGACTTCGATGCGGTAGCCATCGATGACCTGAAAGGCGGCGAGCGCCTCAGCAGGCGACAGCACTGCTGCTTTCGGCAGGCGCAGATCGTCGGGCAGCGGGGCTTGGACTTCGTTCTTCTTGTCGCCGCGCTGCGGGCTTGCGAGGGCGGGCGTCGCCATGAGTCCGAGGCCGAGGGTCGTAGCGAGGAAGCGAGGGCAGGAGCGATGCAGACTCATGTCACGCGAGACCATATCCGCTGACGCGTCGGAGCGCGCGCTTCGCTATCGTCGCGCAGCATGACCCGCCCGCGCATCCTCGCCTTGATGGCCCTTTCGAGCCTTGTACCGGCACTCCTCGCCCAAGAGGCGCCAGCTGGCAGCGTCGAGCGGCAAGGACAGCGTGCAGTCGGCGTCGTCCACCTCGACTTGACCGAAGACTGCGCCCGTGACCTCGAAGGCACGCCGCTTTGCGCGACGCCGCTGTCCTTCGACATCGACCTGCAACAACTCGACGAGGACATCGCGACGCGGCTCGCCGCGCCCCTCGAATCCTCGTTCCTCGCCTTGGTCGACGGCCGGGGTGAAGTCGTCTCCAACGTCGAGGTCGTCCGCGAGGGCGCGCTTCTGCGTTGCTTCGGCAGTCTGCCGGTCCTCGGTGCAGCTGCCCCGCGGCAGCATCGTCTGGCCCTCGTCGAGGACCAGATCCGCGTCCGCGTCTTCAGCGTGGCGGCGGGACCGCCTGCGACACTCGAGGTCTTCGGCCGCCCGCGGCTGCGCAGCGAAAGCGGCTATGACAAAGCGCGGCGGGAAGCGACTTGGAAGGCCTACGACTCGCTGTTCGGCGCCAGCGGCGGGCTCCTGACCAAGAGGGACGGCGGTAAGTTCCCGCACCACCGCGGCCTCTTCGCGGGCTGGAACAAGGTGCGCTGCGCGGGCAAGAGCTATGACTTCTGGCACGGTCGTAAAGGCGAGACCATCGTCGTCGTGCGCAACGTGAGCGACGCGGCCATCGAAGGCCCAGTCCTCGGACGCCGCGTCCTGGACCTCGCTTGGCAGGATGCGGCGGGGCGCCCGATCGTGGGCGGGCAGCGCCGCCTCGACGTGCAGCTCTTGGGTCCCCTTGGGCACAACCCCGCCCTCCACGCGTCGTTCCCCCTCCCGGCCGCCGAGCACAGCGTCGAGCTCGATGGCGACGCGCACCATGCCGGCATCCAGGTTCGCCTCAGCAACGAGGTCGCCGAGAACGAGGCGCGCACGCGCAGTTACCTGCCGAAGGGCGCCAAGCCCATGAAGGACGATGTCTGGGCCGATGCAGCCTGGTGTGCGCTCACGACCGAGGTCGCGGGCAAAGCGTGGGGCTTCGTGCACATGACCCTCGCGATGCCGAGCGAACATCAATACTCGGTGCGGCCCTACGGACGTTTCGGCAGCTTCTGCAAGACGACGCTCGAGCCCGGCAAGCCGCAGGACTTTCGCGTGCGCGTGCACGTGATCGACTTGGCGCGCACGCCCTTCGAAGTCTCGAAGATCGAACTCGCGACGCGCGTCGCGCGCGGCGGCATGACGGCGCGCTTCGAAGCGACGAAGCGCTGAAGCGCTCAGCGATACGTGCGGCGCTGCGGATCGAAGTGGTCGAGCACCTCGCCTTGCGTCGCGCGCCGATCGATGTCGACTTCGACGATGCGGTCGCCGACGCGGTAGCGATAGTGGAGGAGACGCTCGTTGTGGGGCGGGGCCGTCAGCGGACCGTCTTTGCTTTCGTCGCTGTTCTGAAGCAAGCGGAAGCGCACGTGCCCTTCTCGGATGGCTGACGGCATCGAGCGCAGAGCGTGGTCGGCTTGCGGCAGGTAGCCGAGGGCGACCGAGGCGCGTCCTTCGGGATCACCGATGCCGATGCGGTGGCCGACGAGGCCACGCAAGCCCTCGAGAATGGTCTGAGCGTCCTTGTCCCCCTCGACCAACTCGCCAAAGGACTCGGCATGCGTGCGGCTGAGCCGCAAGAAGTCTTCGTCGGAGAGCGCTTCCTTGTAGATCCGCTCCCAATGCTCGGCGACTTCGCGACGCTGGTCTTCGGTCATGGGCAGCTCGGGCGCGCCGACGTAGCGCGGCTGGTTCGGCACCGTCGCCGTCGCCGGCGGCTTGGTCGTAGCTAGTGGCTCTTCGTCGGGGGCCCTCGAGGTGGTGGTCGAGGTCTGCGAGACGAGGTCAGGCGACGAGCCCGACAGCACATCACGCTGCGTGGGCAGGTCCATGTCCATCGGCGCAGGCTGGCTCTGGAGCCACCAATAGCCGGCGGCGGACGATGCGAGCAAGAGGAGCAGGATGGCCAAGACGAGCGGCTTCGACATGCGAGAAGTTTAGGCTCCAGGCCTCCAAAAGGCTGGCGTCAAGACCTCGTCGCGCAAGCATGGGGGGGTGGAAGGCAGGCAAGACTCGACGACCCTCATGTCCGCCGCTCGAGTGGCGCTGCGCGAGCGCTTCGGCCTCGAGGCCTTCAGGCCCTACCAAGAAGAAGCGCTGCGCGCCGTCCTCGAGGGCCGCGACGTCGTCTTGACCTTGCCGACCGGGCACGGCAAGTCCCTCGTCTACCAGCTGCCGGCCGTCGTGCTCGAGGGCCTGACCCTCGTCGTGAGTCCGCTCATCGCGCTAATGGAGGACCAAGTCGCGGCCCTGCAAGCCCGCGGTCTGCGCGCGGCGGCCTTGCACTCTTTGCAAGAAGGCCGCGTGCGTGCTGCCACCCTCGACAAGGCGCGCGCGGGAGCTTTCGACCTCCTCTACGTGACGCCTGAGCGCTTCCGTGTGGAGGCCTTCGTCGCGGCCATCGCGGACTTGGGCGTCGTTCGCCTCGTCGTCGACGAGGCCCATTGCATCGCCGCCTGGGGCCACGACTTTCGGCCCGACTACTCGCGGCTCGGTGAGTATCGACGGCTGCTCGGGGACGTGCCGACGCTCGCTTCGACGGCGACCGCGCCGCTTCGTGTCGTCGACGCGATCGTCACAAGCTTGCGGCTCTCCAATCCACACATCGTGCGCGCGGGCATCGAGCGACCCGAGCTCTTCTTCGCCGTGCGTGAAGTCGAAGATCGCGAACAGCGCATCGAGGCCCTCGTCGAGCGCTGCCGCAGCATCGATGGGCCTGGCATCGTCTACACGGCGCTGATCAAGGACCTCGAAGAGCTCCATGTCGAGTTTGCGCGGCGCGGCCTCGAGACCCTCGTCTACCACGGCAAGCTCGGGGCTGATGAGCGACGCGCCATGCAAGAGCGCTTCACGAAGTCCGAGCGCAGCGTCGTGCTCGCGACCAACGCCTTCGGCATGGGCATCGACAAGAGCGACATCCGCTTCGTGCTCCACGCCCAGATACCGCGCACGCTGGAGGCGTGGACCCAAGAAGTCGGGCGCGCGGGCCGCGACGGCGCGCCGAGTCTCTGCGAGCTCTACTACTTCGAGGAGGACCTGGCCATCCAACAGAGCTTCGTCGACTGGGCCAACCCTTCGCTCGAGTACTTGCTGCTCGTCTACGAGACGCTGCACAGCTGGGGCGAGCGCGTGCAGACCAAGGACCTCGACGACTTGCGCAGTGAGCTCCTCGTCAAGAATCGCCACGACAACCGGGTCGCGATCTGCCTGCGCTGGCTCGAAGTGCTTGGCGCGGTCGAGGGCAGCTTCGAGCAGCACGACCTGCGCGTCGTGCGCGACTTCGATGCGCGCGAGTTGCCTGCGTGGCTCGCTACGGGCGAGAAGCGCGACCACGACCTGCGCGCCCTCCTCGAAATGCTGCGCTTTGCGAAGCAGCGCGATCGCTGCCGGCGCGTCGTTCTCGCCGAGCACTTCGGCCTCGCGCGCGAAGAGACTCTCGAGTCTCAGTTTCCCTGCGGGCGCTGTGATGTCTGCGCGAGCACCGAGGACTTCGTCCGCACGACTTTTAGCGAGCGCGCGAGCGCCCTCGTCGAAGCGCGCGATGAGGACGCTCGTTTCGCGCGCGGCGATTGGGTCGTCGTCGACGGCCGCCACCGCGGCCAAGTCCTGCGCGTCGAGGGGCGTGGGCGTAGACTCCGCCTGCTCGTCCAGGATGCGCGTGACCTCGAAACGCGGCTCGTCGATCCAAGGCGGCAGCGCGTGCGCCGCCTCGACGAGGCCTGAGGCGCGCAAGTCAGAGCTTCACCTTGCAGGCTCCGGGGACCGCGTCGCGCGGCGCTTCGTCGGCGTCGAGGAAGCGATCCACGGCACTCGGCACCGGGAGACCGGTCGTTGCGACCTTGCCGAAGAAGCGATACCGGTAGCGAGCTACCAGTTGGTAGAGGGGGTCGCGCAAGAACGCCGGCACGACGAGGAAGACCGCGAGCATGGGCCAGGGGAAGCGCAGCCCACGCGCGATGCGCAGCGCGGCCCCGCTGCGACGGTAGTAGCGCCGACGGACCGCGGGCGGCAAAGGAGTAATGAGGACGATGGAACCTTGGGGGTCGTCTTCGAAGGCAGCCGCCTCGATTTCGCTGCGCCCGATCTCCGAGTCGAGGGCGGCGAAGACGAAACGTCGACGCGGATCTCGGTCGATGATGAAGCGCACAGCCGCCCGACAAAGCCGACAAGCTGGGTCGTAAAGCACGAGGTCTTGGGCCTGCGCTTCTGCTTCCTGGACCATGCCTTCAGAATAGACCACGATGCACGCGCCCGCTTCGACTCTCCTCCTGCTCTTCGTCACGGGGCTCGCGCTCTTCCTCGCCGACCGTCACGTCCGCGATGAGGCGGCGGTCCACAAGGGCCTCGAGCGTCTCTCGTTCTCGACGATCACCGACTTCGAGGCCAGCTTCGAGGAGCCGCTGAGCTTCGATCCTGCACACCCGCCAATCGAGGCCTTGCCGGCGCACGTGCGGGCCCTGCACGGTCAGAGCTTCTCCTTGCAGGGCTATATGCAAGTCCTCGAACACGACGAGGAGGACTCCGACCTCGTGCGTCAGTTCTTGTTGACCGAGCAGGCGCCGGGCTGCTGCAGCGGTCACGTGCCGCGCCTCCAGGACTACGTCCTCGTGACGATGGACGGGGCGCCGACGGAGCTGGTCGCCTTGCGAACCTGCAATGTCGAAGGGCGCTTCACGGTCGAACCCTGGGTCGACGAAGAGGGCGACGTCCTCGTGCTCTTTCGCATGCAGGCGACGCGGGTCCGCAAGGGGCGCTGAGAGTCGACGTCGCGATCGCGGCCGCGTCGGGAGGTATTAGGCGACGCGAGCTGTCAGGCGTCGAGCGCGTTTTGCAGCACGCGCATCGCCTCGCGGATCGCTTCCTTGAGCCTCGCGGCTTCGCCCGAAGCGGCGCTGCGGATCATTTGGATGTTCGACAGCAGCTGCTTCTCGAGTTCGTCGGCCTGCTGCGCGGGCCTCGCTTCGCGCGAAGGCTCGAAGCGGGCTGCGCTCGCCTGCGGCTCTGGGGCACTTGCCTTCGGCGTCCGAGTCGATGGTTCTTCCCAGCCGAGCGCGACCTTGGCCGAATGCAGCGAACGCCCGCCGAGGACGACGCCGCGTAGCTTGGCCTCGTCGCGGAAGTCGACGAGGGTCGCACGAGGATCTTGGCGCAGCTTCCAGATGCAGAAGAGGATGCCCTCCTTGCGGTCGGGAAACTCGACGGCCAGGCGCTCACGCGCGACTTCCCATGACTCCGTGATCTCGTCGCTGGACTTGCTCGTCATCGTGGTCTGGCCCTTGGACTCGGTCGCAGCCTCGGATGCTGTGGTGGGGTCGGACATGGGCAAAGTGTGCAAGACGCTGGGCTCAAAGGCCAGCGCCGAAATCGCCGCTGTCGTCGCGGCGTGGCTTGCGCGCGACCTTGCGTCGGTGCAACGACGCGGGACCCGACTCGTGACCGGCGTCTGCGTCGGCCTTCGAGCGACGCGCGGGGCGACGTTCTGCCTCGGGCTTTTTCGGCGCCTCGAGCGCGTGCCGCGCCTCGTCGAGGAGCTCGCGCGGATGCAGCTCTGCGATCTTCCAGGTGACACCGCTCTTGAGTGCGCGCCAGCGTCGATCGTCTTCTTCGGCGATGAAGGTGATCGCGATCCCCGTGCGACCCGCGCGACCTGTGCGGCCGATGCGGTGCGTGTACTCTTCGACTTCGCGGGGCACGCCGTAGTTGATGACGTGGCTCACGTGCTCGACGTCGAGGCCGCGCGAGGCGACGCCGGTCGCGAGCAAGCACTTGATCTTGCGCTCGCGGAAGAGCCCCATGACGCGGAAGCGCACGTCTTGGTCGAAGCCCCCGTGCAGCGCGGTGACCGAATGCTGTGAGCGCTTCATATGGCGCAAGAGGTCGTCGACGTCGGTGCGGCGCTCACAAAAGACGAGGAAGGTGTCGGACTCGTCGCTCGCGTCGAGCAAGGCCGTCAGCAGGCGGACCTTGTCGCGGCCCTCGACTTGGACCGCGATCTGCTCGATGGCTTCGACCGTGGCCGTGCCACGCGCCGTCGCGATCTCGACCGGGTTGGTCGTCGCCTCGCGCGCGAGGCTCAAGACCTCGTCGACGTAGGTCGCCGAGAAGAGCAGGGTCTGGCGCTCCGTCGGCGTCGTTTCGATGATCTTGCGGATGTCATCGAGGAAGCCGATCTCGAACATTTTGTCGGCCTCGTCGAGGACGACGAACTCCACCCACGGCAGGGCCAAGTAGCGCTGCGTCAGCAGGTCGAGGACGCGGCCCGGCGTGCCGACGATGATCTGACAGCCCTTCTGCAGCTCGAGGAGCTGCTCACGCATCGGATCGCCGCCGACGACGAGGGCGATGCGCAGGTCGCGGTGGCGCGCGCACTTGGTCAGCTCTTCGGCGACTTGCTGGGCCAGCTCGCGCGTCGGGCAGAGCACGAGGGCGAGGACGGCCTTGCGCTCGGTATCCATCTTGGAGACGAGCGGCGCGCCGAAGGCGAGCGTCTTGCCGGTGCCGGTCTCGGCCTTGGCGATGACGTCACGGCCTTCGAGCACGGCGCCGATCGCGAGCCGCTGAATCGGCGTCGGCGTGTGGATGCCCATCTCGTCGAGGGCACGGAGCACTGCTTCGTCGAGCGGCCATTCGTCGAAGCGCTCGATGTCGGGCGGATCGAGGGTCGGCTCGAGGGGAGCGGGGGGAGGGCCCTTGCGTGCGGCGCTGCGCGGGCCGGCACCGCTGCGCGGGCCGGCACCGCTGCGCTGCGGGCGGCCTCCATCGGAGCGACTGCGGCTCGGTCGCGAGCGACTCGAGGACTCTCGGTTCGAACTGGTTGCAGCCCCCCGGGTCTTGCGAGTGGGGGACTTCGATGGCGGGCGGGGAATGCTCGGGACCTCGCGTTCAAATGCGGTTCAAGAGGACGGGCGCTGAGAGGCCCTGCTGCGCAGGTTACGCAAGTCGACGGCCGACTTCGAGGCCGGACAGCTTTTCTCGCTCCTCGTCGTTGCGGTGGCACGCGCGGCGGTCAGGCTGCGCGCATCTCGAGGAGGATCGTGAAGAGGGAGGGACTTGCCTTGACAGCGGGGAGCAACAGAAGCGCCGAGGCGCGCCGCGAATGGCGACGCAGCGGCGTCCATGCGCTCCTCGCCTTCCTCATCCTCGTGCCTGTGACCCTGCCGGTCGCTGGTCTTCGCGACCTCGTGCAGGCGCACTTCGAGGTCAGCGACACCGCAACCTCGCTCTTCATGGTCGTCAACATGGTGAGCGCCTTCCTCTTCGCGCCCGTGGCCGGCGCCCTCGTCGACAGGTGGGGTGGGCGGCGCATCTGTATCGTCGTGGCGCTCGTTGTGGATGGGCTGGCCTTCCTGCTGCTCGCGCGAGAGCGAACGTCGTTCGCGAACTTCTTGGCCCTGCGGGCGGTCGAGGGCATGGCCCACATCGCCGCCCTCTCGATCCTGATGGCGGTCGCCGCTGACCACCTCTCCGAGCTTCGCCGCGGCCGCGGCATGGGCCTCGTGGCCGCCGCCTTGACCTTCGGGGTCGCGGTCGGCGCTCCGCTCGGCGCCGTCCTCGGTCGAGATGACCCTTGGCGACCGCTGCAAGCGGCTTCTTGGATCGCGCTCGGGACGGCCCTGCTCGCTGCTCTGACGGTCCAAGAAGCGCCGACGCGGCGCAAGCGCAGCACTTGGGCCGAGCTCGTGCAGGCCATCTCCAAGAGCCGGGCCATGGTCGTGCCGCTGCTCTATGCCTTCGTCGATCGCTTCACCGTTGGCTTCTTCACGACGACCTTCCCGCTCTACATGCGCAACGAAGTCGGCGTCGACCGGACGCGCATCGGCTTGCTGCTAGCGCTCTTCCTCGTGCCCTTCTCCTTGCTCTCCTACCCGAGCGGCCGACTCTCGACGCGCGTCTCGCCGGCCCGCATGGTCGCTGTCGGCAGCCTCGTCTATGGCGTCCTCGTCGCGTCGCTCGGTGCGTGGTCTGCGGACGGCCTCGTGCTCTTGATGCCCTTGCTCGGCATCTTCGCGGCGGTCATGTATGTGCCCTCGCTCTTGCTCCTGATCGAAGTCGGATCTGCTAACGCGCGCGCGACCTGCATGGCGGCCTTTCATGCCGCGGGCAGCCTCGGCTTCGTGCTCGGCCCCATCGTTGGCGGCCTCATCGTCGACGCGAGTTCGGACCGCAGCGCTGGCTACGCCGCGGCCTTCGTGGTCGCGGGCGCGAGCCAAGTCCTCTGCGTGCTCGTTACGCTGCCAGCCCTGCGCCGCCTCGGTCGCTCGATTGCGCGCCGCTAAGGACGAGCAGTCGCTGCCCGCAGCGCGGCCGCGAGCGTCTCGTCGAGGCGGCCCGTGAAGCGCGCGTCGTTCCCGCGCGGACGCGCCGAGGCATGGAA
>CALLZN010000223.1 GCA_937858895.1 uncultured bacterium | reverse complement strand
GCCTCGGCGAGACCTTCGTGCGTCGCGTCCTGCTGCGCTTCGTAGCCGGCGGCCTCGAGCCGCGCCCAAGCGTTCACGTTGCCCTCGCGCAGCGTGTCGACCAGCCAACGCGCGAGCTTCGTGCGCGCCGTGCTGCGCGCGAGCGCTTGTCGGGCACGCAGTTCGGCGCGGCTCCAGCTCTTGCGTTCCTCCTCGCTGCCGAGGGCGCGTTCGTACTGCCGCCGATAGAGGCTCTCGCAGAGCTGACGCACGGCGGAGCCCTCGATGGCGAGTCGGGCTTCGGCGTCCTTCACGCCAGCCACGACTTCGGTCAGCAAGGCCTTGGCGTTGTCTTCGATGCGCTGCACTTCTTCGAGCGCCAAGGTGCGTTCGAGGAGGTCGGCGGCGCAGGTCCGCCGGTTGTCGACTTCGATCGACGCCTCGAAGCGCTCCTTGGCGAAGGCGTAGGCCGCCTCCTTCTCGCCACGCGCGTCGCAGACCGACAGCAAGTGCTGCGCGACCTGCGTGCGTTCATCGAAGGCCATGTTGCCTTTGATCATGAGTCCTAGCCAACGGCTGCGCAGGCCGTCGTGGATCTTCGTGAACTGAGCAGGATCAAGCTGTCCCTTCGCGACTTCGACGTTCTGCAAGCACAGCGTGAGCATGTTGATCGGCATCGAGGTGATGCGCTCGCGGTCGACCAAGAGCTCGAGCATGCGCGCGCGCAGCATCGCCGCGACGTCGCTCCGTTGTCTCCACTGCCACGGCGACGTGATCTGTCGCAGGAGCGTGGTTTCGCCGCGGTCCAAGAGTTGGGTCGCAGCCGCGAAGAGGCGCTTGGACCACTCGGGGGTCAAGCGATTCGACGAGTAGTTCCAACCCGTCGTGTAGGCGTGGGCAATCGCGACGCTGAGCTTGCTGCGCGAGACTTCGTCGAGCCGCTCAGGAATGGCAGCCAGTCGTTCGGCGGCCCAGCTGTCGGCGGCGTCGACGCGGTCGGCGAAGAGCTGCATCGAGAGCCAACGCGACCAGGCTTGCTGGGACTCCTGCCTGCGCGAGGTCCAAGCCGCGAGGACGGCGTCGAGCTCTGCGTGCTTGCGCTGCGACCAGAGCAAGTCCGTGCAGCGCACGTAGACGGTCTCCAGCTCGCTATCGTCCCACATCGTGCCGCGCGTGGCGTCGATCCAGCCGCGCACGACTTCTTCGTTGCGCCCGAGACGGAGCAGGCTCGCGAAGTGCAAGGTCATGACCTCGACGTCGAACGGATGCTCGGCGCGCATCGTGCGCAGCAAGGACTCGCAGCGCGCGTCGTCGCCGAGTTGCTGGTGGATCGATGCTTCGATCTTGCCCCAGTAGACAGCCAGGAGCGCTGCGTCCTCGGTCGGACGCCCGATCGCCGGGCGCAAGCTCGTGAGCAGGCGCAGCTTTTCTTCGGCGCTGAAGCGCGGTGCAGCGAGTGCCCAGATCTCGTTCGTGAACCACGCACGGGTCGCGCCGTCGTGCGTCGCCGCGCGCCGGACCAGGTCGTCGATGGCGCGGACGAAGTCCTCGCCCGTGCGCGCTTGCTGCAGGACGCGCGTCTTCAACAAGTCGAAGGCGAGCGGCGCATCGACGAGGCGACGCGCGGTCGCGATCGACGCGAGCATTCGATCAAAGAGCTGCTTGCTGCCCTGGTGGGCGGCGAGGAGCAACTCGTCGATGGCGGTCGCGTTGCCCTTGGCGTGCGCTTCCTTTGCGTCGTCGAGCCCAGGGTCGCGGGCTGGCGCATAGATCGCCTTGGCGTCGCGCTGACGCGCATCGACCAGCTCTGCCTGCGCGGCGTCGGCGCTGAGCTCGTCGATCTGCAACGAGATCCTGCGCACGAGACGCTGGTCCTCGTCGAAGACCTCGGTCCGCGTCGCCCATTCGCTGCCGAGCGCTTTGACGAAGTCGCTGAAGCGCAGCGTCTGCACCTTGCGCTCACCGCGGAACTCTTGGATTTCGGTGATGCACGCTCGCACGTGGTCGATCGTGACGCGCAGCATGCGGCGCTCGTCGCTCGGCTGCGCAGCGCCGTCGCGTGGGCGGATGTCGAGCACCCACAGGGCAAGGTCATTGGGCACCCCGCGTCGCTCGAAGGACGCCCGCGCATAGCTGCGCTCGGGATCGGAGAACGACCAATCCAAGAGCGGCAGTGAAAAAGCGCGTCGATCGGCATCGACGGCTTTGCGTCGACGGCCGAGGAGGCGGCCGAGGAGCAAGGAGCCGACCTCGCCCTTCGCGAACCAGGCCTCGTAGGGTTCCTGGAGGCCGCTGCGTGTCCGCGTGAGCCAGCCATCCGTGCTCCACACTGCCTCGGTCGTGCGCGTGCTCGACGTTGCTTTGCGCACCGAATGAATGTTCTCGTCGAGCACGCGGAAGCGCGCCCCCGCGGCGGCACTGAGAAGGCGATCGCGGCGGTCGAGCGCCTCGAGCACGCGGCGTGTGACTTCGTCTTCGATCTTGACGTTGAGCTCGGCTTCATCTGTCGGCACGGGCGCCAACGACGGGAAACCGAGCGTCGCAAGGGTCGGCTTGGCCGTCACCTGGCGTCGACCGGGTCCAGGAGAAGCGGGGCCGTGCCGCTGCCGTTCGCTCAGATAGCCGAAGCCGCCGCCGCCCGTGGCCGGCGGGGTGAAGTTGGCGCGCCGGCGGAAGGACGGTTGACCAAGCGTACTCGCGTCGTCGTTGCTTTCCTCAGCAGGTTCCTCGGCAACTCGCTCGAAGGCACGCTCTCTGTCGAAGTCGAGGCCTAGCGCCTCGTCCCTGGACCCGGAGACGGCAGTCCGGCCCTCTTCGACTTCATGCGCTGCTGACGTTGGTGCCATCTCTGCCGAGTCGAACTGGATATCAGCGGCGAGACGCATGCGGCCGAGCTGCGATCGACTGCCTCGCGTTTCGGTCACGATGCTGTTGGCCCACTCATCCTTGGAGAGCTGCGAGGCACCGAGCGCATCGACGATCGACACATCGTGCGAACCGACCTGTTCAGCGAGGGCGACGTGCAGGGCACGGCCAAGCCCGCTGAGTTCGCGATACATGTGTCGCTGCAGCTCGAGGCGCCAGCCACGAGCCTTGGCGAGCTGCTCTCGCAACAGCGTCTCGGTCGCCCGGTCGCGCGCTGCCGCGAAGAAGTCTTCGCCGTCGCGCATGTGCATGCTGCGCTCGACGCCGAAGCGTTCGCGGTCTTCGTCGTTCTCGAGCACGAGGAAGCTCGTGTAGGGCGTCATGATGCCGAACTCGCTGCTGAGCGCGACGACGTTGGCCTTGCTCTGCTCACCGCCTTCGGCCAAAAGCTGGTCGATGTGACGGCGCGCCCAGAGGCGCGGCACGAAGGACTGGCCCTTGTCCGCCGCCAAGGTCACGGCTTGCTCAAAGCGCAGCGGCTTGCCGTCCTGCTTGCCCGTGACGATGACGCGGCCGCTGACCCGGACGCTCCGAATTGTCGCGCTCGGTAAGTAGCGACCGAGGATCGTGTGTTGCATGCCCTCGGGCAGGCGCTTCGAGGTGGCCGGATAGACGCGCGCCGTCTGCAAACCCTCGAAGCGGATCTCGAGCTCCTCGATGGCCGGACTGCGCGCTTCCCTGAGGAGTGCGACCGCGGTGCCGCTCGGGTCACTCTCGTCGAGCACGCGCATCGTGCCACTGCCAAGCTGCGCGATCGACTCGAGCACTGCCGTCTCGTAGCTCGACGATGCTGCAACCGCGTGGAAGCTCGCCTTCGTCCTGGCGTAGCGAGCTTGGAGTCGTGCGGCCAGAGCAGCCGAGTCGCCATCCCCTGCGGTGTGGATGCCGTCGCCGACGTAGACGACGACCCGGTCGCGGCCCTCGCTCGGAGTCGCGTCGAGACGCGCGATCGCTTCGAAGGTCGCGTCGAGGTCCGTCCAACCAAGCGAGATCCGCGAGTCGAGCCAAGTCATGGCCTCGGTGATCGCGGTCGGCTTCGCTTCGCTCGCTGTCTCCTGATAGGCGCGCACGTCGGCATCGGCGGTCACGATGCGGAAGCGATCGTTCGGGCCCAGCAAGTTGAGCAGGCCTTCGACGAAGCGATGCTGCCCGATGCGGGTCGCCCGCGCCATCGAGCCCGAGACGTCGGCGACGACGACGACTTCGATGGCCTTGCCCTCGGGTGTCGTGTCCAGGGTCCCGCCGTCGCTCCGTGGCGCGTTGAGCAGCGCCATGAAGTAGCCGTCGGTCCCGCGCTGGTGGGCGACGACGCGCAGCGGTGGCACCTCAGCGAGCTCTGTGCGCAGCTCGAAGTCACCGCTCGGCGCATAGTCCTGGGCCTCGAAGCGCGCAGACGCCGTCTCGCCATCGCTGCTCGTCTGCATCGCGTGCGTCGGAGACTCGACCTTGCTGATCTTGGTCGTCGACCAGATCTTGGCATCGACGACGAGCTCCTTCAGCGGCGTCTTGGCGAGCATCTCGCTGCGCAGCGGGTAGCTGTAGCGGATCGTGCGCCCTTCGAGCGGGAGGACCTGGGTGTAGCGGATGCGGATGCGTTTCTGCGAGTGCGGGAAGATCGGGAAGACGCGCGCCTTGAAGAGGTTGCCACCCGACCACTCGAGGAGTCCCGGGTCGCGCTTCTCACGCAGGATCTGTTCGTAGATTGCGCGCGCGCGCTGCTTCTCGACGATGTCGGCCTCGACGAGCTCGTCGCCAATCCACATGCCGAAGCCCGAGATCGACGCGTCGGCCGGCAGCGGGAAGCGGAAGTCGCCCTCGAGCGTGTGCTTCGTGTTGTTGACGAAGGCCTCTTCGATCGTCGTCCGCGCGATCTGGTCGCGGATCTCGACCGAGATCTTGATCGAACCGAGCGTCAGCGAGACGTCGCGGCCATCGACCTTGGCGATGAGCGAGCCGAGCCATTCGCTGGTCGCCGACGCGCGGTAACCCTCGAGCCAGCGCGGCGCGTGATCGAGGACTTCGGTCTTGCCCGCGCCGGCGCGCAGGATGAGCTTTTGGTCGAGCTGTCGCTCGAAGTTGCCGATGCCGCGCAGGGTGAGCTCGCTCTTTTTCTTGCCCGGATTCGCCGCGCCCGGACCTGCCTCGGCAGGACTGACCTCGAGGTCGCCGCTGACCACTTCGATCGTCGTTTCGTCGACGAGGCGCAGCAGCGTGCCTGGGCCTGCGACCAGCTTTTCCCCGCCTCGGAGGCCCACTTCGACCGCGTTGGCCCCTCGGGCCGAGGTGCGGAGCGAGTCACCAACCCGCAAGCGCGTGCGCCGATCGACTGGCGTCCAGCGCTCGCTGGCAAGGGGGCGGAAGAAAGCCATGCCTTGCCGGTCATGAACCCTCGCCATCGTGTCGTCAGAGGCGAGGCGGGGCCCCGGCGCCGTATACGGCAGGGCGATTGCGAATAGGGTCGTCGCGATGGCGAGCGTGCGCATCGAAGAAACTCTCCGTCGATCCAGCGTGGTTTCCAGGGGCAAACCCCCCGGCCGAAGCGCGGGCCCAACGCGGACCGCTAGCAGGGGTTCCGCCGCAGATCTGCCGTGTTCGCTGCCCTGTGCATGCGCCGCACTGAGGCCACGATCACACATCAAAGCCGACGGAGCTGCTCGCCGAACTGCGGAACATATCCTCACTAGAATTCCAACATGGCTTCTTGACGCATGCAGGCGGGCCGCTACGCTCAATGTCGCTGGAGGTGCATCAGCATGCGACCCGACCCGACCCGACCCGACCCGAGCATGAGCACGGGCAACGGCGCCTGCATCGAGCAGCGGTGGCTGCGTTTGGAATAGTCTGTGCATGGGCTGGGGCCAGTGCCTGCGACGCGGATCGCGCGGATGCGGAAGCATGTTCGACGCGACACGATTTGGGCGCCTGCTACGAAGGTAGCGCAGTTCGTTTAGTTTTTCCCTTGGCCGCTCGGCCGATCGGATACCGGTGGGCAGGTGCGCACCCGTCTTGCGTTTGTGCGAATCTCGTGCTGATTCGGGAAGATGGAAGTCACATATTAGAAGGCGAGCCGCTCGGTGGTGAAGTGCCAAAAGTGCGCGTTCAGTATTCACCGAAGGGGCTCGGTGATCGTCAGGACTTTCTCGATCTACAGTTCTACAAGCCAGATGGCTCATTATCGATTGAGCGCCACTGGCTGATGTGCACTGTGCAAGCCTTGTCGCCTTTGCATATGCGCGAACATTTCTTGGAAGGGCAGGTCGGAGGCCAAGTGCGGAGAAGCATTGACCTTCCCCCAGGCTTCGCGTTTGACCTCCCTGTGGAGACGAGTCGTGCAGAGCTGTGCGTGATCAGCAATTCAGGCAGCGACTCAACGGCGACACTCGTATGTTCGTGCCCTTTAGTCACGGGGACGATTCAAGCCAAGCTGTATCTCCCTCTTCAAGAGCGAGGAGCCACATATCAGTGGTTCGCTGTCCGTGATGTTGATGTGCGCGTCACGGCGCCGCGAAGCGTGCAGCCAAGCAGCATAGCGCTCGCAATGCAGGCAGGACAACAGCTTGAGCGCAAGCTATCGCTGCAGGGCGCTGCTGACGTAGTGACGGGCACGCCACAAGTCCGCTTCGACCCCGAGCCTGAACCTACTAGCCTCAAATTGATCTGCGACGGTGGTCTTTCCGATATCACACTGCGCGTCACGGCAAGCGCTCCCTGCCTCTACGTGGGCACCATGTTCTTGCGCGCCGATGTATCTGAGTCGTACGAAGTCGCCTGCCCTCTGACTGTTCACGTGCAAGGAGCTCATTGATGTTGCGTCTCACGCTAACGCTGCTTCTCGGGTGTATTGTAGGCGGGATCGTCGCCTTGTTGATGGCAAGGCAGCCTCGAGCCAGCAATACAGCGATCAGCACGAGTCCTGTCTTTGACAGTGTGCCTCTTGACATTGTCAGTGATGGAGTTCCTCCGAAAGAGTCTGAGGACAGATCCATGCGCGTGTGGACGATGTGGAGTAAGCCTTCATATTCAGGAGATATGACTCCTGAGTCGGTCAAGAGCCTGATTGCCATGGGCAAAGGTGACTCCTTGGAGTCGCGGCTGAGTGTATCCCGCAAGGCGCAACTGGACGTGGATATCGCCGCGAACACTCAACGCATCAAAGATGCTGCCTACCTCATGCACGTGGATGAACAACGCATCCTCAAGGAGGCCGCGCGCGACCCAGCACTTGCTACAGTCGTGGTCGGTAGCTCGTCCCCGGTATACAAGCAGATGGAGGAGCGTCGGGCGGACTTGGCCAAAAGTGACCAGGGGCTCGTGCTCTCATTCGCGAACCCATCCAATCATGAGGAGGTCACGTTCGTCACGGTGCTGTGGCGCGACCACCCGCAGTATCACTCGTTGCGGCAGTCGCATCAGCATGCATGTATTGCGCGACAAGCCGCCGTGAGGCGTTGGATAGCAAAGTTGTATTCAGAGGTAGGCATGGCTGCCTTTGAGTAGTTCCTTCCCATGCATCGACCCGCGCCGCATGGATGGTGGCGCAAGAGAGAAGAGAAAGGAGAAGAATGATGAAGCATGTTCTCGTGTTCATAGCCGCGGCGCTTTGCACGGTAGCAGCGGTGCACATCGATCGCGGTGTTGCGTTGTTCGCTCAGAATCCACCGGTGTCGCCGTGCAGCTGCACGTTCGTCAACGGCACGGGCGGGAACTTGCCGTTTGACGTTCCGACGGCTGGGGGGACCGTGGCAAATAACCTGATCTGCACATCGACATCGTCATCGGGTCAGTGTTCCGTGGCCGGCAACCTAACCCTGACGACAAGCTGCGGAATTCAAGCCGCTTGGGCCTTTCCAAGCACGAGCGGCTTGTCGCCGACTCCGGTTCCCGTTCCATTCATCGTCTCCGTGCCGAGTGTAGACAACTTCGCATGCGGAGAGCCTGGAACAGCGGGCTTGACGTACCAGCTTGGCTGGTACTGTGCTGGTCCCACCATCTACCTATGTGAGGGCACGTTCTTCTGCAATCCCCTATGATGGTTGAATAAATGCGTCGCGATGATCGGCCTTCCTGTGCTCCTAGGCATGCGCTGGCTGATTGTTGGGACGCATCTTCGATCGCCGAGTACAAGATGAGAGATCGACCAATGATCAGAGCCAGCTTAGTAGTGACTGTTTGTCTAAATGCCACCTTTGTGGCAGCCCATCGGGTCCTGTGCCAAGGCGTAGCTGGAACCGAGCTGCGAAGCGGCCACGTGATACCTGATCTCGAGGCTCCGGCATTCGCGCCACAACGTCTGACCTCCCCCGTGATGGTTCCGACTGCGTTGTTGCCGATGCCAGCATTCGTACAGCTAATGTACGATCGCTCGACGCTGCCTACGAGGATCGTGATTGCCGAGTTGTCGATTCGTCGTAATCTTCAGTTCGAGCTGGCAAAGCCTACCTACGGAACGATCCTTGATTTGGTCATCGGTCTGTCCTCGTCGCGCTCCACAGTGCTGACGATGTCCACGACAATCGCTGCAAACCATGGACCTGACTACTTGGAGGTGTTTCGCGGCAAGGCGACCTTGCCCTGGCAGCCATTCGGGCACAATGAGTGGTTACCGATCAAGCTCTCACGGCCTTTCGTGTGGGATGCGAAGACGGCAGCGCAGTCTCTCTGCGTCGACTGGTATTGCACAGCGAGTTCTCAGAGCTTTCGTGGTATGTGGACTTCTGATTGGTCCAAGAACGATCTCGGTGGTTTTGTAGCTCAGAACCCTGTGGCCAAACCAGATTGCTGGAAGTGGTACGGCAACACGACGGCCTGGTCAACCGTCATGCATCCCGGTGCGCCTTACAAGTCGACGTTCCAGTCGAGCAGGCTCAAGTCATGGCCCCTGCTGGCGATACTCGGATTCAACGGCCCAGGGACGAAATGGGGCGGTCGTGTCCTACCGATAGAGTTTCCCGTCCCTGGATGCGTCGGAAACTTCAGCCTGTACATCAGCCCAGATATCGTGTATCCCGTTGTCACGGATGCGAACGGAGTGGTGGACACCATTGACGTCATGGATGTGCCAAAGTCCCTGGTTGGGAAGGTGATCTATCAGCAACTCGTCTGGCCCGAGCTTGGCGCCATGATGTCGACTCCGGTCTTGGCATCACGCGTCGGGACTGGGAAGACGCCAGCATGCAGGAATATCCAAGTCTATGGTGTTGTCAATCCGACGACTGCCCACTTCATTTCTGCAGACTATGGCCTGCCTGGGCTCGGGCACGCGGCAATGATGAAGCTGAACTGAGCTTGAAGAGTCATGCCGCTACTGTCGCATCTGCATGAGGTCAAGTTGCCACAGACCGGAACGATTTGACGTTCAGGGGCAGGCTAACCTGCGGGCGATCCGACGGCAGTGGCTGCCTGCGTCATCGCTCAACATAGCGAGGGCACTCGATCAAGTGCGTGCATGCGCTGATCAAAGATGTCAGTCCTAGGGGATGTCGTGCCAAGAATGATGCCTAGAATTCTGTTGTTCATCGGGGCAGCTGTTAGTGGCCTCGTTGTGTGTTCATGGTTGTTGGATATGCATAGTGCGAACGAGCCGCGTCGGCCTAGCGGTTCGTCCCCGGTGTTCGAGCCACGCAAAGTCGGCGGCTCGAAGGAGGTTCGCGATGCACAAGTGATCGCGATGAGGATGCGTACAACGGGTGCGACAACTACCAGGCTGCGCAAGACGAAGTTTGGATGGTCAGAGGCGCGGCAAGGCAATGCTTTTGATTGCACGATTGAGGTCATCGGCGATGAGATCTTGGTGCAGGTGGGTGCGGACCCTGTGATCCGATACGTTGAGGGGTCCGACCCGGGTACATAGGTAACACCTATGACCGGGGACATAGGTAACACGT
>CALLZN010000222.1 GCA_937858895.1 uncultured bacterium | reverse complement strand
GCCTCGCTCGTGAGCATCGACGCGCAAGCGCTCTGCGCCGCCGCGAGCCGTGGTGACCCGGCAGCAAAGCGCGCCATCGAGCGCGCCGCGCGGCGCCTCGGCCAGCTCATGGCCTTGCTCGCCGACATCCTCGAGCCCGAGCTCTTCGTGCTCGGCACCATCGGTCGCGCGTGGCCCGAGCTCTTCATCGGGCCAGCGCGCGCGGTCCTCGAGGCCGAAGCCCTCGCGCTGACCTGTGCCCACCTGGCTATCGTCCCGTCCGAACTCGTCGACCACGGTGCTCAGTCGGCGCTGGCGCTCGCGCTCTTGGCCCTCGAAACGTAGGCTGCGCCCATGCTCGAAGAGCCCACCCAGCACGCACGCCTCGTCCTCGTCCGTCATCCCGAGATCAACGACCCCGAACGCGGGCAGGCGCTGGGTCAGGGCGACGCGACCTTGTCGCGCCGCGGCATGCAGCAGAGCGTCGAGGTCCTGCGCACCCTCGCCGACTTGACGATCGACGAAGTGCACGCTTCGCCGGCCAAGCACTGCTTCGAGGCCGCGCGCGCCATCGCTTTCGACCGAGGCCTCGACGTGATCGCAGCCGATGCCTTGCTCGGCCAGCGGCTCGGCGCGTGGGAGGGCAAGGCTTGGGCGCAGCTGCAGAGCGAAGCGCCCGAGCTCGTGCGCGAGTTCTTCGCGGCCTATGGCCAGTACGCGCCGCCTTCTGGCGAGAGCCTGAGCGACGCCGTCGATCGCACGCTCGGTTACTGGGCCGACATCGTCGAAGACCTGCAAGGGAAGACCATCGTCTTCGTCGCCACCGCGCCGCTGCTCGGTGGCTTCGCGGCTCGCTTGCTCGGCCTCGGGCTCGCGCGCGCGCCCGCGCTCAATCTTGCGCCGGCAGCGATCGGCGTCCTCGATGTCTTCCGTGATGGGGCCGTTCTTCGGTCTTGGCATCCGAACGCGCTGCGCAACGACCTGCCATGAAAAAGCAGCGGGGCCCGGCGTGCGCCGGACCCCGCTGCCAGAGGCAGACGTGTTGTCTCTGAAGCCGGGGCTCAGAAGAGCTGGGTCGAGGTCGCGCCCGAGCTCGGGATCGGCTTGGCGTCCGGGTTCAGAGTGTCGAGCAGCAGGGACTCGAAGTAGAGCGGCACCGCCGGCAGCGTGGTCGGGGTGGGCACCGGGAAGCTCGCCGTATGCGTCGAGATGTGGGGGGACCGGACGGGGCTAACGGGGGGGTTGGGACGGAGGAGGGTCGAGCCATTACCGCCGTGACCAAGGTTGACGAGGCCCGGGATGTTGAGCGGCAGGCCCGAGCCGCTGATCGTCAGGATCGAGATCGTCGTCCCGGGGCGGTTGCCGCGGTGGATGTGGACGTCGATCGTGCGGCCACGCTGCGTGCGCTGCGGCGAACCCGCGAAGGGCGTCGCGTTGTGGACGACGTTGACCGTCAAGTTGTTGCTCGAGACGACGCCGTTCGAGACGCGCACGCTGTAGTTACCAGGTGCCTGTGCCTGGGGTGCGTAGAGGTCGATCGCCGTGTTGCTGACGATGCGGAAGTAGCCACGCGACCAGTCTTGGTTGTCGGTCGACGTGATCGTCGCCGAGCCGAAGGTCACCGAGCGGACGCCGCTCAGGTTGTTGCCGTTGAGGCGGATGGCCTGCTTGTTGACGACGTTGACGGAGGCTGGCGACAAGTTCGCGAGGCTCGGCGTGCCGACATACTCGATCGTGTCGCGAACCGACGCGCTCGTGTTGCCGACTGCGTCGCGCATCTGGACGTAGCAAGACTTGGTGCCGAGCGCCGTATTGCCACCGTTGCTCGAGAGGTCGTAGGGCATGGCCGCCGTCGAGTAGGCGACCCAAGCCGACCACGTGGCGTTGTCGCTCGAGAAGCGCATCTGGACCGGACCGTCGCTGCCCGTGGTGCGGACCGTCGTGTTGATGGTCGCCGTCGCCGCTGCGCCGCCACCGAGTTGGACCAGAGTCACGACCGGCGGGAGCGAGTCGTAGACGATGGTGTCGCGGAGGGACGCCGAGCTGTTGCCGGCCTTGTCGCGGACCTGGGCGTAGACGCTCTTCGTGCCCTGCGCCGTGTTGCCGCCGTTCGTCGACATGTCGTAGGTGTAGGACGTCGCGAGCGCCTGCCAGGCCGACCAAGTCGAACCGTTCGAGGAGAAGCGGATCTGGTTGACGCCGCTGTGCGCGTCGCTCGAAGTCACCTTGACTGTCACCCGCAGCGAGTTCGTCGTGCTCGTGTTGTCGTTGATCGTAATCGCGGAGATAGCCGGCGCGACGTTGTCGATGTAGTAGGGACCCGACGCGGCTGTCGAGTTGGAGAAGTTGCCGACGTTGTCGACGCCGCGGGCTGCGAACCAGTAGGGTCGCGTGTTGGCCGAGACCGCGACGTTCTGCGAGGCCACGTTGCCGAGGTTGCGCGTCGTCGGCGTGACGGCGCCGTTCAGGTCCGTGCGGGTCGCGAAGCCGGCCATACCGGCGCAGCCGTTGTCGACACCTGTGTTCCAGGCCATGGCGAGCGTCGTGTTCGCAGACCATGTGTTGATGCTGTGACTCGTGCTTCGCAGGTTCGCGACCGTCGCCGGCGCGAGCCCGTCGACGCAGACCGGCAGCGACACGGTCCGCGTGGCGGCTGGGTGCGAGTAGGAGTTGCCCGTCAAGGTGTAGGAGCCGCTCGTCGCTGGCGAACGCACCGTCCAAGCGAGACTGCGCGTCGTGCCCGCACCGACGACCATGCCGTTCGTGAGCGAAGGATAGGGCGAGGACGTGTGGCCCGACGTGTAGGACTGCAAGACCGAGTCGAGGGTCGTGCGGCTCATGTTGACGAGCGTGAAGTTCGGCGCCGTCAGCCAGAGGCGGGCGTTGTCGAAGTCGAGGACGTTGGTAGGCGTCGTGAGCGTGAGCGTCGCGGTGAAGTCCGTGCTCGGACGAACCCGGGTCGTGCTCGTCGAACCAGCGAGCGTCGAGGTCGAAGCTGGCACGTCACGATCGATGAGCAAGGTCCAGGCCGGGCGCACCGTCGAGGAGATGCTGGCACCCCAGGTCCAGATGCGGACGTTCTGGCCGCGCATGGAGGCCAATGCCGAGCCGGCTCGTGCCGCGGTCAAGATGTTGTCCGCCGAACTCGACAGCAGGATGTCACCGGTGCCAGGAGTCGGCGATGCCGCGAACGGCGCGACGTCGATCATGAAGCGAACGTCGTTGATACGAGCCTTCGTGGCCGCGGCAGAAGCCGCGCCTTCATGCCAAGTGCCAGCAAACTTGATGTTCTCGGCGTCGGCTGGGACTGCGACGTCCGAGCGATACGTGAACCCGTTCGTTGCGGTCGAAACCCCACCCCAGGTCCACCAAGTCGTTTCGCTGCTGCCGATGACTTTGCGCGCGTTGATCTGACCCATGCCGAGCCGCGTCCCGAACCAGCCGCTCGAAGATCCGGGCGCTCCCTGCCATTCGGTCGCGGCGATGAGGTGGGCCTTGAGGCGCTGGGGGATGTAGTTGAAGTAACTCGTGTAGGCGTCGACCGCGCTGCCGGCGATGCCGGTCACGTGCGGCGCGGCCATGCTCGTGCCGGACATGTTGCGGTACTGGTTCGTGGTTCCAGCGCGCACCGAGGTGACGATGGTCGCGGGTGCGCAGAGCTCGGGCTTGCGACGACCGTCGGTCACACCACCGCCGCTCGAGGCGCTGTAGACGTCACCAGCGTTCGTCGATCCCGACGCGTAGTCCTGGGTGCCGCCGACGGTCAGCGTGTTCTTGGCCGTGCCGGGGCTGCGGATCTTTGCTGTCGCACCTTCGTTGCCAGCCGCGAAGACATAGAGCTGGTTGTAGGACCAGATGTAGCCGTCGACGGTGCGCGATCCCGCGTCGGCGCCGTTGAAGCCCGCGGAGCTGTAGGCGCCCCAACTGTTGTTGATCGCATTAGGCCGTGGCGAGGTGAGGCCGCTGTTGGTGTAGTCCGAACGCAGTGCGTTGTAGAGGTCCGCGACGTTGCCGATCGCCGTACCCGAACCATCGAAGTAGCGACCCACGAAGATGCGATCCGTGCCATCGGTCGCTGTCGTCGGCAAGCCGCCCTTGTAGCGTCGATCGGCAATGCCACGACCGATCATCGTGCCCGCAACGTGCGAATCGTGGCCGTGCGTGTCATCCCAAGGCCCCGACGCTGGGTTGCTCCAACCGACCGCCAGCGAACTCAGGTCCTGGTGCTGGTAGTAGTAACCAGTGTCAATGACGCCGACCGTCACGCCGCGTCCGCCGTAGCTCGCGCGCACGAGGTCCTGGTGCGTCATGCTCATCGACTGGTCGTGCGTGAGCTTGTGCTCGGGCTTGATCTCGACGTAGGCCACGAAGGGCAGCTCGACGATCTTGGCGAGGTCCGCCTTCGTGATCTTGCCGTGGAAGATGTGGACGTTGTCGACATCCGTGTAGCCGTCGAAGCGCATCCCGGCCGCCATCAGCGCGGTCTGGAAGGGACCATTCGGAATGACCTTCGTGATCGCCTCGGTGATCGGACCGTCTTGGATGCCGGTCAGGGGCGCGCCTTCTTTGACGCGCTCGGTCAAGGGACCGATGTCGCTCACGAAGGTGCTGATCTCGACGGGGACGAGGTCGCCGTCCGCACCTTGCGCGAAGCGCTCGGCGAGGCGCGGCTCGACCTTCTGCCAGGGCTGGGCCATGCCGACCCAGCGCACGAAGTCGAGGGCGACGAGGCGGTCGGCGATGGCCTTCGGGAAGCGTGCGACCCAGCACTGCCAGGTGTGGACGCCGAGGATCTCGACGCCGAGGGCCTCGAGGGCCTGACGACGACCGCTCTTGTTCATGCGGCCTTCGACCATGACGTAGCCGAAGACGGTCTCGCCCTCGAGCAGGCGAATGCGCGGGTCGACGCCCTTGCTCGGCTTGAAGTCGCCGGCTGGCGTCGCGAGGACGTAGGGGTCGCCGACCGCTTCGATCGTGCGCTCGAGGCCGCTGCCTTCAGCAACGTCGACTTCGCGGAAGGGGCGGAAGTCGGGTTCATCGCCCGGTACTTCGAAGATCGGCCCTGCGACGCCGACGGCTTCCTTGCCTTGCGTCGTGTCGAGCCTCACGGGCTCGGGGATCGCGGGCTTCATGACGGGAGCGGCTTCGCGTTGCGCTGTCGCCGCGGTGGCGACCCAAAGGCCGCAGAGCATGGTGGGGAGTCCGCGTCGCAATGACGACCAGCGGAAGATGTGTGGTGCTTGACTCATGGTTCTATCCAGAAAGTGGAACTTGCCTGGATGAGCGACGGCCAACTCCGAGGGTGACGCACGCATTGAGATTTTTGTCGCCGTGCGCTTCGGCGCATGCGATGCATGCGGCGCTTGCGGCGCCTGCGCATGGCGTAGGCTGGGCCGTGAAATCGCACCATCCTTCGAGCAAGTTCCGCAGATGCAGACAACACAACGACCAGCCTTCGCTCTCTCCGTTTTCGTTGCTGTCGCCACCAGCGTCGTCACATGCGTCGTCACATGCGGCGTCGTGAACAGCGTCGCTGGACGCGCGTGCGCGCAAGCGACCGCGATCGAAGTCGACCAAGGCGAAAAGCAACGCGCGCTTCACCACGTCTTGCGTGTGTCGATCGAGTCCGAATCGCGCTTCGCGCAAGCAGCAGAGGACGGCGAGATCGCGCAGGATGCTCTCTGCTTCTTGGGCAACGGTGCGGACCAAGCGTCGCGCATCGAGCGCGCTTCGCCGCACATCGGGCGTCGCTTGCTTGTCAGCTACCTGCGCAGCCTGTCGCCGGACGGCAAGCTCGTCGCCTTCACGAAGCAAGCAGATGGCAAGTCCGAGCTCTACTCGTGTTTGCCCGACGGTTCAGGCGAGACGCGCCTGAGAATCGAAGACGGCCGCGTGACGTCGCTGTCCTGGTCCCAGGATCGCAAGCGCATCGTCTACCTCGTGGATCGTGATGGGCGCTCCCGCCTTCGCTGCATCGACGTCGCGACGAAGATCGCGCGCGACTGCGTCGACTACGAGGGGCAAGTCCGCGAACCGCGCTTCGCCAACCGCGGTGACGCGCTGGCCTTCCTCGGCGAAGCCAAGGGACGCGAGCGTCGTGGCAAGCTGCCGCCGCTGCGTGACATCGTCGTCGTCGACGAGAATGGCCAGCGCGTCTTGTGCGCCGAGAAGTCGATCTGGGGCTACGAGTTCTCGCCCGACGGCAACTTGCTCGTGCTCAGCACGGACGGCGCGATCGAGTTCTACGACGCGGCATCGGGTCGACGGGTCCTGGCCCTGCCCAACAAGGACATCAGCAAGTCTGCCTTCGCGCACGCGACCCATCGCTTCGTCTGGCGCGCGGACAGCGGCGCCGTGGCGTTTGGTTTCGGCTTCTTGGGCGGGCGCATGGCTGGGACGGTCGTGCCTGGCGACCATGACGTCTACGTGCTCGAACTCGAAACGGTCGCCGAGCAAGAAGATGGCGCAGCGCGCCTGCGGGCCACCATTCACGAGATCAAGCTCGGCGAGGTCTGTGAAAGCAGCGCCGAACTCCGGCCCGCGATCGTGCGCTTCGAAAGGCGGCGCAGGGAATAGACACGACGTCGTCGCTCCGCTCAGCGGGTCTTGAAGCTCGCTCCGCTCAGCGGCTCTTGAAGCTCGTCGCGACGAGTTGCCGTTGGCCGGCGAAGTCATAGCTCCAGTGCAAGGTGACGCGCATGACGTGCGCGTGATCGTGGCTCGCTTGCACGCGGAACTCCGTCGAGACGATGGCCTGCATCGCAGGTTGGAGGACGCCGTCGAAGGGCTGCCAAGTTTCGGAATCCTCATCCCAGCGCTGCATGGCGCGGCAGCGGAAGGTCGTTCCCGTGTCGTCGCGCAGCGTCCAACGCTCGAAGGCGAGCACGCAGGGCGAAGTGCCGTCATTCCGCGCGTGCAGCTCGACCTGGTAGGCGCGACGAGGCGCCTCGTCGTCTTCGACGAAGCGCGCGGTCCACGCGAAGTCGAGCTCGCGTGGATGGCGCTTGAGCCGCGCCTGCCCGACCTCGGCGAGACTCTGTTGCCTGGCGCCTTCTTTGCCTTCGAGGTCGCGCAGCGTATCGAGTGCATGCTCGCGAAGCGTGGAGCAAGCACCGAGGCCCAGCGCGATCCAGATCGCTGGGGAAGGCCTTCGACGTATGCTTCGATGCTGCAGTGGCTTCATGGACATGCGGAGCCTGACACTCGTCGGCCCTCATCGAAAGTGCAGAGTCGCGATTTCGTTCGGTCAGTGAGGAACGCGGACTCCGAGCACAGCCGCGAGAAACGTGCTATCGCGCGAGGCAACGCGAAGCGTTGCCGGTTTCCGTCCGCGGAGTTTTGCAACATCAGGGTTCGGTCAGAGCGTGAGCGAAGGCGTGCGCAGCTTGAAGCCGTCGCGCCCGAGGGCGAGGCTGCCGCGGAGCGCATTGGCCTCGCCGGCGATCACGGCCGCAAAGCCATGACGCTCGCGCAAGCGGTCGAGGGCGGCGTCGATGCGCTGGCCGCGCATGTCCTCCTGGTCATCGACCTCGCCGAAGAAGAAGCGTTGCTGGTGGCCGCGCGCAGCGATGCACAAGCGACCGAGGCGGACGCCGATGAGGCGGACGAGGCAGCGATGTTCGTCGAGCAGGCTCTCGACCAGCGCATTCGCCCTCGCGACCAGGAGGCGCGTCGTCGCGCTCGGTGGGGCGATGGCGACGCCGCGCTCCAAGGACACAGGGCTGCGGCGCGGCCGCTCGCGGGCCTCGAGCTCGCTCGGACCACCGCTCGCGAGGCCGAGCACGACATCGAGGCGGCCGGTGACACGCCCGCGATCGCGCAGGGCCTTGGCCGCGCGATCGACGAGGTAGGCGAGCATGGCGCGCAGCTGTGCGGGATCAGCGGTCGCATCGGCGAGGCTCGTCGTGCGATGGATCTCTTTCGTGTCGGAAGTCTCGCCCCACGATCCGCCCGGTCGACCGTGTTCGACGTCGAGTTCGCGCAAGCGATCGGCCGCGCCGCAGGGCAGGCCGCGCGCCTTGAAGTAGAGCTCTTCACCACGGGCGCCGAAGGTCTCGACGAGGAGCTCGCGATCGACGAGGCGCAGCTCGGCGATGCTGCGAATGCGATAGGTGGCCAGGGTCTCCGCGGTCTTCGGACCGACGCCCGGCAACATCGCGACTGGCAGCGGGTCGAGGAAGTCCTGCTCGCTACCGGGTCGAATCCAGTAGATGCCGCCGGGCTTGGACTTGGTCGTCGCGAGGCGCGCGAGGGTCTTGGTCGCGCCGAGTCCCTGGGCGACCGAGAGCCCGGTCTCGCGGCGCACGGTGGCGCGGATCTGCGACGCGACTTCGATGGCATCGACTTGGCCCTGGGCTTGTCCGAGCTCGGCGTACATGTCGTCGAGCGAAGTCAACTCGACGCGCGCAGCGAAGCGGCCGACGATGTCGCCGACGCGCTGGCGGAAGCGCAGCGCGAGCCCCGCATCGCCTTCGTGGACGAGGAGCTCGGGGCAACGGCGCTTGGCCTCGCTGAGCGGCATGGCCGTCTCGACGCCGCGTCGCTTGGCCTCGTAGGAGCGCGAGGCGACGACGCCAGTGCCGACCGCGAGCGGGCGGCCGAAGTATGCCGGCTCGGTCAACTGGACGACCGAAGCGAGGAAGGCGTCGATGTCGAGGTGCAGGATCAAGGAGCGCGCGCGCAGCTTGCGCCGCGGGCCGCCTGGGCTGTGAGTTTCCACCATGGCGGCAGGATACCAAACAAAGGCCGAACATATGGGGCGTCGTGATCCCGGTCTCAGCCGCGGACCACGGACCACGAGGCGCGGCTTGCCGTCCCTTCCTTGACTCCGGTGCGAGCCCCCGTTGTCATCGCGGCCAGATCAACGACCGCCATCCACGGGAGGAGAAACATGCAACGTCCACGTCTGGCGCCGATCGGCGCCCTCGCCACCTTCGTGCTACTCGCGAGCTGCGAGACCCTGAGCCGTCCCTTCACCTCCGAGGCAAAGTTCGGCGCCGTAGGCGGCGCGATCCAGCCCCTCGACGCCCCGGACCCCGATGAGAGCATCCTGCCGGGCGGCCTCGAAGTGCGCATTGACTCGACGCTCGCGAGCGACGACGAGAACTTCATCCCTTCCTTCGTCGAAGAGCTGCGCAAGGCCTCGGGCGGGCGCTACAAGTCGATGGCGGGCGTCAATGACAAGAAGCCCCAGTTCTCGCTCTTCATCACCGAGATGCAGGAGGGCGACAGTCGCTTCCAGGGCGACAAGCTCGGTGCCGTCATCGGCGCAGCGGCCGGCGCTGGTACCGGCATCGCGGTCTCGGGGCGCGGCAACCGAACGACCGGCGGTCTCATCGGCGCTGGCGCCGGCGCTGCAGCCGGCTACGTCCTGACGGGCGAGAAGAAGAACGTCTGGGCCTTCGAGGTCGAGTTCCGCCAGCGCACCGGTGCATCGGCGCGGCAGCAGATCCAAACGGGCGGCCGCACCGGCAACGACTACAGCGGTGGCGTCGTCGACCGTGATTCGCAGACCGAGTCGCAGGGCTTCGACGCGAACGAGAGTTCGCAGAAGGCGACTTGGGACCTCGAGACCAAGAGCATCTCGATCAAGCGCTACTTCACGATCAGCGCGCAGAGCGGTGTCTTCCACACGCTCTCGGCGCGCAAGAATCGCGTGCGCGAGATGATCTTGCAGCGCGTGCCGTCCTGGCTCATGGGCGGCACGAACGTCGGCTTCTGAGCACCAAGACTCGAGCGCCGACGCGGCGTGCTGCGCTCAGCCGTTGCGTGCGGGCGCTGCGCCTTCGGCCTGGACCGCGCGGTTGCGATAGACCCAGATACCCGACGTGCGCTTGGGCATCGGGCGTAGGTCCGACTGCTCTTTGCGCAGCTCGTTCATCTTGTTGTTGAGCTTCGTGTAGGCAGGATCGGCGCGGAGTTTCTCGAACTCGGCCTGGCGCTCTTCCTTGCTCAGGTTGCCGCTGTTGAGCTTGTCGAAGAACTTGCTGTTCTCCTGCATGCAAGCTTGGAGTTCGGCGCTGACTTCTTTGAGGCGCTTCTCTTCGTCTGCGCTCAGCGTGCGCGCCGGCGGCACGTCTTGGTAGTGGCCGCCGACGATCAGGTCGAGGTCACCGTCGAGGTCGACGTCCTGGGCGTCGACATACCAGTCGGACTCGGGCCCCTTGCTGCCGTTTGCGTTCTGTGGCGCGGCGAGGAGCTTGGTCGCGCTCGCGTAGACAGGTTCGCCGTCGCTGCTCTCGTTGCGGTAAAGCCAAGCCCCGCCATCGAAGCTGCCGACGAGGAGGTCGAGGGCGCCGTCGCCGTCCCAGTCGACCGTGCGCATCGCGGTCGCGCCGCCAGCCACGGTCAGCGGCTTGCCGCCGACTTGCAGGCGCTCGCTCTTGCTACGGAAGCGCGCTTCGCCCGCCTTGCCGTCGTTGCGCCGCAGGTAGAGCTCACCGGTCTTCGCGCCGATCAGCAGGTCGAGGTCGCCGTCCTTGTCCCAGTCGTAGGCGAAGCACGAGATCAAGTGCTTGTCCTTCTCCAAGACGGCGCCTTCCTCGAGCGTCACGTCTTTGTAGTCGTTTGCTTTCACGTCGTAGTAAAACGACAGCAGGATGAGGTCGCCGTTCTGGTCGCGGATGTATTCAGGCTGCTGCCAGCCCTCCGCGCTGCCGCGCACGAGGAAGACCGTACCTTCCCAAGTCGCGGTGACGATGTCTTGGTGGCCGTCGGCGTCGAAGTCTGCAAACTGCAGACTCATGCCGATGCATCACCAATTGTTGAGCTTGAGTGGCTTTTTGTTGGACTGGAGCGGCTCGCGCTTTTGCCACTTGGCAATGCCGTCGCCAGGCCTCGCGAAGACGATGCGACCTGGCAGGTCTCCGATGACGAGCTCGCGCTTGCCGTCACCATCGAGGTCGTGGAGGGTTGGCGACGGGAAGAGGATGCCAGTGAAGGGAGCGCCGTCGCTCGTGAGTGCCACTGGTGGGTCGAAGTCGGCTTGCACTTGCGCGAGGGCTGCGACGGGCAAGGCCAAGCTCGAGAAGAAGGCGTTCCTGAGAACATGCCGGGTGATTTTCTTTGCCATGTGAACTCTCCTTGTTTGTGGAGGCAGGGCGCCAAGATAGCGGATCAGCGGCGCTGAGGCGCTCGGACGTCGAAGCTTGCCTCGACTTCCTGGGCGAGCATCCAGCCGCTGACGACATCGACGCTGCCGATCGGACACAGGTCTGTGGCGAACTTCCCATCCAAGCCAACCGGGACGCGCGTAGCGATGGTCCACGCGCCTTGCTGCGTGCGGAGCCAAGCGCTGTAGCTCTGCGCGGGCGCAGGGAGGCGGCTTGCGAAGGCTGTGACCTGGAGGGGCACGGTCTCTTCGACCACGCCGGATCGAAGCTCGATCTTGCGCGACAGCACGAGGTGGCCGCGTGGGCCGCCGAGACTCGTGATGCGCAGCTCGTAGCAGCCCTGTAGCGAAGCTTCGACCTCGAAGCAGCCAGCGGCGTCGACGCTCGCCTCGTCGATGCTGCGGCCATCGTGCAGGGCCTTCAGTTGCACGGCGTAGCCGAGAGTCGAGGTCGGGGTCGAGGCGGCGGTCGTGCTGATACGCCCCTTCAACTTGCAGCTTGCGAGGACGATGTCGAAGCGCTTTGTCTCTCCACGAGCGACTTCGACGTTGCCGGCGAAGCGACGCCCCGCGACCGCCGGGTAGCTCGCATACGAGCTGCCAGGCTCGATTGTGTCGTCCGTTTGCGCGACCTCGTAGCTGCCAGCAGCGACGTCGTCGAAGACGTAGCGTCCATCTAGGTCGCTCAGCGTCGTCCGTGGGTGGCCGAGGCCGTCGTTCAGTAGGATGACGCTGCGCGCCGCCGGGCTTCCGTCCGTCCGCGTGACTCGTCCCTCGATGCGACTCGGCGCAAGGAGCTCGAGTTCGAAGTCGCGGGCACCGATCGCCGGGTCGAAGTCGAAGTCCTCGGTGAGCAAGGGTGCTCGCCCGGCAAGACTCGCGAAGAGCGCGCAGCGCTTCGCTTCACCGACATGAAGATCGAAGCGGCCGTCTTTCTCCGTCTCGACACCCTCTAGCAATTCGTAGCGCGAGGCGAAGCCGTCGACCGTGATGCAGCCTTCGGGCACGACGAGGACCTCGACCTTGGCACCTGCGACCGGCTTGCCGTCGGAGACGACGCGGCCTTTTATGCCGCGCTTCGGACTCAGGTCCACGCGCAGCGGGTTCGGAATGCTGCTTGGGTCGTCGAAGCGCACGATGTGCTTGCCGTGCCCCTTGGCGCTGATCGTCCACTTCGACGCCGCAACTGGGGCGAGCGTGCTGCATCGTGTCCCGCCGACGCGCTCGGGATAGAAGCTCGCGAAGTCCATGTCGACCAAGTTCCAGCTCACGCTGAACTCCTCGATCGGCTCACGCTGCGTCGTGGTCACCTCGACGTCGATGTGGCGAGGCGCCTGGAGTCGGAGGCGGTATTCGCCCGCGTTCGCGTCGACGCGCGTCGCGAGCACCGAGCCTCGCTCATCGATGACCGCGAGGCTGCAGGTTGCCTCTTCGGGCTTGGACCACCACAGAAGCTCGCAGCGACCTTGGTCGTCGGTCCGGTGCGTTCCGCCGCTTCCGTCGCCCCACGAGTGGCGCACGGCGATGCCGGCGGCGTCCTTGCCGTCGGGCGTCGTGACGTGGACGGCGAGGCGACGACGCAGGGACGTGTCGTTGCGTTGCACGAGCTCCTCGAGGACGAGATCCGGGACTTGGGTGCTCGCTTCGAGCGCGTCGACGACGGCGTAGGCCGAGCGATGTCCGTCGAGGACAGCCCAGACCATGACCGGTCCTCGGGGAACCGCGCTCAAGTCGAACTTACCAGCGCCGAGCCACTTCGCGGTCGACGTCGTGAAGTCGGAGAGCGGCGCCGAGCTGCGCTCGGCCTCGTCTTGGTAGTCGAAGGGGAAGGGCGGCAGTGTCACGACGACTTTTGCTCCACCGATGCCGCGGCCCTTGGTGTCGACGACGCGGCCTCGCAGCTCCGTTGCTGCTGCCAGGACGATGTCGCCGACTTCGAGGACGTCGCCGCTCGCGATGTGGATGTCGATTCCTTGCGTGACGTGTTGTGGACTCTTGGCCTCGAGGATGAGGGTCCAAGGCTCACCCGGGGCTGGTCGACGACGCTCGTCGACCTGTTCGAGGAGGGCGATCCCCGCATGCAGCGCTAGGACCGTGGCGCCGGAGGCGTCGCTGCGTGCGTTCGGCAAGACCTTCACGAGGGGACTCGTGACTTCCATGCCACCCGCGAGGCGAGCCGCGCGGAGCGCGAGCGTCGCGCCTTGGATCGGCGCACCCTGCGAGTCGATGATGCGCGCTCGGACGGTCGCGTGCTGTTCCTCGATGGACGGCGCAGTCCTCGGCGCTGCTTGCGGAAGCTCGTCGGGCTCGCGCGTCGGCGCCGCAGCGACGCGCACACCGACTGCCTCTGCGCTCGCCGGGGTCGCCTCAGCTTCCCCGTCGTCTCTCGCTTCAGTGCTGAGCGCAACAGGTGCCGTGTTTGCGTCACGCCCCGGAAAGACGCCGAAGGCCCAAAGCGAGACGCTGATGCTCGCAGCCAGCGCCGTGAGCAAGAGGACAGGTCCGAGCATCGAGGTCGCGACCGCAGCCTTTTGCGGCGCGCGCAGAGCGAGCGGGGCGAGCGCTGCCTTCCAAGTTTCCTTGCCGTAGGTCTTGGCCAGGCGTTCGCGCAGCAGCTCGTGGGCGCGGTGCAAGCGCCAGCGCACGGTGCCTGCGCTCGTCTTGCTTTCTCGCGCGATCACCACGAGTTGGACGGCGTCGAAGTAGTGGCGCAGGATCGTCGTGCGGAAGGGCTCCTCGAGGCCGGCGACCGCGTCGGCGACGACGCGTTGGGTTTCGAAGCGCTCGACGACTTCGTGGGTGTCAGGACTTGCGCCTTCGTCGCGGCTCGCTTGGGCTTCTCGCTGCTGCCGCCGCTTGTCCGCACGCGCCTTCTCGATGTTGCGATTGGCGAGCACCTTGCGCGCGAAGGGGCGCAGCGCGCGGATGTGGCCACCGCTCGTTGCTACGCGCAGAAGGGTGTCTTGGGCGGCGTCTTCTCCGTCGGCGCACAAGTCGCGGGCGAGGCCGTGGATCCAATCGCAGTCGGCGAGGAGGTCCTTCCAGGTGTCTTTGAGGGTTGCTTGGTTCATGGCAGCGTTGGGCTCCGTGTGCTGAGGTTCCTTGGTCTGCCCTCGGAGAT
>CALLZN010000221.1 GCA_937858895.1 uncultured bacterium | reverse complement strand
AGAAGGTGAACAAGTCACGGACTTCCTTGCGTTTCCGCAAGCCCTCCATGAACTTGTCGGTGACCTCCCCCAGACGCTTGTAGTCAGCGATGCTGGATTGGGTCTTATCGAGCAAGCGCACCGAAAAGCCGCCCGCCGCACCAAAGCCCGGAATCGCCGGAGGTTCGAAGAACTCGAGCTTGACATCGCTGATGCGCAGCGTGTCCTCTTTGAGGCGCTCGACGATCTCCACGGCAGTCCGGTCGCGCTCGGCCCAGGGCTTCAGGTTGATGATTGCGGTCCCGGCGTTCGATGCGCGCCCCTCGGTCAACACTTCGTAGCCGGCAACGGAGGTCACTGAGGCCACGCCGTCGATCGACTTGGCGATCTTCTGTAGCTCCTGCGCCTTGGCGTTGGTGTACTCGAGGGTCGACCCAGGCGGCGTCTGCAGGACGGCATAGATAATGCCTTGGTCCTCGCCCGGGATGAAACCGCTCGCCATCGACTCGTTGACGAAGACGGTGCCGCACACGACAGCCGCGACCGCCGCGAGCGTCAAGAGCCTACGCGTGACGATCAAGCGCAGCAGCCCCCCATAGACGTTGGTCACCGAGTCGATGACGCGGCTGAAGAAGGGCTGCACGAAGGGCACCACGACCAACAGCAGACCCGCCGGGCCCCACAACACATAGGCGAGGTAGGTGATTCCGGCCAGCGTCGGCAAGCCGAGCAGCACGTAGGTGAGGACCTTGCGCAGCCGCGTTGAAGCCCGAGCCTTCGCTAGCTGCGCTTCATCGCCAGCATTGCTATTCGCCGCATGATGCGGCTGCAGCAGCATCGCACAGAGAACCGGCGTCAACGTCAGCGCGACCACGCCGGACAGGATGATCGACGTGGCCATCGTCACGCCGAACTGACGGTAGAAGACGCCGACCGGGCCAGGGACGAAGGTCACGGGCACGAACACGGACGTCATGACGAGGGTGATGGCCACGATCGCGCCACTGATCTCGTGGAGCACCTCGACGGTTGCCCGGTACGGCGAGAGGTGCTTCTCGGCCATCTTCGCATGAACCGCCTCCACGACCACGATGGCGTTGTCGACGACGACACCAATGGCGAGCACCGTGGCAAACAAGGTGATCAAGTTGATGGAGAAACCCATCAGGCTCAACACGAAGAACGTGCCGACCAGCGAGACGGGGACCGCCAACGTCGGGATCAGCGTCGAGCGCAGATCGCCGAGGAACATGTAAACCACCAAAGAGACAAGGATGAGCGCCTCGAGCAGGGTATGGAGCACCTTCTCGAGGGACGCATCGATGAACTTGGAGACGTCGTAGGCGATCTCGTAGTCCATGCCGGGCGGGAAGGACGGCCGGAGTTCCTCGAGCGTCCGCTTGACCTCGGCGATGACGTCCGACGCGTTGCTGCCAGGGGCTTGCTTCAATACCACTGACGCTGCCGGATAGCCGTCGACGTTGGAGTAGATGTCGAAGAACTCTGAGCCGAGCTCGATGCCGGCGCGTAACTTGCCGGCCGTCGTCCCAGCGCCTGCCTCTCGACCCTCCGGAGCGATGCCACCAGACGACGGATCGTCATCGCGCGGCGGCACGCAAATGTCCCGCAAGCGCAGGATCTCACCGTCGGGCGTGGCCTTGAGAGCGATGTTCCCGTACTGCTCAGGCTTGTTGTACCGCCCTATGTACGTAAGGACATACTCCTTGGACTGAGACGTCATGCCGGTGGCCTGGCCGAGGCGACCAGGCGAACCGATGATGCTCTGCTCGGCCAACGCCTCCATCACGTCCTTGACGGAGACGTTGTAGGCACGCATGCGTTCGGGGTTCAGCCAGATGCGCATCGCGAAGTTGCGGTTGCCGAGATTCGTCGGAATGCCCATGCCCGGGATGCGCTTGAGCAAGGGCATGACATAAACGTTGGAGTAGTTGAACAGATCCTTCTGATCGGTGTTCGGATCGGTGCTGAACAGGTTGAGGTACATCAACATGCTCGGCACGACTTGACTGACCAAGATGCCTTCGCGCACGACGAGCGGCGGCAGGCGACTCAAGACGATGTTGACGCGGTTCTGAACGTTGACGACGTTGATGTTCGGATCCGTGCCGGGCTCGAAGAAGATCCGGATCGTGGCCTCACCCGCGCTCGTGGCGTCCGAGACCATGTAGCGCATGTTCTGAACGCCGTTGATCGACTGTTCCAACGGGATGATGACCGAGTCGATCAAGACGTTGGCGCTCGCGCCTGGATACGCGATCGCCACATAGACGGTCGGCGGCGCAATGTCAGGGAACTGCGCGATCGGCAAGGTTGCGATTCCCAAGCCGCCGAGAAAGAGAATCAGGATCGCAGTGACGAGCGCCAGTGCAGGCCGCGTGAGGACTTTGGTAAACATGGCTCTTTCGTGGCGAGACCGCCAACGTGAGGAATGGGCGATCCGCTACTCAGCGCGGTGCTTCAGGTTCTCGAGGACGACCTTCGGGTCGCGATATTCGAAGTCCACGCGCTGTCCATCGCGCACTTGTCGGACGCCGTCGAGCACGATCTTGTCGCCGGCTACGAGTCCACTGGTGACAACGAAGACGTCGTCCATCTCGTGATCGACGGTGATGCAACGCTGGTGCGCGACCTGATCCTCGCCGACAACAAAAACATACTGCTTGTCGAGGACCTCGAAGGTCGCTCGCTGCGGAATGATCAGCGCGCCCTTCAAGGCTTGGCGCAGCAGGAGCGTGCCAGTCTGGCCGTGTAACAACAGTCCATTCGGGTTCGGGAAGTCCGCGCGGAAGTGGATGTTGCCGGTCTCGTGGTTGAAGGTGGACTCGATGGTCACGGTGTCGGACGCGGCCTGATCGAAGACCTTGCCGTTCGCCAGCTGCAGCCCGATCTTCGTGTTTGGAAGCCTCAGCGATTGACGCCCCTCCTTGTGCGCAGGGTCGCGCATTTCTTGAAACTCGAGGTAGTCGGCTTCCGGCACATTGAAGTAAACCCACATGACCGTGTTGTCCGAGACGGTCGTCAAGATGTCGCCTTCCTCGCAGAGGCTGCCCTGCTGCTCGAACTGGCGGTCCACGATGCCGTCGAAGGGAGCGCGGATCTCCAAGAACGACAGCTCCGCCGTTGCGAGTTCGACGCGCGCCTTCGCCTTCTCCACCTCGGCCTTGGCCAAGGCGACCTTTTGATCCGATACGACGTTGTCTTTGAAGAGCTGCTCGGTGTTCCGCAAATCGATCTCGGCGCTCAGCAGCTCTGCTTGGTCTCGGTGGAGTCGAGCGTTGAAAACGATGGGCAGCAGCTTGAAGAGCAGCTCACCTTTCTTGACCGACTGGCCTTCCTGGACCAACACCTCCTCGAGATAGCCTCGCTCCAACGCCCGCAGCTCGATGTGCCGACGCGAGTGGATCTGGGACACGTATTTCTTGGTCAGGACGACGTCCTGCGCCAGCACGCTCGTCGCGACAATCGTGTGCGCCTCCTCGTGCTCGCCATAGCCTTCATGACCATCGGTACCTTTGTGGTCGCAGGCCGCCGACGCGAACAGCGTCGACAACAGAATCGCGAATATGGACTTCATTGGCTTCATGGGCTTCATTGGCTTCTTGGATGTTGCGCTTCGTCCGGTGTGGCCACGTCCCGCCAGCCACCACCCAGCGCCTGGTACAAGTCCACGCTCGCGCTCAGCTGCCGAACCTTGGTCTCGATCAGCTCGAGCTGTGAGTCCAGCGCTTCGCGCCGCGTCAGCAGGACCTCCATGTAATCGGCGTGCGCCGAGACGAAGAGCTTGTTCGAGACCTCGATCGCTGTACGAAGGATGTCGACCTGCCGCGTGACGAACGCGAGCTTGCTGCCAACCTTTTCGATCTTCGACACTTGGTTGGCGACCTCGGCATAGGCCGACCGGATCGTCTGCTCGAAGTGAAGGACAGCTGCCATCTGCTGCAGATTGCTCGCGAACCACGAGGCTGTCAGCGCATTGCGGTTCCATAACGGGAGCGTGATGCCGCCGACCAGCGAGTAGAGCAGCGACTCAGGCCAGTACGTCAGACGCGTGAGCTTGTAGGCCTCGACGCCAGCCTCGGCCTCGACGCCGAGCGACGGATAGAAGCGCGCTTTCGCGACCTTCACGTCGAGCTTCGCAGCCTCGAGTTCGCGCTCGGCACGGCGCAGGTCCGGCCGGTTCTCGAGTAGATCGACGGGCACACCGGCCGTCGTGACCGGAACGACGCTCGACAGAAAGCCCTCGGAGCTGCGCGCGATGGGCTGCGGAAAGCGACCGAGCAACACGTTCAGCCGGTTCTCGGTCTCGACGATGCTCTGCTGAACATCGAAGAGTCGCCCTCGGTTGCGGAGCACTTCTGCCTCGAAGCGCTGGACCGCCAGCTCGGTGACCTGCGCGGCCTGCTTCTGTTTTCTTACGATCTCGAGCGCCTGGTCCTGGATCTCGATGTTGAGCCCGAGCACCTGGTATTGGTTGTCGAGCGCCATCAGCTCGTAGTACGAGCGCGCAATCTCGGCGACGAGACGTGTTACCGCGAAGTTGCGCCCTTCGACAGTCGCCAAATAGCGATACCAGGCTGCTTGCGTCGCGTTGCCGAGCTTGCGCCAGATGTCGACTTCCCAGGACGCAAGGAAGCCAGCGCGGAAGTCACCCAGGTGTTCTGGCACCAGAGTGCCGGGCTTGATCGGATCATCCTCGTCGCTTGCGCCTTGGCTGGTGTACCGACCGACCTTCTCCACGCCGACGCCGGCAGCGACGGAGACCTTTGGCAAGTACTCTCCGCGCTTCTCCAAGACCTCGAAATTCGCAATGCCAATTTCGGCAGCGAGCATCTTGAGCTCTTGATTGTTGGCGAGCGCCTGCTCGATCAACGCGACGAGTTTCTCGTCCTTGAAGAAGTCGTGCACGCTGGTGATCGCGATGGACTTCGCGCCCGCTGCAGCGTCTGTGGCCGCGAAGGCGCTGGGCATCTTCAAGTCGACAGGCCGCGGCGCGAGCGATCCCAGATGGGGCACGCAACTACCGAGGGCCAGATTCATGCCAGCAACGAACACGGCCAGGGCAGGCTTGCAGCTGGAGACAAACAGAGACCTGCGTGCTTGGGATGAACTGGACGCCTTCGTCGAACAACGTTCGGAAGGGCAGTGGATCGACCTCTGGGACATGCGCAAAGAAGTGCTTGCAGAAGACCTACCGGACCTCGAGCCGACTTGGGCTGGGTGGGTCCGGCCCCGGAGCACGGTGACAAACCACGCACTGGGCTGAGACGTGACCGTGACGTCTCGAGGTCGGCACAACGCTCCAGCCAGCCGCAGCCCGTCAGCAGACGGCGCAACTCCGGGGCGATGTGCAGGTGATCGCGAACCGCGTCAGGCGGCGATCAGGAACAGCCTCGAGCAGTCTTACTCACGACTGCGAGGCTGGCGGCGCGCGCGGCAGTGCTGCAGAGCGGCAGGCCGCGACCAGCACCTCGCGACGACGCGCTCGCACGGCGAGCTGCTGATTGGCGAAGAACGCCGACACTCTGTCATCGGACTCGCCGAGGGGCTCTTCTTCCGCCTCTTCGAGGCGGGGCTCATCGCCTACGCCTTCATCACCCGTCGTCCAGAGACTGCAAGCAGGCGCCGACGGCCCTTCTCCCAGGCAATGCTCCGGGTCAAGCGCAGTCGGTAGCCCAGCCACGCCTGCCGCGACAACACAGATCGGTGCATTGGCGCTATCAAGGGCGCAAGCACTTTCGGCGGCGATGCCGAGCCGCGACGTCATCAGCAGCAGACAGAAGAGCCCGATACGAACGAGCAATGCACCCAAGGCCATGGAGGCAGTGTGACCGCTGAGGGTCTTCGATCGGGCTTGGCACGCAGAACTGGGCATCAGTAGCTCGAGGCGGTCAGCCTAACCCACGAAGCCGGAAGATCAATGCGCTGCCTTTTCGCGCGCAGCGAACTCATCGTTGATGAAGGCCGCTACGATGAAGGCCGCTACGAAAGAACGGGGGAGCCGCATCACGCGGTCCCCCGTTCTCATCGGAGTCAGCATGCTGTCACCTCTTCTTCGAGGCGACAGCCTGGCTCAGCTGCGAATCTGCATGCGGGCCGAGTTGCTGCCGAGACCCTTGAAGGTAGTGAAGCCGCCGTCGAACCACGCGCTGTGCGTGTAGATCGTCAGCAGGCTCACGCCACCGACGTTCGGCAGAGACATAGCCGGGAAGGTGCGCCCCGAAGCCGGGATACGCGCCAGGTGGCCTGGCAAGATCGGTCCGTTGAGGAGGCCGAGGCTCAGGTCGGTGAAGGCGTCGATCGTCAGGTTCGGATAGGGGTTACCACTCCAGAGGAGGAGGTGCCAATCACCGATGTTGGTCGGCGCAACGACACACATGTTCGCCGTGCGCGGACCAGCCACGAGCGTGAACTGCGCCGTCGCGTACGGCCCGAGCGCTGCGGATCCGACACCGCCGCGCCACTCGACATAGCGCCCGTTGGCGGAATAGGGCGTAAAGACGACGGCCGCCGAAGCCCGAGTATTGTTCGATTCATTGAGCTCGGTGATCGCCGAGTTCACGTCCGCCCAAGCTCCGATATAAGCAGTGCTCGCGGTGAAACAACGCGGCAGCGTGTAGCTCGCGCCTCGGGTCGAGGTCTGGTTCGGGTTGAGCGAAGCGACCGAGTAGACGCCGAGGATGTCATCTGCCGAACTGATCGTGGTGTTCGTCGACATGAGGACGCCCGTCGTCGAGGTCGGCGCGATGCCCGTGCCCGTGTTGGCGGTCGTCACACTGACGCTGATCGTCCCCCCAGCGATGCCGCTGGCTCCCGCCGTGATGGACGAGATGACGAGGTCCGGAATGCCGTCTTGGCAAACGACCTGCTGCGCCCGGTAGTTGTTGGTATTCGAACTCTCCGCGACAGTGTTCGTGGTGTCAGCATAGGCGCCGAGGTAGCAGCTACCGATCGGCGACGTCACCGGAATGACGACCGAGTTCTGGTAAGTCGCGGCGCTCGACAGGGCCGCGATCGCCGGCGTGGTCCACGTGCGAAGCAGCGTGTCGGTCGTCGCGATGACCGAGTCCGTCGAGAGATAGAAGCCCGATGTGCAGGCCGGCGAGGCCAGGTTGCCCGCGTTGCGAACGATGGCCTGCACCGCGACGCTGTCGCTGCGACGGAAGGTCGTCGGCGATGCCTGGAAGGCCTGGACCTGGAGGTCGGCGATCGGCGTGATGCACGTCACTTGGAGCGCACGTGTGTTGTTGCCCTCGTTCTCTTCCGACTGGGCAGCACCGTTGTCGGCATAAGAACCGAGCCAGCAGGTGCCAGGCGTCGCAGACGCCGGGACCGTCACTGTGCGTGAGTAGCTGCGCGAGGTGTGCGACGACTGGGCGACGAGCGCCAGCGTGCCGAGCAGGGTGTCGCCGGTCGAGATGATGTCGTTGGTCGACAGATAGAAGCCGACTGTGCCGCTTGAAGTGCTGGCGCCTTCGCCCTGGTTGAGGAGGGTCGAGGTGACGGTGATCGAGGACAGCGGATTGAGACTCGTCGTCGACGACGTCAGCGTCGTCGGCGTGAGGTCGGGCAGGACAGCGACGTCGGCCGAGCGACCGAACCACACGTAACGAGGGATCTGGTTCGTGTCGGCGCCAGTCGTCGAGTTCATCGCCATACCGGTCGCGATCCAAGAGTTCGGATACTTCGGGTGGCGCGCGACACTCATGTAGTCACCCCACGAGTTGCGGGACGGGCCGCCACTTCCGCTCGCGAAGTAGATGCTATTGCTGACGAGCCCCGTATCCGTCGGGTCGGTGATCCAGCACACGACACCCGGATAACGATCGCTCTGGCCATAGGAGATCACACCACCGATGTCGCCACGGGCATTGACCGCGGTAGCCGGGTAGCTCCAGCAACCAGCCGAGTTCCAAATGTCGACGTCGTCGATCTTGGCCTTTGTGCTCTCGTTGATGCGGACGAAGCGCGTGTAGGGCTGCGCACGACCAGAACGCGGCATGCAGTTCCAGCCGAAGCCGATCACGCCCTTACCGACCCAGCCAGCCAGCGGTCGCGTGTCGGCGCGACCCATGAAGTTGCGGCCGCCAAGGTCCAAGCTCGTCGCGTTCGTAATGAAGGTGAAGGAGCTCAGGCTGATCAGGTAACTCGACACCGTTCCGGCGTCGGTCCAAGAGTAGAGGCGTCCTTGCGACGTACTCTCGAGCTGCCACCAGTAGGCCGTCGTGCGCGAGCCCTCGGCGAGACGCCAGGTGCGAGCGCCACTCTCACGCTTCCAGTACGAGAAATTGACCGAGCCGCCAGCCTTCAGCTGCGTGAGACTGATGCGCCAGCAGACCGCGCCGGCGTAGTTGCTCGTCGAGCTGTTCACGTACTTGAACACGTTCGATGTCATGTACAAGTAGTTCGTGCTGTAGATCATGTGCGGGAAGTCGAGCCAGTGCGTGGCACTCCAGCCGAACATCTGCGGGTTGAAGTCGTACCAGTAGGCAGCACCACTGCGCATGCGATCTTCACTGTTGTAGATCACGATGCGCTGCGTGTTCTTCTGGGTCGACGTGCTGTAGACGTACTGCAACAACCACGCGCAGAGGTCGCGACCGCTCCAAGGTGCATACAGGGTCCACTGGCCGCAGCAGAAGCCCCGGGCGATGGAGGAGAACGCCCGCGGACCGGGTCGCTTCCAGGAGGTCCCGCCGTTGGTCGAAACCGCGGCGTCCCAGTTGTGCGTGTAGAGGATCGTGTTGTTCCACTGCGCGCAGGTCGGCTCGCTGACGGTCGAGCGCGACTGACCCGTAAAGGTCATCTGCGTGTTACGGCGCACGACCGGCGTCAAGAGCTGTGGTCCGACGGCTTCAGCCGGGGCAACGGTCTCGGGCGTCAGCACCGGACCAGTCAAGGGACCTTCGGGCAGCGGGTTCGAGCCGTGCTTGGGCTCGACCTTGGGCTGGGGGGCCGACGGGAGGAAGGGCTTGGTCAAGTCCTCGGGGTCGATGGTCCCACCGACGTGGACGACACCGTGCTCGACTTGGTGGATCTGGGTCTCCTGCGCGCGCAGCTCAGCACGCGATAGCAGGGCTAACAGGCCGGTACACAACAGGCCCGGAACAAGGAAACGATTGGGGATCATGGAGAGGTTGGATCGTGGATCACGAAGCGTGACCGGCCGCGGTCGGCGACAGCGGAGCTCGGAAACTGAGGGCAGGAAGCGACGCATCACGACCGGCGTGACGCGGCCGCTGCACAAAAAATCTTAGCACTCCCCGCTCGCGACGTGCGACTCATGAAGGTTCGCCGGACACCCGGGCCGAGCTGCGCTCAAGCCCCCACGCCAACGTTGAAATAGCGTGCCTCAGGGTGGTGACAAATGATCGCACTCGTCGATTGCTCGGGCACGAGCTGCCATTCGTCGGTCAGCGCGACCCCGATCGCCGACGCATCGAGGAAGCCAAAGAGCTTCTCCTGGTCCTGGAGCACTGGACAGGCCGGATAGCCGAAGCTGAAACGACTGCCGCGGTAGCCTTGGGCGAAGAGCTTGTCGATCTCATGGGCATCTTCACCCGCGATCCCCAGTTGCTGGCGCACGCGCTTGTGCCAGTACTCGGCGAGGGCCTCGGTCGCCTCGACGCTGAGCCCATAGAAGTGAAGGTACTCGTCGTAGCGATCCGCCGCGAAGAGCTCGGCGCAGATGCGCGAGGCGATCTCCCCCATCGTCACGACATGGAAGGCCGCGACGTCCCGCCGCCCAGCCTCGAGCGGCAAGAAGTAGTCGGCCAGACACAAGCGCCCCTTCTTGGGCTGACGCGGGAAGCGAAAGCGCGCGATCTCACGCTCATGATCCTCGGCATCGAAGATCACGACATCGTTCTTGTCGGCGTTGCAAGGCCAGTAGCCATAAGCGACCGCTGGTTCGAGCATGGCATCGCCTACCGCCCGAGCGACCCAGTCCTGGAACTTCGGCTCGACGACGTCGCGAAGCTGCGCCTCGAAGTCCTCGGCGCTCTTCCTTCCGCGCTTGTACTGCCACTGCCCACGGAAGAGGGCTGTCTTGTTGACGTAGCGAAGGATGGTCCCGAGATCGAGCTCTTCGCCACGCACGACGCGCTGCCCCCAGAACGGCGGCTCGGGAACCGCGCTCGTGCGCTGCACCGTCGGCTCGACGTATTCATCGAAGGCCCCACTCAAGCGCGCCTCCTTTTCGGCACGAGTCTCGTGGCGGACGACGCGGGGCGAGGTCTCGGCCGTCAGCGTCTTGGTCATCGTCACGCCACAGAGCTCGTCCATCAGGTGCAAGCCTGTGAAGGCGTCGCGACCGTAGTAGACCTTGCCGGGCGCGTAGGCATCGCGCAGGTCCTTCTCGACGTAGCCTCGATTGAGGGCCGCCCCACCACAGACCACGGGGGTCGTGATGCCCTTCTCGGCCATGAGCTCGAGGTTCTCCTTCATGACGACCGTCGACTTGACGAGCAGGCCGCTCATTCCGATCACGTCGGCCTTGTGCTTTTCAGCAGCGTCGAGGATGTTCTCGAGCGGCTGCTTGATGCCGATGTTGACGACCGTGTAACCGTTGTTCGACAAAATGATGTCGACGAGGTTCTTGCCGATGTCGTGCACGTCACCACGCACGGTCGCAATGACCATCGTCCCCTTGGTAGCGCCTTCGACCTTCTCCATGTGCGGCTCGAGGAACTTGACCGCCGCCTTCATGGTCTCCGCGGACTGAAGGACGAAGGGCAGCTGCATCTGGCCCGAGCCGAAGAGCTCACCCACGACCTTCATGCCATCGAGCAAGATCGTGTTGATGATGTCGAGCGGCTTGTGGCGCTGCATGGCCTCCTCGAGGGGGACCTCGATGTTCGTGCGATTGCCGTCGATGATGCGGTTCTTGAGCCGCTCCTCCACCGACAGGCTCATCTCGTCGACGACCGAGGCCGCATCGGCCTTGCGACCCGCGAAGCGATCGATGAAGGCGAAGAGCGGGTCATAGGCCCCATCGCGTCGGTCGTAGATCAAGTCCCGCGTGATGCGCAGGTCGTCCTCGTCGAGCGTGTGCAGCGGTAGGATCTTGGAGCCGTTCATGATCGCCGCGTCGAGGCCGCAGTTGCGCGCCTCGCCGAGGAAGACCGAGTTGAGCACGCGGCGCGGATAGGGCTTGAGCCCGAACGAAACGTTCGAGAGGCCGAGCAAGGTGCGCACGCCCGGCAGCGCCTCCTTGATCAAGCGAATGCCCTCCAGCGTCTGGATCGCCGCGTCACGGCTGTCTTCGTCGCCGGATGCGATCGTGAAGGTCAGCGGGTCGAAGAGCAGACACTCGCTCGGCAAGCCATGGCGCTTCGTCACGATGTCGTGGATGCGCACGGCGACCTCGAGCTTGCGCTCCGCGGTCTTGGCCATGCCCTCCTCGTCGATCGTCAACGCGATGAGGGCGCAACCGAAGCGGCGAGCAAGGCGGCAGATCTCGTCGGCCTTCGGCTCCCCGTCCTCGAGGTTGATCGAGTTGATGATCGGGCGACCGCCGATCAGCTTGAGCGAGGCCTCGAGCACATCGAGCTGGGTCGAGTCGACGACGATCGGCGTCGGCACCTGAGTGACGAAGCGCGAGATCACTTCGCTCATGTCACGCACCTCGTCGCGACCGACGTAGGCCGTGCAGACATCGAGCGCGTGCGCGCCCTCCTTGACCTCGACCTTGCCGAGCTCGACGAGCGAGTCCCAGTCCTCGACGAGCAGCTTGTCGCGAAAGAGCTTCGAGCCGTTGGCGTTCGTCCGCTCGCCGATGATCAACGGACCGCTGTCCTGGTCGAGCGGCACGGCGCTGTAGAGCGAAGCCAACTCGGGCTCGACGTAGTCGGGACGAGACCTCGGCACGAGGCCCCGCACGGCCTCGTAGATCGCCGCGATGTGGGCCGGCGTCGTGCCGCAGCAACCACCGACGGCCGTGACACCATAGTCCTGCACGAAGCGCCGGTGGAAGGACGCGAGTTCGGCTGGCTGCAGGTCGTAGACCGTGCGCCCGTCGACGTTGCGCGGTAGCCCAGCGTTCGGGAGCACCGCGACCATGCGCGTGGTCCGCTCCCCGAGGAAGCGCACATGCTCCTGCATGAGGTCGGGACCCGTCGCGCAGTTGAGCCCAATGATGTCGACCGGCAGAGCCTCGATCGTCGCGAGCGCGGCGCCGACGTCGCTGCCAACGAGCATGGTGCCGGTCGTCTCGACGGTGATCGTGACGAGGATCGGCGCTTCTCGGCCTTCGATCTCCATGGCTTCGCGGCACGCAGCGACAGCGCACTTGATCTGCAGCAGGTCCTGGCAGGTCTCGATTTGCAGCAGGTCGACTCCGCCGCGCAAGAGCCCGCGTGCCTGTTCCTGGTAGAAGGCATGCAGGTCGTCGAAGTCGACGTGACCGAGCGTGACGAGGCGCGTCGTCGGCCCCATCGACCCAGCAACGAAGCGCGGCCGCTCCGGCGTCGAGAGCTCGTCGGCGACTACGCGCGCAATGCGCGCAGCGCTCTCGTTGAGTTCGAGCGTGCGGTGTTGCAGTTCGTACTCGGCGAGCACGAGTGCGGTCGACCCAAAGCTGTTGGTCTCGACGACATCGGCGCCGGCCTCGAAATACGCGCGATGGATCGCGGCGATGACGTCGGGCCGCGTCGCGCAAAGCAGCTCGTTGCAGCCCTCCTTGCCCTCGAAGTCCTCGAGGCTGAGATCAGCCTCTTGGATCATCGTCCCCATGGCGCCGTCCCAGACGAGGACGCGCTCACTCATCGCCTTGAGCAGCGGGAAGCGCGTGTTGCGCTCCTTGGGTTGGAATGCACTCGGGATACCACGATTCATGGACATGAGGCCTCGTTCTGAATCTCAGGCTCGAAGGTCGCTCGAGCGACCGTTCTCGGTCTCCGCAGGTCGTCGACCAACCGCGAGAAGAATGGGGAGCTGCGGCGAGCGCGCATCGTGACCGACACGGTCACAGCGCAAGACTTCGAGCCCGGCAGTCTGGAGAAGGCGTTTGAGCTTGGCGCTCGAGAAGCCGCCATGCAGGTGTCCGTACTCACTCGTGATGCGACGGTCCTCGTGCGGGCCGAGGGTCAGGACGAGACAACGTCCGCCCGGCCGCAAGAGCCGAGCGCTGGCCGCCAGGGCGAGCCCGGGCTTGTCCGCATACTGGAGACTTTGGACGAAGAGCACGGTGTCAGCCGTCGCCGTCGCGAGCGGCGGGTCGTGCATGTCACCGAGGCGGAACTCCGCCGCCTCGTATTTTCCGGCCGCGATGCGCTGCTGCCCCGATTCCACCATGCCCGCGTGGTTGCCGAGGCAGATCAGGCTGCGGCAAGCCGGGACGAGCCACTCGAGCAAGGCACCGTCCCCCGATCCCATGTCGACGCAGTCGCCGAGGTCGAGGAGACTCGCGAAGGCCAACGCCAGGCTCTCGAAGCTTCGACCGGGCACGTAGCGTCGGTCGAGGGACCCGGCCGCACGATCGAGCCACGAACCTTCGTGACGCGCGAGCACGACCTGCTCCATGCGATCGCGGTCCGCAACGAGAGTCGGATCCTCGGCGAGACGCTGTTCGCAGAGCGACCAGAAGCCTTGGGCCTCGGGCGAAGTCGCCGTACCGTGAATGCGATAGTAGGCGCGGGTGCCATCGCGCCGATCGAGGACGAGCCCGGCTTCGCGCAAGCGCGCCAGGTGCGCCGAAATCGTCGACTGCCCTTGCGCCAGGCTGGCCGCGAGCTCGCCGACGGTCAGCTCTTCGAGCTTCAAGAGATGGAGCACGCGCAGGCGTGTCGCATCCCCGAGCAGGCGCAGGCGGTCGGTGATCGACGTCAGGTCATCCATCGCTTTATCGTGATACAGCGATTATAGCCTGCATGCAAGCTCGCGACCGGCGCGGCTTCAGGATTCGCGCATCAACTGCGGCGTCATGTCGACATGGTCGACCGAAACCATGCGGTAGCGGATGCCCGAGCGCTCGCCCTCGAAGCCCGACTTGCGGTCGCGACCATGGAGGTGGCCGTAGATGCAGACTTCGACGCCGGCTTCCTCGAGCAGGGGCACGAAGTCCGTGACCAGGCCGAAGGAATAGACCGGCGGGGAGGGGATCCGCCCCCCAAGGCCGGGGGAAGGACGCCCCCTGGCCGGCCGCGTTGACGACCGCCAACGGCCGCCTTCGGCGCCGCGGCCTTCTTGGCGACGGCCTTCTTGGCGGACGTCCGGCCCGC
>CALLZN010000220.1 GCA_937858895.1 uncultured bacterium | reverse complement strand
GGGCGCGCACCGCGCGCTTCGAAGCGTTCGGCGACGATGTCCTGCAGGCGCTTGCGCCGCTCGGGGTCGCAGCGCTCGAGGACGAAGCGCCGCTGGCTGCGCCGCCGAAAGCGCAGTTGGCCGTCGCCGCCCAAGAACCAGCGTTCGCGCAGGGCGCTCAGCTGCTCGAGCAAGGACAGCTCTTCTTGTCCGGTGACCGCGGCCAGGTCATCGACGCGAAAGCGCGGGCCGAGGATGGCCGCGGCTTCGAGCAAGGCTCGCGTCGCTTCGTCCTCGGCCTCGAAGAGGGCGCTCAGGTAGTGCTCGAGCTGACCGGCGATCGGAAACTGCGCGTTCGGCGCCAGGCTGTGGTAGCGGCCGGGCAAGCCTTGGACCTCGCCGCGCGCGCGCGCGACCTCGAGCGCGTCGAGGACGAGCCCGGGCAGGGATTCGACCTGATGGAGGACACTCGTGACCGCGGCCTCGACCCCGGGCTTCTTGTCCTCGAAGAGCGTCGTCACGAAGGCCTCCGCCGAGGCCGTATCGAGGGGGCCGAGGCGCAGGGTCTCGTGGCCAGCGAGGCTAGCGTCGACTTCGTCGCCATCGTGGACGCAGAAGAGCACGAAGATCGCCCCCGACCCAGCCGCGAGTTCGTGCACGAGCCGCAGCGCGCGATGCGTCAAGCGCTCGGCGCGATGCACGCGCAGAATGAGCGGACGCTCGCGAGAGGCGAGGCTGCGGAAGACCGCTGCCGTGCTTTCGATCGGCATGCGCGCCGCCCCCTCGAGGTCGAAGAGCGCGCCAGCGATCGTCGTCGCGCTCTCCTCGTCGATGCCGCCCTCGTGTTGGAGGCGGAAGGACAGGCGCGTGACCGCGCGTCGGCGCCGCGCTTCGTCTTCGTCATCGTCGAAGTCGACGTCGAAGGCCTTCATCAAGAACCAACCAAAGGGGCTCAGCGGCCGACCGCTTCCAGGCACCGAGGCCTCGCCCGCGAAGTAGACCGCGCCGTCGCGGTCGTCCAGGTGGCGTAGCACGAAGTCGTCGACGAGACGGCGCTTGCCGACGCCTTCGGCGCCGCGCAGCACGACGACGCGCGGCCGGCCGAGGCGCACTTCGCGGTAGAGCTCGTCGAGGCGGGCGACCTCGCGGTCGCGACCGAAGAGCTTCGTCGGCGCCGGCCGCCGCGTGGCCCGCACGCGTTGCTTCGACGCCAGGACCGGCTCGGTGCGCCGGCGCAGCCGCCACCACGAACTCTCAGCCCCGCCCTCGAGCACGCGCGCGAAGTCCAGCGCGTCGAAGGGGCGTCGCTCGGCGTCGATGCGCAGCATCTCGTCGAGCAAAGTGTCGAAGAAGGGACTCGTGCGCGGTCGCAGCGCGCTGAGCCTCCGCGGCGCGCTATGGAGGCGCTCATCGAGCAAGGCATCGACATCACTCGTCTCATCGAATGGCAGGCGACCCGCCGCCAGCTCGAACAGCGTCAAGGCGAGCGCATAGAGGTCGCTCTGCGGCGTCGCCGCCGCCCCACGCAGGAGCTCGGGGGCCGCGTAGGAGAGCGTCCCAGCCAGGCTCGAGCGCCGCCCGCGCGCGATCACGTCGGCGTAGCCGAGGTCGACGATCTTGGTGCTGCCGTCATCGGCGAGGTAGAGGTTCTCGGGCTTGATGTCGCGGTGGACGATGTTCTTCTGGTGCAAGGCCGCGAGGCCTGCGGCCGCGTCCCTGCCGACGCGCAGCACCAGGGCCTCGAGCGGCGGTCCCTGGCTATCGAGCAGCGCGCGCAGCGTGCGGCCATGGACGAAGTCCATGACGAGGGCCAAGTAGGGCAGGCCGAAGAGGGAGCCGTCGAGGAGGCCGTGGAAGCGCACGACGTTCTCGTGCCGTACTTCCATGCCGATCTCGGCCTCGCGGCGGAAGCGGCGCTGAAAGGCCTCGTCTTCGATGAGCTCGCGCCGCAAAAACTTGACCGCGACTTCGCTGCCCGCCTCGAGGTCGAAGACCCGCGTGAGGGTGACGGCGCGGTGCACGGTCCCGTGTGCGCCGCTGCCGACTTCGGCCAGCATGCGGAAGGCCTCGAGGTTGGGCTTCATCGCAGAACCCTGCTTTGTGGATCCTGTCTTGGAGGATCCTCGGGCGACCGGCGTGTCACCATGCTTGTCTGCCGCGAGACCCGGTTATGCTCGGCCGCCGCATGACGCTTCGACTCTACGACACGGCGCGGCGCGAGCTGCACGACTTCGTCCCCCGGGAAGCCTCGCTGGTGCGCATGTACAACTGCGGACCGACGGTCTACTCGAGCCCGCACATCGGCAACTTCCGGTCGTTCTTGACCGCCGACCTGCTGCGCCGCCACCTCGAGGCTCGCGGCCTGCGCGTCGTCCAGATCATGAACATCACGGATGTCGGGCACTTGACGGAGGACGACGTCGACGACTCTGGAGAAGATCGAATGCTGATCGCAGCGCGCCGCGAAAAGCTGGATCCCTACGCGATTGCGCGCAAGTACGAAAGCGAGTTTCTAGCTGCGGTCGATGCGCTCCACATGCGCCGCGCCGACCAGTACCCGCGCGCGACCGAACACATCCAGGAGATGATCGAGATCATCGAGGGTCTCATCGCGAGCGGCCACGCTTACGCGGTCGGTGGCAACGTCTACTTCGAGATCGCGAGCTTCCCGCGCTTCGGGGCGCTTTCGGGCAAGGTCCTCGAGGAGCTCGAGGAGGGCGCGCGCATCGCGGTCAACAAGGAGAAGCGCGACCCGCGCGACTTCGCGCTCTGGAAGACCGACGACAAGCACCTGATGCAGTGGGATGCGCCGTGGGGGCGTGGCTTCCCTGGCTGGCACATCGAGTGCTCGGCGATGAGCCGCAAGTACCTCGGCGACCAGTTCGACGTGCACACGGGGGGCGAGGACAATCTCTTCCCGCACCACGAGTGCGAGGTCGCGCAGAGCGAGGCCTTCACGCACAAGCAACCCTTCGTCGGCACGTGGCTGCACACGCGCCACCTCCTCGTCGACGACAAGAAGATGGCCAAGAGCCTCGGCAACTTCTTGACGATCGCGCAGCTGCTCGGCGAGGGCTGGAGTGGCCACGAGATCCGCCTCGCGCTCCTGCGCGTGCACTACCGCATGCCGATGAACTTCAGCAAGGTCGGCTTGGCGGAAGCGCGGGCCTTCCTCGCGCGCATCCACGAGTGCCGCGCCCGCCTGCTGCGCATCGCGAACGGCCAGGAGGCCGCGGGCCACGACGAGCTGCGCGCGGTCTTAGCCGGCGTCGAAGCCGAGTTCGGCGCCGCCTTGGACGACGACCTCAACATCGCGAAGGCCCTCGCCGTGCTCTCCGGTCTCGTCAACGACGTGAACGCAAAGCATCCGAGCGCGGCTGCGGCTCGCGACGCGCTCGCGCTCTTCCGCAAGCTCGAAGACTGGTGCGGCTGCGTCGGCGACGAACCGACGGTCGCCGCCGAAGAGGACGGCGTGCTTTGGGCGGGGGCGAGCGACGATCCGCGCCGCACGACGTTGCTGCAGAAGAGCGTCGACCGCGAGGCCGCGCGCAAGGCAAAGGACTTCGCCCTGGCCGACCGGCTCCGCGACGAGATCTTGGCCGAGGGCTTCAAGATCGTCGACACGCCGCGCGGGCCGCGGCTCGAGCCGGCCTGAGAGTCGCAGCGCGCTGCGCTCGAGGCGTCGATGCCGGCGGGGTGTTGGGGCGCCGGGGGGGGGGGGGGGGGTTTGGAGCTCGCGGCGAGGCGCTCAAATGGTGGTCAACTAGAAAAGC
>CALLZN010000219.1 GCA_937858895.1 uncultured bacterium | reverse complement strand
GTTATCACTACCTCGGTGATTGGCACCAGCGATAGAACAACCGAGCCATCGAGACTGCCCTTCTTCAAGCCAACCTTTCGGAGCGCGGCTACTCGGCCGCCCACATCGCTGCTGCGCTGCAGAAGCTGGAGACCGCCGCCGACTCGACGGGCATCACGCTCTATCTGGCCAACCTGCGCACCTACCAGCCCTGCGCTACGGAGTGCCCGTGCAGGTCGCCGCGGGTCAGGCACACGAAACGCGAAGGGGGAACGCGCGATTGCGTAAACCGTGCCGAACATCCGCGCGAAGCTCCACGCGCAGCTGGCGGCGGTGAGCTGCGTGCCGTCGACGGTGCAGCTCACGAATGGGTTGGATTGTGTGCTTCCTCGCGTCGTGCGCTGAGCGGATCTTCGATTCGACCGATAATAATGGTGGCACTTACGAGCCCGAGTACGCGATGTTCACGGGCCGGCTCAGCGCCATCTCGAAGTGCTGATTGATCTCGAAAAGCTGCCAGTGCAGGTTCTTGATCTCGTACACGTTGAACTTGCGGCCAAAGTCGAACTGCCCCGACTTCGGGTAGACGAGGATTAGCGGGTCCATCAGCCAGAGTGGCCACGTGATCCCCGGGATGTTGACGCCACTTGCAAACTTGCTCGGCCCGACAAGCATGAAGTTGAAAGTATTGGGACGCAGATTGACATGCGTAAATCCGATGAAAGGCCCCCCTGCCTCATGGCCGACAGTGAGGACCTGAATATCCGGCATCTGCTGAAGTCGCGTCAGCGTGCTTCCCGCGACGTTGGAGCCGTAATTGGTCGCGCCTCCAGTGATCTCGAACTCGTAGTACTTACCCTTGGTCAGGTGGACGAAGCGGTGCTCGAACACGTTGATCGTATTTCTTGCGTGAGGGCTGACGACCTCGCCTTCTCCGCTGTCGGTCAGCTTCCATCGAAATCTCCCCGAACCCGTGGAATCGCCGTAGTAGGCATTCACGTTCAGGTGATACCAGCCAGACCTCGTCGTCGTGAATCGAGGCGAGCGGACCGTGAGTTCCTGGGGAGACGAACCTCTGCTTCGAAAGGAACAACCCGTCCGAATCATGTTGCTTGGATTGCTGACGAGAATCCACGTCGAGCAGTCCGGCAGAATGTTCTGAGCCTCAACGACGGCCGGGAAAAGCAGGCCTACGGCTGCGATCAAGATCTTCATACTGAAGCGCTCTGGTGGTGAGGTTTCGCGGGGTGTTGCGGGATACCCTAGGCAGGCAGAAAGCTGTCCACCGCAGTGAATCGACGGCGTATCGGGCCGTGAACGACGCACGAGTCTGCAACACGAACCTGAGTCACGAGAAGTACTTTTCTACGCCGCTCTTCGGCCGCCCCGGGCCAGGACGTTCTCGTCCGGTACATGTCATCCACGCCCAGCACCGGCAAAGATGCAATGCGAGCGATCGCAGCCGCCCGCCAGCTCCGCCGACTAGCGTCGGGTGCCCTTCAACCGATGAGTCCCTCCACTCCATGACTGACGCGAGCGACCAGCACGAACACGCGCCCATCGAGTGGCCGCACGACGCACCCCTCGTGCGCGGTGGCGACGACCCGCTGCTCGCCCATCTCGCGTCGTGCTTCCCCCGCGCGAGCCAAGTCTGGATCGCGGTCGCCTTCATCCTCGACCGGGGAGTCGAGCTCCTGCACCCCTACTTCCAGGAGCTCCTCGAGACGCCGCGGCAGGGCCGGCTACGGCTCCTCACCGGGGACTACTTCGACGTGACCCAGCCGCGCGGCCTTCGACGCCTCCTCGACCTGGACGGCGAGCGCGAGCTTCGAGTCTTCGAGACCGCGGGCCAGGCCTTCAATCCGAAAGCCTACATCTTCCACTACCCGAACGGAGAAGGTGTCGCCTTCGTCGGTTCCTCCAACCTGTCCGCCTCCGCTCTGGGCAACGGCGTCGAGTGGAACTACCGCATCGTGCGCAGCGCCGATGCACGCGGCTTCGGCGCCGTGATCGCGGAGTTCGAAAAGCTGAACGCCCACCCGAAGACCGTCGATCTCAGCGAGGAGTGGATCGCGGCCTACGAAACGCGCCGACAGCCCGAGCACAAACACGCGAGCATCGACGTGCCCGCAGAACAACTCGCACCCGCAATCCCCACCGACATCCAGCGCGAAGCGCTCGCCGCACTCCGCGCCTCACGAGCGACAGGGAACCGCGCGGGCCTCGTCGTCATGGCGACCGGCTTGGGTAATACCTGGCTCTCGGCCTTCGACGCCGTCGCGTTCGCGCGGGAGTCCGACCGCGAACCGGGCGATGTGCGCATCCTATTCGTCGCCCACCGCGACGAGATCCTCGATCAGGCGCGGGGCACCTTCCGCCGCATCCTCCCGGATGCGTCGATGGGCAAGTACACCGGCACCGAACGCGCACCGTCCGCGGACGTCCTCTTCGCCTCGATCCAAACCCTTTCGAGGGATCCACACCTGCACGGCTTCGCCGCCGATGCCTTCGACTACATCATCGTCGACGAGTTCCATCACGCCGCTGCCACCACCTACCGGAAGATCCTCGAGCACTTCACCTTCAGCGTCGAGAGCGCAGAAGTGACTGAAGCGGTCGCCGAGATCGATGCCGATGGGTTTGGAGCGGGGTCCCGCTGCCTCTCGATGTCAGTGGCATCGGCTTCGCGGGTTGTCGCCTCGAGGTCGCGAACGACTTCGTCACGGGACTTGCGATCGCGGGCGGGAAGGCTTCGGCCGTGCTTCCGCGCCCGAGCACGACCTCGCTCATCGGCGTGCCCTACTTCCTGCAGGCCATGACCTTCGATGGTGCTCCGAAGCGTGGCCGAAAAACCAGGGATGGTCGCTCGAGCGCGTCGTTACGACTTGGGTCCGCATGGCTATGATCGACTGCTCACGTCGGTTCGGTGAGACCCTGAATCCGCTTTTCCCAAGAATAGGGACAATCACTCGATGCGAACCCAGTCCACCGGCGGCTTTTGTCGTTCCAAGTTTGCTTCTGTCGTCGTGCTTTCGAGTTCGGCGTTTCTTACCACGGCGTTGATCGCGAAGTCGGCGATCGCACAGACCAATTCGATCGTCGTTCCGGCAGGCTTCGGCTACCAGGCGACGGAAGGCGAATCTTGGGTCAACGTGCCGTCGGCCGGCGGTAGCTTGCTTGCCTACTACTCGGCACCTGCTGTCGGGCTGCCCGATGGCGCGGTGATCAGCGAGATCGCGTTCCGACCCCACAACAGCATTCACGGTGGAGCGAAATTCAGCTTCACCGTTGCTCTCGGGTATCCCGCCGTCGGCGTGCGGCCCGAGTCGATGCCGAGGGATCGATCGAAGATCATCGCGAGTGGCAGTCTGAAGACCGTCGCACAAACGCTGCTCGTCGACTGTCCGGCATATGCACCGGGTGGGGGGCCAGCGCCCTTTCTCGTGCGTATCAAGACGCAGCCCTTCGTCTTCGATGCCTCGCGTGCAGGGCTCATCGTCCAACTCGGAGCTACGCAGCCCTTTAATGCGATTGCGGGCTACACGATCGACATCATGAAGCGCGCGAGCGACGCCACGGAAGCGGCGGTGACCGCGCTCGAGAGCCGATGTCGTGGGTCGACGGATTTCGCGAGCCTGCTCGACGTCACCGACACGCGTTCGTGGGTGCCCGGTGGCCATGGCACGGTGGAGTTGCATCTCTTCTCGACGTCCCAGGCCCTCCTCTTCTTCGGCGTTGCGACCGACGCTCGCTTTCCGGTGAAGCTCGATGCTGCTGGCATGCCGGGCTGCTGGCTTTGGACCGAAGCGCTGATCTTCTTGCCCGTGAAACTTGAGCGCTACGTCCGCACCTATCGAAACTCGGCCGTGCTCACGCTGCCGAACAACCCGTCGCTGACGGGAGCACGCTTCCGTATGCAGGCCTTCGAGTTCGATCTCTTCGCGAATGCTCGCGGCGTGACGACGAGTTCGGGCCTTGACGTCATTGTTGGCAGCGCCGGCACGCGGAGCTTCGCAGCGCGGATGATGTACCACATCGGTCCGAATCGTACCGAGACGATGGATAGTGCCGAGAGTGCGCCGATTTTGCGGTTCACCTACTGATCTGCTAGCGACTTCCTTTGACCCCCGGCCACGGGTCGTCTCGCATGCAGGCCGCGTTATCCGCTCGTGACCTACCACGGAGTGCTCGCGCCAGGGCAGAACTGCTCCAGCGCGTTCGCGATTCAAGTCCCGGCGCAGTTGGTCGCGCAGGTCGGTGAGGTCGCGGAGGTTGGCGCGCGTGAACTGACGGCCGCCAATGGAGTAGCTCTGAGCCCCCTCAGCGAGCTTCTTGATCCCGCGCTCGACGGCTGCAAGCAGCTCGAGCGTCGTCGGTCTGTCCGTCGATTCCCCCACAACGTGGATGGTGCTCCACGCGCGAGGGACTTTGTTGGGCTGTTTCAGCAGTGCTGAAACAGCTTCGGTTGAGGACCTGGCGTGGTGCCACCGTTCTAGGTCTCACAGCTCCTTGGTGCCTTGGTGCGTCGTCGATGTCGAACTCGATGCCGCCGCCGAACTCGTGCGGGTCCGCGTCGCCGCCGCGAAGGGGACGGCGTTCGGATGCCCTCCATGTGGGGCGCCGTGTCCACGGCACGACCATCGCACACGAGAATGGCGCCATCTCGACACCTGCGACCCACACGAATTCCTCGTGCCCGGATTTGTGATGCAGGGCCGACACCGCGAATCAGGCGCGACGAGGACTATCGTGCCGGCTTGAACGGCTGCAGCACTAGCGGCGGAAGAGGCGTCGGCGCTGACAAGCTGTAACGGTCGCTCTTCTGCACTTGATGCCCATCGAGTCTCGCGAAGACTTCATACTCTCCGTACTGAAACCTCTTCGCCGAACGCCGAAAAATGGCGATAAACGAGTCACCATCGACCCATTTCAAATCGCCACGAATTCCACCACCTTCGACATTGATTAGCGTTAATGTCAATGAATCACGCTTTTCTATGTCAACTTCCGCAATCTTGCCCGATATCGTGATTTCTATCGGCGTTGATTTGGCCACCAAGACATCCACTCTCGGCCACGGACCAGCACCTATAACGCCGTACCCATCGCCTTTGACCTCACCAGGTATCAACGACAACAATCGAATCCGCTCACCATCTGAAGGAGCAACGCGAATCGCAATCACATCTCCGATGTTCCATCCTTTCGCGAAAAAGACTCCGTCGGCATCAGTTTTAACATGAACAGACTTCAAGCCATACCTCGAGGACGCGGATGGCGGCACCATATCGCCCGACCATTCCGGCAGGACGCGACTGACCAAGGAGCACAGCATCACGTCATATGAACTCGAACCTTTCATCGTGCCATCATGAAGCACTCGACCGCGAACCGTTGCACCGTCGTCCAGCATGAGAGTCACCGGACGCACGACCTCGATGGAATTCAAATCAACAACGAGCAATTCGTAGTCACGGTGGTGGGCAACAATATGACATCGGGGCGGTAGCTCGTCGACTTCAACATTCAGCCGGAATCGACCACCAACACCACTCAACGCGCTAGCTAGACCACGGGGCTCACCATCGACAGAAGTCATCAGAGATAGATCAACACCTTCGAGAGGGTCGCCAACATTCGTCCTGACAATTCCTGCCAGACTATCTCGCTTCGCGAGCGTAACGGAATATTCAGACGCGCCGTTGGCGTTGACGGCCATGGACAACGGCATCAGCTGAAAGTAGCCCGATAATCGCGCTTGTAGCCTATATATTGTACCGAGCGATACTTGGATTGACGCACTTCCAGCGCTCGTGGTGATTCCGTGCTCACTCTTTTTGTCCAGCGGATCCAAATTTATTGTAACACCGCTCAAGGGGGACCCGCCTAGATCGCGAACATTCACTTTGACGACAGCCAGCCCCATGCCCGACTCGGCGTCACTCGCTGCAATTCGTACGCCCGACTCCACTACTTCGCCCTGGTGCAGCACGCTACCAGGAGGAGATGATGTTGCAGGCCGGCTTCTATTGCGCTCGAGCACTATGTGCGTGTCGTCACCCCTTGGAAAGAAGGAATATACAACTGCAGCGATGATGATCGCAGCAATAACGACAATTGCCATCGTTGAGTATCTCATAGTGCCGGCCTGCACTCCACTTCGCTAGGGAACGTGGACAACGTCAGTCACGATTGGTTGAACCCCATTGTTCGGATCGCCGTCTTGATCTCCGATCCACACGTCCACACCGTCGCTCTGAGCGATGGCTTCGTCGAATGCGTCCTTCTCGCCTTGAGAGAGCGAGACATCGTCTTTTGCAACGCGGAAAATGGCATCGCCGTTTATCCAGACGACGTAACAAGGATTTCCGTTCATGGTACCAGACGTCACGGAATCACCGGAATTGCCGGCAGGGTCGCCGCTCGCCTGCGACGTAACATTGTCGGCCCCTTGCCAACCGGACGTCCAACCTTCTTGTGCGGTGTTGCTTGACTGGCTCCAAGCAGCGGTAGGCAGCGCGAGCACTGCGGAAAGGATGATCTCCTTCATTGCTCTCTTGCCTTGTTGCAGAAGTTATGTGGGGCGTGCACCGAATGATGAACGTATGGCCATGCTATGCGAACTAGAGGTGCCTATGTTAAGGAACATATCCCGACACCGAATGTTTATTCACAGCTTCTCTTCGGACAGAGGTCGGAAGGTCGAGGCGGAAGCCGCTCGATCGAGGCATCGTAGAGGCCTGGAGGAACGCGACGCTGAAAGATGCACTATAGGATTCGATCTGGCCGCACCTGTCGCGAGTGATACTCGCAGCCACAGTCGAGGCACACGTGGTAGCGGACCGCCCCATAGCGCCCTCGAGTTCGCTTCCACGTCGAGCCGCAGTCGGGGCACGCCGGCATGACGCAGAGAACGACCGGGATGCGCTGGACATCGTCGTCCGGCAACGGCTGCTCGTCGTCGGCGGCCTCATGCTGCCGGCGATCGGTGATGCGCCGCCGGCTGTAACCGCGAACGCCGATAGAAGCTCATCCGCTATATGGCCCGTCCGGCCGTCGCGAGCACCAGACTTGCGCGCGATCGCTTGGACGCGTCGCTCCGGCGCGCGAGCGCCTCGGGTCGCTGCCTCGTCGTTTGGGCCACTTGATCGAGCGGCTCCGACACGCGTTGC
>CALLZN010000218.1 GCA_937858895.1 uncultured bacterium | reverse complement strand
AAGCGGCGGCACATGACCATCGCGCAGATCGACGAGATCGTGCGCCTCTACGGCAAGTTCGAAGAGGGTCCGCGCTCCAAGATCTTCGACAACGCCGACTTCGGCTACACGCGCGTCACCATCGAGCGCCCGCTGCGCCTGCGCTACCAGATGACGATGGACGACAAGGCGCGCTTCCTCGACGCCTGCCCGCACCTGCTCGACGACGTGCAGGCCATCGACAAGACGCTGGGCCGCGAGCCGCGCCTCGACTGGCCGGTGACGTGGGACGAGATCGAGGCGCTGCTGAAGAAGCGCGGGAGCCGCTGGAAGGCGACCGAGCAGAAGCTGTTTCGCTCCGTGTTCGCGCAGCGCGACGCGAAGGCCGAGCCTGTGCCGGCGGGTGGACGTGGCTCGGGCTTCGAAGCCGACGCCGACCTAAGGGACTTCGAGAACGTGCCACTCAAGGAGGGTGTCGACGCCTACTTCGACCGCGAGGTGAAGCCGCATATACCCGATGCGTGGATGGATCGAAGCAAGGACAAGGTCGGTTACGAGGTCAACTTCAACCGCTACTTCTACGTATTCACGCCACCGAGAGCGCTCGCGGAGATCGATCGCGATCTGAAGTCAGCAGAGCACGAGATGGTTCGCCTACTCAAGGAGGTGACGTCGTGATGGGCGCTGCCGCTGGACGAGCGGCGTCTCTCGGCGTTGTAGCTCCGCGCTGGCCGGTCGTGCCGCTGAAGTACCAACTCGAGTACATCGAAGGCCCCGGCATCATGGCCGCGGATTTCGTCACGGATGGGGTGCCGCTTCTTCGCATCAGCAGCGTGGCGGGGCGGCACGTTACTCTAGACGGATGCGATTACCTTGAACCGCGACTCGTTGCTTTGAAGTGGAGCCACTTTCAAGTCAAGGCTCGTGATCTACTGATTAGCGGTAGCGCATCTACGGGCTTGTGTGCGGAGGTGACCGAGGAAACCGTCGGTGCGGTTCCGTATACGGGGCTGATTATTATCCGGCCTCGTTGCGACTTTGATCGGGACTTCGCGCGGTGGTTCCTCCTCTCGGATCTGTTCGCCCAACAAGTTGCGGTCCTTCAGGCAGGAAGCGCCATTCAGCACTTTGGCCCGAGCCACCTCGGGGTGATGTTTTGTCCGGTGCCTCCCCCGACGCAGCAGCGCGCAATCGCGCGCTTCCTCGACGACGAGGTCGAGGCGATTGATGCAGCAGTTTCCGCGAAGCGGCGCGTCCTCGAACTGCTCGCCGAGAAGCGCAAGGCCATCATCGCCACCGCCGTCACGCGCGGGCTCGACCCGAAGGTGAAGCTGCGCGACTCCGGCGTGCCGTGGCTGGGCGAGCTCCCGGCGCATTGGGAGATCGAGCGCGCGCGCTGGCTCTTCCGCGAGCGCGACGAGCGCGGAGAGCCAGACCTGCCGCTCATGGAGGTCTCTATCGCAAAGGGTGTCTCTGTCAGGGAGTTCTCGGACGAAAAGATTGAGACCACGGCAGCCGACTTCAACAGTTACAAGGTCGCACGCAAGAACGACATTGCGTTCAATAAGATGCGGATGTGGCAGGGAGCCGTTGGAGTGTCGCCGACAGACGGCCTGGTCAGTCCCGACTACGTCGTTGCTGAGCCGACTGGGTCAATGCTCCCGGATTACTCGGGCCTTCTCTTCCGCATTGAAGCCCTGAGTGCCGAGTGTGGCCGCCGATCGCATGGTCTCACCTGGGATCGGCTGCGGATCTACTGGGATGAGTTTCGGGAGATTCAGTTGCCGCTTCCGCCTGCCGCGGAGCAGCAGGCGGTTGTTGAGCACATCGCGCGCGAGACCGCGAAGCTCGACGCCGTGCGCGCAGCGACCGAACGCACCATCGCGCTGCTCAAGGAGCGCCGCTCCGCGCTCATCGCCGCCGCGGTGACCGGCCAGCTCGACGCGGGGGCGGTGGCATGACGCGCGTCCAGGTCAAGCCGGAGCTTCTGCGCTGGGCCTGCGAGCGGTCCCGGATCGACGAACTCGAGCTGAGCGTGCGCTTCCCGCACGTCGAGGCGTGGGAACGAGGAGAGAAGCAGCCGACGATCAAACAACTCGAGGCGTTCGCCAAAGCCACGCACACGCCCCTTGGCTACTTCTTCCTCCCCGAGCCTCCCGTCGAGCGCCTACCCATTCAGGACTTCCGCACCGTACGCGAAGATTTTGAGCGGCCGAGCGCCGACCTGCTCGACACCATCTACGCCATGCAGCGCCGGCAGGACTTTCTACGCGAGGAGCGGCGCGACGGTGAGGGCGAGCCCCTCGACTTCGTTGGAAGTGCGCGCCTCGCCGACGACCCCGAGGCCGTCGGCCGCGAGATGCGTCGCGTCTTCGGGCTCGACAACGGTTGGGCGGCGGAGGTCAAGACCTGGACGGAAGCCGTGTGTGAGCTGCGGCGGCGCACAGAACAGCTCGGCGTGATCGCAGTGATCAACGGCGTAGTCGGCAACAACACGTCGCGCAAGCTCGATGTGCAGGAGTTCCGTGGCTTCGCGCTGACGGACGCCTACGCGCCGCTCATCTTCGTGAACGGCGCCGACGCAAAGTCGGCCCAGATGTTCACGCTGGCGCATGAACTCGCCCACGTTTGGCTCGGACGCGACGGCGAAGGGGTCTCCGGCTTCGAGGGCATCTCCCGGGGTGCCCGGCGTGGGGAGAGGTTCTGCGATCACGCGGCGGCCGATTTTCTGGTCCCCGCCGGTGAGCTGAAGAAGCAGTGGCCGAGCGTGAAGCACGAAGGCGACCCATTCGAGCGGCTCGCACGTCATTTCAAAGTCAGCGCCATCGTCGCCGGACGCCGCGCGATGGACCTTCGCCTCGTAAGTCGCGATGCGTTCTTCAAGTTCTACAGGGACTACACGCAGCGCGAACGCGATCGCGTCAAGACCGCAGGCGGTGGCGACTTCTACAACACGCAGAACACTCGCCTCGGCCAGAGCTTCGCTCTCGCCGTCATGCGGGCGGCCCTCGAGGGGCGGTTGAGCTTCAAGGAGGCGTTCGACCTCACCGGGCTGCGCGGCGGTGCGTTCCAGGAGTACGGGCGTCGCCTGGGAGTGCCGCTGCCATGAAGAAGCCCGCCGTCTATGTCCTGGACTCGGATGTCTTCATCGCGGCGAAGAACGCCTACTACGCGTTCGATATCTGTCCCGGCTTCTGGGAGTCGATTGTGCAGGCCCACCAGCACGACCGGGTCCGCAGCATCGACCGCATCAAGGCCGAGTTGCTCGCAGGGCAGCCCAAGGAAAACCTCGTCGTGTGGGTGAAGCAGACAGTCCCTGCCGGCTTCTTTCACGGCACCCAGTCAAAGCCTGTGCTCGACGCGTACGCCGAGATCGCCCTCTGGGTCCAACGCAGCACGCAGTATCTCGATCGCGCGAAGGCGAAGTTCGCCACCGAGGCCGATGGTTGGCTCGTCGCCTACTCCATGGTTCATGGCACCACCGTCGTGACCAACGAGCAACCGAGACCGGACTCCCGTAGCCGAGTTCTGCTGCCCGACGTGTGCACGCAGTTCAAGGTGCCCTCCAAGGACACGTTCACCATGCTGCGGAGCCTGGCCGTGAAGCTCGACCTTCGCGCGAAGGGGGCGACATGAGCGCGCCCGACACCGCACCGCTACGTCCCGGCAAGGGGAGCTACGCATGAAACTACGCGAGATCCACATCAGAGGTTTCAAGTCGGTTCTCGACCAGTCGATCTCGCTCGGACGAGTGAACTGCTTCATCGGGGCCAACGGCGTGGGCAAGAGCAACGTTCTAGAGGCGCTCGGTGTGCTTGGTGCCGCCGCGACGGGGCGCGTGGACGACGAGGCGATCATCCGGCGTGGCGTGCGCGCGGGATTGCCTCGTCTATTCAAGACGTCCTTCGCGGGTAATCGGATCCCGCCGCACATCACGCTCGAGGCAACGGGTGAGCCATCTGCGAAGTTTCGTGTGTCGCTGCTGAACCCTCTCGACAAGCCGAAGCCTGCCTGGTCCTTCAAGACCGAGTACCTCTCGTCAGGTGAGACCGAGATCGTGAGCCGCGGCGTGCGCACCGACAAGGACAACCTCGATGAGACCAGGGGCCTCTCGGCACTGAAGGTCGTCGACTTGCAACCTGCGAACCCGGCCTCCCTGCTCCTGAAGGCGCTGCAGGAGTACGTCATCTACACGCCCAACACGCCTGCCTTGCGCGCGATCGTACCGGACCCCCAGACGCGCGTGCCAGTTGGACTCGTGGGAGGTGGCCTCGCCGAGGGCTTCGGTGTGCTGAAGCGGACCGTTGACGAGGCGCGCCTGGACGAAGTCCTCGACCTCGTCGACTGGGTGCAGGACGTCGGGGTGACAGACGTGGTGGGTGACTTGCTGTCGCCATCGGTTCCGCGCACGAAGAATGTGTTGAGGTTCACCGACCGCTTTATGGCGCCATCGAGGAACACGCTGACGGCAGCCGATGCTAGCGAAGGCGCCCTCTACATTTTGTTTGCCGCGGTCCTCTGTCTGTCGCCTTCGTCACCCTCGATTTTCGCGATCGACAACCTCGATTCTGCACTCAACCCGCGGCTGGTCACGCGGCTTGTGAGCCAATTTGCTTCGTGGCTCGCCTCGACGAACCAGGATCGACAGCTCCTCTTCCCGGCGCACAATCCCACGGTGCTCGACGGGCTCGATCTCGAGGACGATGAAGTTCGCCTCTTTGCCGTGGAGCGCAACAGTGCGGGACACACGACGGTGCGGCGCATCACGTTAACGCGTGAGCTGAATGCGCTCAACAAGGAGTACCCGCTCTCACGGCTGTGGGCCATGGGCAACCTCGGAGCCGTGCCCAATGTCTGACCTCCGAGTGGCGCTGGTCGCGGAGGGGCCGACCGACGCGATCGTGATCGGAGCTGCGCTGAAGGCGCTGCTCCCTCGTCCCTTCGTACTCACTCAGCTCCAACCCGAGCTGACCAAGCCGAAGCTGGGAACCGGCTGGGGCGGCGTTCTACGCTGGTGCGTTCAATTCGGGACGCGCGGGCATGCCCGTTTCGAGGACGACCCGATCCTTCCAGGCTTCGATCTCTTCGTGGTCCACATCGACGCCGATGTTGCCGACATGCGATACACCGATGAAGGCAACGAGATTGCGCAACTCGCACAAGAGCGCGGATGGCCCCACCTCCGCAACGAGATTCCGTGCCCGCCGCCCTCTGGAAGCGCCGACGCTATGCGCACATGCCTTCTCGCGTGGGCTGGTATGCAAGCGCCAGGGCCGAAGACAGTGTTGTGCGTGCCCTCGAAGGCGGTCGAGGCGTGGCTCACGGCTGCGACGTTCGACGATGGTCACGCACTCCTGACCGGCCTCGAGTGCAACCTTAACCTCGAAGCCCGGTTGAAGGCGCTGCATCGCGATCAGCGTATCAAGAAGACCTCGCGTGAATATCGCACTCGCGAACATACCATTGCCAAGGCATGGTCCGTGGTGCGCCAGCGATGCACACAGGCCGAGCGGTTCTCCACGGAAGTCGCGGCGGTAGGCCTATGAGCCGAACCTTCCAAGCGTCTTGGAGAGTTCGCCAGGAGGAGGCTTCGTGACCACGCCCAGACACTCCGAGGCCGCGTTCGAGACGGTCATCGAGCACCACCTTCTCGGGCACGGCTACGTCGCCGTCTCGCGCGATGGCTTCGACCGTGAGCGCGCCATCTTCCCAGCCGTGGTCCTCGACTTCATCAAGGACACGCAGCCTTTAGCGTGGGCGAAGCTCGAAGCCCTGCACGGGCCGAAGACGGGCGAGCAGATCCTCACCGACCTCTGTAAGTGGATGGACACGAACGGCTCGCTCGCGACGCTGCGCCGCGGCTTCAAGTGCTACGGGCGCACGCTCTTCGTCGCCTACTTCAAGGCCGCGCACGAGCTGAACCGGGAGCTCGAGGAGCGCTACGCCAAGAATCGCCTCGGCCTGACGCGCCAGCTCCGCTTCTCAACGCGGTCCGAGAAGTCGCTCGACGTCACGCTCAGCGTGAACGGCATCCCCATCGTGACGCTCGAGCTGAAGAACGCGATGACCGGGCAGACCGTCGAGCACGCTCGGCGGCAGTACAAGCAGGACCGCGACCCGCGCGAGACCATCTTCGAGTTCAAAAAGCGGACGCTCGTGCACTTCGCCGTTGACACCGACACGGTGCTCATGACGACGCGCCTCTCGGGCAGCGCCACCCACTTCTTGCCTTTCAACAAGGGCGATGGAGGTGGGGCGGGCAACCCTGTCGATCCACAGGGTCGAAGCTACCGCACCGCCTACCTCTGGGAAGAGGCGCTCGCCCGGGACAGCTTGCTCGATCTGCTGGCGCGCTTCCTCCATTTGCAGGTCGACGAGAAGCGCGACGATCAGGGCCGCAAGGTGAAGACCGAGCAGATGGTCTTCCCTCGCTACCACCAGCTCCAGGCTGTGCGCCTCCTCGTAGAGTGTGCTCGCACGGAAGGCCCGGGGCACAACTATCTCGTCGAGCACTCGGCCGGCAGCGGCAAGAGCAACACGATCGCCTGGCTCACGCACCGACTCGCGTCGCTGCACGACGAAGGCAACCGGCGCGTCTTCGACAGCGTCATCGTCGTCACCGATCGCGTCGTGCTCGACCAGCAGCTCCAGGACAACATCTACCAGTTCGAGCACAAGCGCGGCGTCGTGCAGAAGATCGACGAAAGCTCGCGCCAGCTCGCCGAGGCGCTCGAAAGCGCCGTGCCGATCATCATCACGACCGTGCAGAAGTTCCCCTTCGTCTCCCGCCAGCTCCTCAAGATGGCCGAGGAGCGCGGGGAGGCCGGTGCGGGGACGCTCCAGACCCGGCGCTGCGCGGTCGTCATCGACGAGGCGCACAGCTCCCAGGGCGGCGAGACCGCGACGGACCTGAAAGAGGTGCTCGGCGGCGAGGCGCTCCGCAAGGAGGCTCAGCAACGGGCCGCCGAGGAAGACCAAGAGGATCTCGAGGAGCTGTTCCGCAGTATGGCTAAGCGCGGCCGGCAGGCGAACCTGAGCTTCTTCGCCTTCACGGCCACGCCGAAGCACAAGACGCTCGCGGTGTTCGGGCGCAGCGGCAAGCCCTCGCACCGCTACACGATGCGGCAGGCGATCGAGGAGGGCTTCATCCTCGACGTGCTCAAGAGCTACACGACGTACGCGACATACTTCCGGCTCCTGAAGTCATGCGAGGACGATCCGAACGTCGAGCGCAAGAAGGCGGCTCGCGCGCTGGCCCGCTTCCTCAAGCTCCATCCGCACAACATCGCCCAGAAGACCGAGGTGATGGTGGAGCACTTCCACGCCGCGACCCAGCACAAGATCGGTGGCCGAGCAAAAGCCATGGTTGTGACGGGCTCCCGCATCGAAGCGGTGCGCTACAAGCAGA
>CALLZN010000217.1 GCA_937858895.1 uncultured bacterium | reverse complement strand
CCGACGGGACCGCGCTCCCTGCGCGACCAGCTGGATCGGGATTGGCGGACTCAGGGCGCGCACCCCGGCCGCCCACCCCGCCTCGAAGGTCAGGGCTGCGAAGTAGAAGCGGAAGCCGATGAAGGCCGGCTCCCTAGGAAAGCTGAACGTCGCGCGAGCGCGCCCCTGCGCGTCGGTCTTGCCGTCTTGGCCCGTGTAGAAGCCCGGCAGCGGTCCGGCCGAGAGCCAGAAGAGGGCATCGGCCGCGAGATCCAAGTGGCGCGGGCCGATCGGCGTTGCGGGCGTCGTCGCGAGTGCGAGCGGCATCCAGAATTCGCGACCTGGTTCTTGGCTGTCGAGGTCGATCGTCGTCGTGTTGCCGATTGGCAGCGTGGCCACCGCCGTCAACGTGAGCTTCGGCAGCGTCGGCACGACGTCGATGTCGACCAGCGTCGTCTGCCCGACGCCAGGTGCCGTGATGTCGACCGTGCTGCTGTCGTGACCGCTTGCATCGACCTTCAAGTTAGTCGCGCCTTGAGGCACCCACAGGTGCATGCGACCCGACGCGGCCGTGCGCGTTGCCTCGCCGTGGACGAAAGCAAAGCGCTGGGCCAAGAGCGTCGCCTCGAGTGGCGCGCTCCCACGCAGCGAGCGCACGCGACCTCGCACGGGCGGCACCCACTGCAAGAAGTCGAGCACCGCCGGCCAGACCCGCGCTTCTTCGGTGACGGTCTCCGTGAAGGGCGGCTGGAAGGCCGTTCCGATCTCGACGAGGAAGGACATCGTCCCGCTCTCGGCCCAGTGCCACTCGGGGGCCTCGCCCGAGGCCGAGGGTGGGCGCGGCGCATACTGCGCGGCCTGCGCGAGGCGGTCGCGGTAGGAGTTCTGGTAACTGAGCAACGCCGAGCCCGGGTAGCTCGTCGCCGTGCACGGACTGTAGGTGTCGAGGATGTCTCGGCCGTAGCTGTGGAAGTCGAGGTACTTCTCGAAGCGCAGCTTGCGCGCGAGCGCCATCATCGTGCGGGTCTCGGGCTCGCTGCCGGCTGTCGGTCCGCGGTAGGTCTGCGACGAGACGTTCGTCGACGCACCGCAGACGCCCCAGCGGAAGGGGTAGTTGCGATTCAGGTCGACGCCGCGCACGACGCTGTTGACGACGAGGCGGTTCTTGCGCCAGAGGTTGTCGACGTTCCAGACCGCTTCGACGCCGTCGGGGTTGACGGTCGGCACGAACCAGAGCGCGCCGTCACGAACGACGCGCTGCAGGACAGGGTCCGTCGCGTAGCCCTCGAGCACTCGTTGCGCCGCGCGCAGGGTCATGTGGGGCGTGCCGAGCTCGCGCGCGTGGTGCTGGCTCGCGATGAGCGTCTGCGGCTCGTCTTCTTCGAGGCCAACGTTCTGGGAGACTTTGAGCGCCCAGATGGTCCGCCCTTCGTGGGTCCTCGCCGTCTGCGTGTAGGCCTGGAGGTCGACGCGCTGCGCGATGGCGGGGAAGCGCTGCTCGAGCGCGAGCAGCTCGCTCGCGATCTCGTCGTTCGTGTAGTAGTTGGCATCGGGAGCCAGCGGGCTCAGCGCGCGGCGTTCGCGCGCGATGTCCTTGAAGGGCCGGCCGTGGCCGATGAGGCGCGCTTCTGGGAAGCTCGCGAAGAGGCGCGCAGCCTCCGCCGCGCCCACGGTCACGACGCGGGCCTTGCCTGCGTTGCAGGCATGGCTGCCGGCGACGTGGCCGCTGCAGGCACCGAGGACATCGAAGCCGTCGAGCAAGGCGAGGCGGCGCGCGTCGTTGCCGACCGCGACCTCATAGAGGGCGCTGCGCTCCGCATCGACCGCAGCCACGTGTTGGGTCGTGCCCGCAGTCGGGCCGAGTGCCAAGAGACAGAGGCTGAAGACGGGAGAGAAGCGGAGAGAGAGAGAGCGGCGCATCATCGATGCTCAGCCGCGGCGGCGGACGACCGTGCCGCTGCCTTCAGGTGCCTTGTCGCCGTCCTTCTGCTTGCCCGCCTCGGGCTTGGTCTCGCTCTTCGCCTCGCCTTTCGAAGCTGGCGCGGCAGCAGGCTCCGCCGTGGCGCTGCGCGTCGCGTTGCGTCCAACCGAGTCACGGCAGAGGAGCTCATCGAGGTTGGCGACACCGAGGGCGACCGTCGCGATGACCGTCGAGGTGTGACGTTGGTATTCAGGGATCGCGACGTCGAAGGTGTCCCACTGGCTGTGCCAGGTGTGCTGGAAGTAGTCACTGCGACCCTTGAGGCCCCAAGACCATGCCGGGACGTCCGCCGCGAGGAAGCTCGCGTGGTCCGAGCCGCCGCCGCCACGACCACCACCGCCCATGCTCTTGAGCTTGCCGAGGGTGAAGATCGGCCCCTTGTAGTCGGCGTCCGGCGCTGACAAGGCCTCGAGGGGCGCGCAGACCTTCGTCATCGCTTCGTGCATGTCAGCGGGCACGCCGATCGACTGCGCCCAGTTTGTGCCCGTGTCATGATTGAAAACGCCAGAGACCTTCGCGAGCTCGGAGCGGTGCTTGTTCACGTAGGCGCGTGAACCGAGCAGGCCCTGCTCTTCACCGCCCCAGAGGATGAAGCGGATCGTACGCTCGGGCTTGGCACCGACCGCGCTCAGGATGCGTGCCGCTTCCATCGTCGAAGTGGCGCCCGTGCCGTTGTCGGTCGTGCCGGTCGCTTGGTGCCAGGAGTCGAGGTGGCCACAGACGATGACCATCTCGTCGGGCTTCTTCGTACCGACGAGGTCGGCGATGACGTTGTGCAAGACGACCTTCTCACGGCGGAAGCGATTGCGGATGTCGAACATGAGCTCGACTTCTTGGCCGCCTTCGAGCAGCTTGTCGATCTTGGTCCACTGGTCCTTGCGCACGCAGATCTGGGGCAGGGTCGGGATCTTGGAGTTGGCCTTGAGCGCCATCTCGCGCGAGCCGAAGACGCGGATGCGATTGGGATACTTGGCGTCGCCGTCCGACGAATACACGATGCCGGCAGCACCTTCGGTCTCGGCGAAGAGCAGCGTGTGCTGCCAGGCCGCCATCGCGTCGTTCGTGCGCCGCGTTGGTTTGCGCACGACGAGCCACTTGCCCTCGACCTTGCCGGCGAGGGCCTCGATCTCGGCGATCGTCTCGGGGACGCGGACTGCCTTGCCGGTGATCGCGCCGCGCGTCCCTGCCGTCCACGCTTCGGTCGCGACCTGGAGCTCGACTTCTTCTGGCGCGGTCATGCGGCCGGTCCACTGCCCGCGGTTGAACACGAACTGCCACTCATCCCAAGGCTCGAGCTGCACGCGGAGGCCGAGCTTCTCGAACTCTTGCTTGGCCCACTTGCAGGCAAGCGTGTAGTTGTCGGAGCCGGTCAAGCGTGGCCCGATCGAGTTGACCAGGTAGTCGAGGTAGTCCATCACCTTGGAGTTCTGCAGGCCTTCCTTGGCGATGGCCTCGAAGATCGCATCGCTCTTGGCGCTCGGCAGCTCGGTGCGCAGCTGTGCGGTCGCGAATGATTGGGCGCGAGTGGAAGCGGCGAAGAACGTGGTGGCCGCAAGCGCGCAGCAGAGGAGCGTTGCGGAGCGGGGAGACGCTTGGGAGATGGATGACATGTGGATCGCCGCTTGTGCAGCCAGGGACGCGAAAGGCCAATGTAAGAACTTGACAGTTATACGAGGTCCGCAGCCTGAGGTGAGAGTGGCAAGCTGCTTCGAAACCGGGGACACTCACGGCATGAACAACAGGACTCTCGCCTCCGCGGGCTCCCAAAGGGGAGCCGCTTCCATTCTTGCGCTCGGTTTCGCGTTCTGCGGTCTGGCATCACTTTGTGCGGTCTTCGGCTCCCGGGCCCGCGCAGCTCTCCACTTCGACTCTGCCGTGAACATCCAACAGGATGGACAGGACGAGAAGGGCCAGGACGGCGAGCAGGGTGACGAGAACCCGACGCTCGGCAGGCACATGAAGGCCATCGGCCGCTTGCAGAAGGGCCTTTCGAAGGGGCTCGGCGAGCTCGGCGCCGACAGCGACGCCGCCGCCTTCGACGAGCTCATCGGCATGGCCCGTGAGGGTCAGATGCACGTCCTCTCGGCCAAGAATCACGACCCCAAGAAGATGTCGACCCTCGACGAGGACAAGCGCGCCAAGTTCGCGGTCGACTACCGCCGTGCGATGAAGGACTTCCTCAATGGCTGGCTCGACCTCGAGCTCGCCTTGCTCGAGCGCAACGTCGAAGCGGCCCAGAAGGCCATGAAGGCCGTCGGCGGCCAGAAGAAGGGCGGCCACGACGCCTTCAAAGGCAAAGAAGGCCGCCGCCGTTGAGTCGCGGTAGCCGCTGAGTCGCCGTCGTCAAGTTTGGGTGCGCGGGCGCCGACGTCCGCGCTCGCGGGATGCGCGGCGGTAGCCTGCCGTGGATGCACTGCCTCGTTCCTTCGCGCCCGCGGCCGGCGGGGCTTCGGGCGCGTCATCTCCGCGCACAGTCGACGCTTCGCGCCGTCGCGCCTCTAAGGCCTCCTTCGGAGCTCGCTCGGGGATGAGGCAGTCCTTGCCGTTGCCGATCAAGTCGGCGCGGCCGCTCTCGAGCAGGGCCTTGCGCACGACGAACCAGTTTTCGGGCGCGAAGAATTGCAGCAACGCGCGCTGCACCTTGCGATCGCGCAGCTTCGTGACCGTGTCGACTTCTTGCATGGTCATCGGGTCGAGGCCCGTGAAGTACATGCACGTCGCAATATCCATCGGCGCCGGGATGAAGTCTTGCACTTGGCGCGGCTTGTAGCCATGGCGCTTCAAGAAGACCGCGAGGTCGATCATGTCCTCGGTCGTGCAGCCCGGATGGCTCGCGATGAAGTAGGGGACCAGGTACTGGTCCTTGCCGGCGCGCTTCGACGCGTCCGCGAAGGCGCTCGAGAAGGCTTCGAAGGTCTTCTGCGCCGGCTTCTTCATCTTGGCGAGCACGTGGTCGCTCACGTGCTCGGGCGCGACCTTGAGGTGGCCGCCGACGTGGTGCTGCACGAGCTCGTCGAGGTAGGCGGCTTCCCCGCTCGCGAGGTCCATGCGGATGCCCGAAGCGATGTGCACGCGTTCGATGCCTTGGATGCTACGTGCCTTCTGCAGGAGGCTGACCGTCGGGGCATGGCTCGTGTCGAGCAGCTTGCAGACCGTCGGGTGCACGCACGAGAGGCGGCGGCAGATGGCTTCGACCTCGGGCTTGGTGCAGCGCATCTGGTACATGTTGGCGGTCGGCCCGCCGAGGTCGGAGATCTGGCCGCGGAAGTCGGGGTCGCTCGCGATCTGCTCGAGTTCGCGCAAGACCGACGCCTCGCTGCGGCTCTGGATGGCGCGGCCTTGGTGCATCGTGATCGAGCAAAAGGTGCAGCCGCCGAAGCAGCCACGCATGATCTGCACCGAGTCCTTGATCGTCGCGAAGGCCGGAACCGCTTCGCGATACTTCGGATGCGGACGTCGCTGGTAGGGCAGCTCGTGGCAGGCGTCGAGCTCGCAGGACGAGAGCGGCAGATCCGGCGGGTTGATGACGACGAGGCGGTCGCCGTGTCGCTGCAAGAGGCGTCGGCCGCTGTAGGGGTTGGTCTCGTGGTGGAGGAGGCGCGTCATGTCGGCGAAGGCGCGCTTGTCGACCGTGACCTCTTCGAAGCTCGGCAGCTCGACGTCGCGCCCATCGCAGCGGTGCAGTTCATACGTCGGGAGCTCGAGCGCTTCGTTCTTACCGAGCAAGTAGGCGACGCCGCGCAGCGCGCGGAGATCGCGCGCGTCTGCGCCCGCGGCGAGGCGCTTGGCGATCTCGACGATCGTGCGTTCGCCCATGCCGAAGGCGAGGAGGTCGGCCTTGCTCGAGACGAGCATCGAAGGGCGGACAGTCTCCGACCAGTAGTCGAAGTGGGCGATGCGCCGGAGGCTCGCTTCTACTCCGCCGATCACGATGGGCACGTCCTTGCAGACCTCGCGGCAGCGCTGGGCGTAGACCGGCGTCGGCCGATCGGGGCGCAGACCAATGGTGCCACCCGGCGAATAGGCGTCGGCGTTGCGACGCTTCTTGTTCGCCGTGTAGTGGTTGATCATCGAGTCCATGTTGCCCGCGCTGACGGCCCAGAAGAGGCGCGGCCGACCGAAGGTCGCGAAGGCCTCTTTGCTGCGCCAGTCGGGCTGGTCGAGGATGCCGACGCGGAAGCCTTCACGCTCCAGCACGCGCCCGAGGATGGCCATGGCGAAGGAAGGGTGGTCGACGTAGGCATCGCCGCTCACGAAGACGACGTCGACTTGGTCCCAGCCGCGTGCCTCCATTTCGGCGCGCGTCGTAGGCAAGAACGTCAGTGCGTCGTGGGAGGCTCGAGTCTTCATTTGTCAAGGTCGTACAGCTTGGGAGCGCCTGCGCCTGCGTCGGTGTCCTTCATGTTGCAGTCCTGGCGCTGTGCGTATCATGCCCGCCAGAGCATGGGGCATGGTGGTCGTCCTTCGCAAGCTCGGCGATCGATGACCGCCACCACATGAACAACCTTCTCTCCAACCTGCTGCGAGTTCCGCCCTCGGAGCTCGCTCTGCCCTGAGGTATCCCGACATGATTCGCTTCCTCTTTGAGCGCAAGACGGCGCCGACACTCTCCCTCGTTCTCGCTGCTTGCGTCCTGCAAGGCCAGGCGTCCAGCCAAGTCAAGGTCATCCCGAGCCAGTACCAAAGCAAAGAAGGCGGCGGCAACAGCGAAGCGCCGGGTGACTGGACGCCGGTCCACATGCAGTGCCTCTACAACAAGGCGAGCATCAACAATGGCATCGGCCTCGTCTCGGGCATTGCCTTTCGACCGGATGGCACGACCAACGCCTTCCAGGCCGACACACGCCAGGTCAAGATCGGCATCGCGACCAAGGACGTCCCAGAGCCCGAGTTCAGCTCGGCCATCTACGAGGGGAATCGCGGTAGCGACTATCGCGAGGTCTTCAACGGCACCCTCGTGCTGCCAGCGCTCACGGGTGCCAGCGGTCCGCGGCCTTTCAGTGTGAAGCTGCCCTTCACTGCGCCCTTCCTCTACGTGCTCGCGACCAACCTCCTCGTCGAGATCACCGTCACCGGCACGACCTTCGTCAGCAAGGGTTGGAAGGTCGACGCGACGCCCGGCATCGTCGTCTCGCCGAGCGGCAGCGCGACGAACGTCGGCAACGCCTGCCCGACGACCTTCCTGCTCGGTAGCCAAGGGCTCGTGCCGTGGCCGGGCGCCCTCGCGCGCTTCCAGGCCGCTTCAGGAGCTGCAGGAGTGTCGCCCTTCCTGCTCGCCCTCGGCTCGCAGTCGCTCAACGTCGACTTGACGAACGCCGGCGCGCCGGGCTGCGGACTCTATCAGGACCTCGCGATCGTGCTGCCGGGGGTCACCTCTGCTACCGGACAGATTGCCCTCGACTTCGGCAAGTTGCCGCGCACTCCGTCTCTTCAGGGTGCCATCGTGCCCATGCAAGCCTTCGTCCTCGACCCCACGTTCAATGCCTTCGGCATTCGGGCGAGCGCTGGCTACGTGATGACCTTGGGGATGGGCTTCCCGATCGGCATGGAAGCCCACGCATGGTACGATCGGCGCGACAACACCGCGGCGACCTTCGGCCAAGCCGACTTCCGCTCGACGCGCACGCCGATCATCGAAATGCAGTGAAGGGCGCAGTGAAGGCGCGCGCAGAGCCCTGCTCTCAGTTCAGGCGCAGGACTGGTGCATAGAAAAAGCCGTTGCTCATAGAGCCGCTCGTTTGGTTGGTGTAGCGCGCCAAGAAATTGCACTGGAAGCCCTGCGCCTTCGGCGGGTTGTCGAGGATGCGCAGCGACCACGCATCGGCCGAGAGCACCCAGTCGCCGGTGGACGAATCTCCGGCGAAGCCTTGGAAGAAGAGCTGCACGCCCGCGAGCGTCGGGTCTTGCGGCAGTGGGATCGCCGGACTCGCTGGCAACACGAGCAGCGGGTCGATGGCGAGCGAGCAGCCTGGTCGGGTCGCGCCGAGCGACAGAGGCAGCGGCACGTTGCCGAAGGCCGTCTTGTTGCTCGCGCCGATCAGCAGCAAGACGATGTCGAGCTTGCCGCTACCGCCGACGACCGGTGTCGACGTCACATCAATCTGTCCGCCGATGACACCCGTCGAGCGCGTCAGTGAGATCGCATGGGTGTCGGCGCGAAGATTCGTGCAGGAGGTGTCCCGGAAGACGCGCGTCACGAGCGACCCCGCCGACTGCGGGTAGCTGACCGCGTCGACGTTGTAGCGCGAGAAGACATAGGTCGGGTCCGTGCTCTCCCAGTCGACGAGGAGATTGCCTTGTTGCGGAGCCAAGGCGAAGGGCGCTTGGAAACTCACCTTCACCGCCCACGGGTTCGGCAGTGGATACTGCACCGAGAACGCCGGCAAGTTGAGGCGGCCATTGAAGACCGTGATGCCGGTGCTCGCACCGATGTTCGACGCGAAGGTCGTCGACATGAGCCCCGCGCTCGCTTGGACCTGGTAGAGCGAGAGCTTGAGCGGCACGTTCGTCGCGGCGTAGCTCGAAGTGGTCCCACCTCCGTCCGGGCGCAGCGCGATGCTCGAGATGACGCGCAGTTGGCCGAACTCGGTCGCGTCGACGAGGATCTGCATGCGCGCCTGGGTGTAACTCAGCGGATAGGCGTGGATGGAGTTGCCCTCTTCGGTAGCAGCGAAGGCCGGCACGACGACCTGCTGCTGGGCCGTGAGTCGCGTTGCGAGCCCGAGACCGAGGATGAAGGGGACAGCGAGAAGCGGACGAAAACGCGTGGTGACGGGTCGAGGCATCGTGTTGCTTGGCACCTTGGCCGAGTGGCTGGGTTGGCAGAACTTCGAGTCGTGGCGGTCGCTAATGCGAGTTGATCGCATTAGCTTGCCCGGCGTGACTGTCCTGGACAAGGCCAGGCCTCGAAATCGAGCGCGCGGCAGCGCGTTGGGCCGTGTGTCGAGGTCCGTGCGCGCCGTGGCAGCGTCGGCACGGACCATTGTCCTGCGCTGCGGCATGGGCTAAGGCTTGCGCTTTTGGATCCACGCGGATCCCCCTCGGAAGAATCGAAAGCGAGCGAGACCATGTACACACTTCCCGATCTGCCGTACTCGAAGGACGCCCTCGACAGCTACTTGAGCTCAGAGATCCTCGAGCTGCACCACGACAAGCACCACGCGGGCTATGTGACCGGGGCCAACGCTGCCCTCGAAGCCCTCGCCGATGCGCGCAGCAAAGGCGACTTCAAGGCCGTCAAGGCGCATTCGCGGGCCCTCGCCTTCCACGCGTCGGGGCACGTCCTGCACACGCTCTACTGGAACTCGATGAGCCCGAACGGTGGGGGCCAGCCGAGTGGCGACCTCCAGCAAGAACTGATCAAGAGCTTCGGATCGGTCGATGCCTTCCGCGATCACTTCAAGGCCGCGACCACGCAGGCCGAAGCGAGCGGCTGGGGCATCCTCGCCTACGAGCCGATGTCGGCGAGCTGCGTCGTCCTCGCCGCTGAAGTGCACCAACAGATGGGTGTCGAGGGCAGCATCCCTTCCCTCTTCTCCGGCGTCGGGGACCCCGCCTACTACCTGCACTACCAGAACCGCCGGCCCGACTACGTGAACGGCTTCTTCGACGTCGCCAACTGGGACTACGCAGCCGCTCGCCTCGCGAAGGCCAAGGGCCTCGCTCACTGAGTCATGACGGCCCCTCGGTCTGCGCCGGAGCTCAGCGCATGGGCTCGAGCGCGATGCCGCCGAGGCCGCGTGACACTTCGATTCGTCGCTCGCTGACTTCGTTGTCCGCCGCGATGCGGCGCTGCAGGTCAGCGGCGTCGGCCGGCGCGATGCAGAACTCGGCTGGCAACAAGAAGACGCTGCGTTCGCGCGGCAGACCGCGCAGGGCGGTGAGCGAGTCCTCAGCGCTGGCCTCGACGACGACCTGCACGTCACGCCCGGCAGCTTTCTCGCGCTCGGCGAGGCGCTGCCACGCTGCCGCGTCCTCGCTGCTCGCGCGAGCGGGCACGATGAGGATGCTCGTGCTGCCGAAGGGATCCTCCGAGCGCGGCAGCTTGCCGAAGAGGTCTTCGATGGCGAAGGTCGGAGGGTGGACTGCGTCGCCGTGCTTCAAGGCATGGAAGTCGATGCAGCGCGCAAGTCCAGGGTCGCGTGCCTCGCCGCTGTCGGTATCGCCGCTGTCAGCATCATCAAGACCAACGAGCACCGCCGCCCCCGCTTGACGAGCGAGGAAGGCCCGCGTCCACGAGCGTTGCACGGCGTCGCCGCGCAGTGCTTGCACGTATGTCGTGGGCGCCGTCGCTTCGCCGCCGGCGAGCTCTGGAAGCGCCAGAGCACGGCGGACCTCGGCCAAGATCCCACGTCCCGCGGAGTCCCCCCTCAGGGGCCGCAACTCGGAGCGCATGCCGACCTCGAGGTCGAGCTCGTGCAGAGCGGCGTAAGCCTCCGTTTCCTCGAGCAAGACCGTGAGGCGCCGACCAGCATCTGCATGCGGCGCATCGGCCGTTCCGGCCATGGCCACATCATCGAGGTCGCGCGCGCCAACGGCCACGGTGCTCCAGCGCAGCGCGCGCGAAGTGCGGGCGATCGCGAGCGCGACCGTTGCCCCGCGTCCTTCGCCAGCGACGACGATGCGTGCTGGATCGATGGCGTGCCTCGCTTCGATGTAGCGCAGGATCTCCTCGAGACCGTGCCGGATGCGAGCCGGCGTCGCGCCGACGTTGCGCTCGTACCAACCGGGAACGGGACCGAAGCGTCCGCGCACGAGTTTGGGGCCCTGGACCACGACGACGCGGACGTCGTCGCCGAGGCCCTTCTCGAGCCAGGGCAGGTCGTCGCCGGCCGATAGCCCGCGGTCTGCGAGCCAGAGCAAGACCGGTAGACGACGTCGATCCCGGGTCGCATTCATGCGCCACACGAGGTCGGTCGGAATCGTCACGCGCCAGTTCGCGTCCGAGAAGCGATCGCGCGCGCGCGCGGCCACGTGAACGACGAAGTCGGCGCGGTCCTTCTCGACGCTTCCATCGACGTGCTGCAGGTCGTCGGTCGGCACGATGCTCAGCGTCGCCAAACGAAGCGTGGTATCGCGCTTGCGAACCTGGGTCACGGTTCCGCCTTCGAAGGCCGCGTGAAAGTCACCGACGTAGTGGACGACGCAGGCATCGCGGTGCTGGGCTTTGGCGGTGACGATCGCGTCGGCCATGCAGTTGTCCCAGAGGTTCTGGACCCAGTAGAGGCGCTCTTCGGTCGGCGGGCCTTGTTTGCGTCCGTTCGCTCGTGCGATGCGGTCGTAACGTTGCCAATAGGCGTCGTCACCGGCGAAGAGCGTGGTCGGCAGCTGCGCCGCTTCGGTCGGGCTCACGCCAGCGAGTGAGCGTTGCCGCGAGACGCGACGCAGGAGCTTGCGCTCGCCGTTGGCGGCGACGACAGGGATGCCCTTCGCTTTGGCGAAGTCGAGGATGGGGCGGTAGGCCTCGTCGTGGTTCTTCCAGGCGTCGATGCGTTCGAGCAGGGCCGCCTCGTCGATGGCGCCGCCGAGGTAGGCGTCGAGCGCCGCTTGCTCGTGGCGCTCGAACATCTCGAAGCTCGCGACCACCGGGCGCTGGCTCGCGATGGCGCGCAAGGCTTCGACTTCGATGCGGTGCGTCAGGGCATCGTCGTGCTTCTCGCCGATGATGACGACGTCGTGCTTGGCGAGGGCGGCGGTCATCGCGGCCCATGTGACTTCGCGTCCGACCCGGAAGCAGCGCGTCGAGCGAGCGGTGTCAGCTTCGAGTGCAGCGCTCTCGGAGGGCACAGGACCGCCGCCGGCCCGAGCTGCGCAAGCTGCAGTGAAGAGCAAGAGAAGTCGCCCCCAGCTCGCTGGGCGAGCACGGGGAGAAGCTGCGCGCGTCGTGTTCACGAACACGAGCCTTCCCGATCTGCGACCGGCGAACAAGACGAGAGTCGCGCGTCAGGCGACTTTTCCTCGTCACTCGGTGCTGATCAGCGAATCATCGTCCTCGACGTCGATGCAGCGCAGGTCATCGCCGTCGTCACCTTCGTCGGCGAAGCCCGCTGGCACGGCCGCAGCCGCTTCTTCTTCCGCGTTGGGCGTCGTCGACCAGCGCGGGACGTCTTCGGGATCGTAGCCGAACTCGTCGACGTCTTCGCTGAGCTCGACCTCGTCGCCACCGCTGCTGTCATCGACGTCCTGGCCAACAGGGCTCGCATCCAAAGTCGCGCCTTCTTGCGACGCGCCAAAGACGCTCGTGGCTCGCAAGAGCTCGTGTGCCGTCATGTCGAGACGGCGCAGCGCGACCAGTCCGAAGCGCCTGCCGAAGCGTGCGAGGATGGGCGCGTCGAGAGCATTGTTGTAGGCGTCGATGCGCTGGTTGAGGCTCGGCCGCCGCTCGGCGATGCGAGCTTCGGCGTCGAAGACCTGCTGCAGCAAGCGCTGCAAGAAGACGTTGCGCTCCAAGCCCGCATGCGTCGGCAAGGGCTTGACGAGGGCGCGCAAGAACTCGC
>CALLZN010000216.1 GCA_937858895.1 uncultured bacterium | reverse complement strand
CCTCATTGCTACCTCGATGCGTGCTCAAGACACCGTGCCCGACGGGCTGCTCAATACGTCGGGCTCTGGGTCCACGGCCTATCCGCTCGGCCATGGGACGCCCATGCGCGTTCAATACCTCTATGACAAGTCGGAGTTCTCCAAGCCTGTGTTCCTGATCCGCGAGCTCGCGGTCCGGGCCCAGGAGAACGCGAGCTACGCAGCCAAGTCCGGCATCGAAATCGAGCTTCGCTTGTCTTCATCACCGAACAGCATCTTCAACGCTTCGACGACCTTCGCCACGAATCGTGGCACGAACGAAGTCGTCGCTTTCACGAAGAAGCTGATCAACACTCCTGCCTTCACGGCGGCGGACCCGCAACCCTTCAGCATCGTCTACAAGCTCGATTTGCCCTTCACATACTTGACTGCTTCGGGCAACCTGCTGATCGAGTACGTGATGACGGTCGCGGTCGCAGGTTCGCTGTCGCAGGACACCGAGTTCAGCCGTCCGGCGAGAGTCACGGCCGTTGGCACGCCGTGCTCGACTTCCAGCCAATCCGTCACCGGTGGGACTTCAACCGCCGCGACGAGTACGCTCGCCTTCAATCTGATCGGTGGCCCGCCGAGCGGGGTCGCGGCGCACGTCCTCGGCTTCCAAAAGCTCCCCCAGCCCGTGCCCCTGCCCTTCGGGGGCTGCCAGCTCTACATCAATCCGTTCTTGGTCGTCGGGGTCGCGACAGACCCGCAGGGCGCCGCACGGGCCACGTATCCAATCCCGCTCGGCACGCGCAGCGTCGCCGGCCCGGTCGTCTACGGACAGTGGGTCGGCATCACGGCGACGCAGTGGGACGCGACCTTCGCACAAGAGGTCGTCATTGGCGGCTACCTCCCGCATGGGCGCATCTACGACCTGAACGGGACCAGCAACGCGACCGGCAGCGTGCAAGTCGGTTCGGGCATCGTCCACCGCATTCAGTAGCGGCTGCGCGAGCGGAGCGGCGAGGTCGCAGGTCTGGTCTCGTGACCGGGGCCGGGGCGGCCTGCTAAGCTCTGCGCATGTCATTCGCTTCCCGACGTTCTGCGCTCCGGTTCATGAGCGCTGTGCTCCTCGCCTGCTGCCCGGTCTTCTTCGTGCTGCCGCCGGCGCTGCTTGCCTCGCCGGCACTGCTTGCCGCGCCGGTGCAGGCCGAAGACGAGACCAAGTTCGAGCAGAAGCAGGCCGACCTCATGGCCGACTTTGCCGAGAAGGCCTTCAAGAAGGGCTTTCCTCGCCAGGCCAAGCTGATTTGGCTGCAGGCGATCAAGCTCTACGACGCGGACCACGGTCCGTCGCACGATGGCCTCGGTCACGTGCGCATGGGGACGACCTGGGCGCCCAAGCCCGGTTTCGAGTTCCCTCGCAACGACACGGGTTCGAGCGCCGATGCTTCGTCGCTCTTCAAGGCCTACGAGGCGCTCAAGAAGAAGCTCGCTTCGAACCACCGCAGCGCTGCCAAGGCCTGGGAGAAGGCCGAGCGGACCGACAAGAAGCTCTTCCACTACGGCATGGTCCTGCGTTGGGTCAAGGACGACAAGGAAGCGCAGGCCGCCCTCAATCACCGCGAAGTCGGGACGGTCACCGGCACGGCCCTCGAGCAGACGCTCTACGACAACTCCAAGAAGGTCGAGCAGGCGGTCAGCGACCAGGGCCGCGTCGAATACGAGGTCCAGGCCGAGGAGTCCAAGCAGCCGCTGCTCGAGGTCGCCAAGGTGCCCTATGTCTCCTTCAAGACCGAGCACTTCATCCTGCGTGGTGACCCAGAAGAGGCCGACGCTCTCAAGGAGGCGCTCGTCTGGGCCGAGCGCGCGCTGCGCGTCTGCCAGGTCGCCTTCCCCGCCGACAGCTTCCCGCGCGATCTGTCCAAGTGGCACCAGGAGGCGGCCTACTTCGTGGCGAAGGACTCGTACAAGCAGATCCTGCGCGCCAACGCCAACCAAGTGCGCGACCTCGAGTGGAAGCTCGAGCATACATCGACGAGCGGCTTGCAGGATCCGAGCGGCAAGGGCGTCGCGATAGGCGCCACCGGCAGCCGCAAGGTCCTGATCGACGCCGTCGTGCACAACGTCGCGCAGTCATTTGGGGCCTCCGGCCCCGGTGCCCTGAATAGGGGCTGGGCCCACCCGTTGGCCGGACTGTTTTTAAAAAACAACCGCCTCTTCGCGGTCGACCTCCAGAAGCAGCAGGGCACGGTCGCGAGTGAGGAGGACCGTGAGTACCAGTCCCCCGACTTCGACGTCTGGAAAGAACTGAACCTCGAGCTCGCCTGGCGCAACACGGGTGGGGTGCCGGCCGAGCAGATCCCCTTCTGCGACGCGGCCAAGTTCTCGAACGAAGAGCGCATCAAGGCCTGGTCCTTCACCGACTACGTCATGCGCCGTGACCCGACGCTGCTCGCGAAGATGGACGTGATGGCACGCAGCATGAAGGTCGGTGACAAGCCGGTCAGCCCGGTCGACTTCGCCGAGAAGTGGGCGGCGCAGGAGAGCGTCTCGATCGCCCAGCTCGACAAGGAATGGGAGGACTTCTGGACCGGCGCGAGCCCGGTCATGAAGGCCATCCGCAACGACACGCCGCCACTCGCTGCGATCAGCCGCGGCGTCGAGAAGTGGCTCGCGGCCTTCAACGAAGCGCGTGAGGAAGTGCGTGCGACCAAGGTCACTTGGAGCGCCAACCTCTCCAAGCGCTGCCAGGACCACGCTCAGTATCTGACAGCCAACAAGGACCAGCGCGGCCCCGCCCTCGAGCACCGCCAGGAGCCGTCGCTCGGCGGCACCCACCTGGGTTCCATGTTCGCCGAGATGGCGGTCGTCGAGACGGGCGCGAAGCTCGGCAACGCGAAGAAGCTCTTCAAGTCCTGGCTCGACATCCCGGGCTATCGCGACGCGCTGGTCAACAATTACATCCAGTCGATCGGCCTCTACACCGAGGGCGACATCCTCGTCATGAACGTCGTCAGCGCGCTTGCGGAGCCGCGCGCGAAGAGCGAGCAGGGCTACCACTGCTATCCGCGAGAAGGAGCTACCGGCATCCCCGGGTCGGTCGAAGTCGAGCGCCTCGGCCCCGAGCTCCAGGCGCTGCTCGAGAAGAACGGCCACGAGAAGCTCAAGGTCGTCGGCTTCCCGCTCACGATGCATTTCGGCATCGGTGTGCAGGGAAACCGCCAGTCCTACAAGTGCTCGGTCGTGACCGACCGCGACGAGCGCATCGAAGGCTTGATCCTCCTCGACAACGGCAAAATCCGCCGTACGACAGCACCGGGCGTCGTGACCTTCTATCCCCTCAAGCCGCTCAAGGGCGAGATCCGCGCGACTTGGTCCTGGGACCTCGACGGCGAGCAGCGTCGCGTCAACACGCGCTTCCGCATCAAGTAGGCACCCGCGAGGGGGCTGCTCAGGTCTTCTCCATGAGCTTGCGGTCGTAGGCGTGGAGGACCTCTTGGTGCTCGAGGATGCCGACCGGTCGGGTCACGTCTTCTTGGGTCACGAGGATGAGGTCCTCGAGGCCCGTCAAAGTCATGCGTTGCACGGCGTCGAGGAGCGTCGACTCGATGTCGATCACTTCGTGAGGACGCGCGAGGTCGCGGGCCACGACGAGGTCGGCGATTCCCTCCTCGGCGAGCGCGCGGCGGATGTCCCGGCCTTCGATCATGCCGGTCAGGCTGCCCGTGCCGTCGACGACGGGAAAGGCCAGTTGGTCACTCGAAGTGTAGAGCCCAATGATGTCGCGTAGCGACATCGCCTCGGTGACGACGATGAGGTCGCGCGTGTGATTGGCCGCCTCTCGGATCGAGATGGTCTTGAGCACCGCGCCGAGCATGTTCCCCATCTTGCTCGGCGCCTCGAGGCGGGACGGGAGCTGGGCGTCATAGATGCCGTGCCTCGAGACCATCAAGTAGGCGAGGACGCAGACGAGCATCGAGGGCACGAGGAGCTGGTAGTTGCCGGTGAGCTCGCTGACCATGATGATCGTCGAGATCGGGCAGTTGGCGGCCGCCGCGAAGAAGCCGGCCATGCCGACGACGACGAAGGCGCCGGCCTCGATCTCGAGTGCAGGAAAGAGGTCTTTGGCGACGAGGCCGACGATGCCACCGAGCGAGCCGCCGAGCACGAGGGAAGGACCGAGCTTGCCACCCGACGCGCCGCTGCCAATCGTGAACGAAGTCGTGATCATCTTCGCGACGACGAGCAGCACCAAGAAGCGGATCGTGAACGCGCCGTCGAAGGCGCCCTGCAGCAAGTGGTGCCCGGTGCCGAGCGCATCCGGGATGAAGCAGCCGATCGAGCCCGCGAGCAGGCCGCCGACCGCCGGCTTCAAGAAGACCGGCAGCGGCATGCGCTTGAAGGCATCACGCACGACGCGCCAGAGCCGCGTGAAGACGGTCGCGCCCGCCGCGACGACCAGCGCGAGCACCGCGTAGGGAAAGAGCTGCAGCGGATCGTCGAAGCGGAAACCCGGCGCCGCGTAGACCGGTCCGAAGCCGACGATGCTCGCGTAGACGCTGTAGGCGATGATCGACGCGATGAAGGACGGCACGATCACTTCGTGCTCGAGGTCCATCTCACGGTAAAGGATCTCGGCTGCGAAGAGCGCACCAGCGAGCGGCGCATGAAACATCGCGCCGACGCCCGCCGCCATGCCCGCCGCCATGGGGTTGGGTCGTTTTTGGTCGGAGCGCTTCACCCGGGGGGCGCTCGACGAGCCGATGCCGCCGCCGATCTGCGTCAGCGGGCCTTCGCGGCCGGCCGAACCACCGGTGCCGAGCGTCACGGCTGCCGTCACCATCTTGACGAAGGGCACGCGCGTGCGCACGCGGCCGCCGTGATGGTGGTAGGCGTCGACGGCGGCGTCGGTGCCCGGTCCAGCAGCCTCAGGCGCGAAGCGCGTGCAGAGATAGCCGCTGACGAGACCGCCGATCCCGGGCAAGACGAAGAGCCAGAGCCGATTCGGGTCCGCTTCGCGGTGGCGACCCAGGCCATCGAGGAGCAAGTGCTGGACGGTCTCGAGCAGCCACGAGAAGACGACGCAGGTGCCACCTGCAAGCGCGCCGATCACGACGCAGAGGATGAGGAGGCGCCCGGTGGCGCTCGAGGATCGGATCTGCGCGACGAGCTGCCTCGTGTTCATGGGCAGGCTTCGCGGAGCACCGCGCAGAAGTCCGCCGGCATCGCGGCTTCGAGCAGGCGCGCTTGGATCCCAGGCGTCTTGATGAGCTTGACGATCGCCGCGAGCACGCGTACGAACTCGCTCGTCTGCTGGTCGGAGGCCGCGATCATGAAGATGAGCCGCACCGGCAGGCCGTCGATCGCATCGAAGTCGATGCCGTGCGCAGCGCGGCCGACCGTGATCACGTAGTCCTCGACGCTCGGGATCTTGACGTGCGGGATCGCGACCCCGATGCCGATGCCGGTCGAGACGAGCTTCTCGCGCTCGAAGATGGCGCGGCAGAAGGCGGCGCCGTCGCGGACGCGCGGGCTCTCGGCCGTGATCGCGCAGAGCTCTCGGAGCGCGCCTTCTTTGTCGCCGGGTCGTAGGTCGACGACGGCACCTTCGTGGAAGAGTGACGAGAGGTCGAGCGGCCCGGATTTCACGCCAAGGGGTCTAGCGGTCGAAGCGCCGCTTGTCCACGACGAGCCTCTTCTTTGCTCGCGTTGCGTCGCTATCCAAGCGTCGCGTCACTGGCGGGAGCTCGTACTTGAGTCCGCTCGCGCAGTTGAAGGCCACGCAGACTTCGTCCGCAGCGATGCGGCCGTCGGCGCAGGCCGTCTCGTAGGCAGCGAGCGTCGCCGCGCCCTCAGGACAGACGAGTAGCCCCGTGCGCCGCGCGAAGCTCTCGCGCGCGCGCAAGATCGCTTCATCGTCGACTGCGATCGCGAAGCCGCCGCTCGCGCGGACCGCGTCGAGGATCAAGAAGTCACCGAGGGCGGCCGGCACGCGGATGCCCGCTGCGATGGTCGTGGCACCTTCGACGCGCGGGGCGTGGCGCAGACCTTGGTCGAAGGCGTGGACGATCGGCGCACAGCCCGTCGCTTGAACTGCCACCATGCGCGGGAGCTTGCCGGCGAGCCAGCCGATGCGACGCAACTCGTCGAAGGCCTTCCACATGCCGATGAGGCCCGTGCCGCCGCCCGTCGGATAGAGCAGGACATCGGGCAGCTCCAAGTCGAACTGCTCCCAGAGCTCGAGGCCCATCGTCTTCTTGCCTTCGATGCGATAGGGCTCGCGCAGCGTCGAGACATCGAAGAAGTCTTCGCTGGCCTGCGTCTCGCGCAAGAGCGCGCCGCAGGCGTCGATGAGGCCGTCGACGAGCCAGACGCTGGCGCCGAGGGCTTCGATCTCGCGCACGTTGATCGTCGGTGTGTCCGCCGGACAGAGCACGGTCGCTTGCAGGCCAGCGCGCGCCGCATAGGCGGCGAGCGCTGCGCCCGCGTTGCCGTTGCTCGGCATCGCGAGGTGGGTTGCGCCGACCTCCTTCGCCATGGCGACCGCGAGCGCGAGGCCGCGCGCCTTGAATGACGCCGTCGGCAGCTGCGCTTCGTCCTTGAGCCAGAGCGTCTGTGGCTTGGCACCCGGCGGCGTTACGTCGATGATGGGCGTCATGCTCTCGCCGAGGTCGAGCTCGTGTTGCGGGTCGGTCACCGGCAAGAACGCGCGGTAGCGCCAGAAGCCGCGGTCGCGCCCGTGCCGGGACGTCGCCCGCAAGGCGCCAGGGTCGAGGTCGCGCGCCATCGCTTCGAGGTCGTAGCGCACGAGCAGCGGCTTGCCGAGACGCGAGAGGTTGTGGGCGACCCCCTTCTCGTAGCGCTCACCGCTCTCCGAACACTCGAGGTGCGTGACGTAGTTGCGAGGCGTCGTCGAGGTCACAGGAAAAGGCGCTTGGCGAGCACCTGCAGGACCTCGATCTTGCCCTCGCGGAAGACCCAGAAGGTAAACTCCGCGCCTTCGTAGGTGCTGTTGCGGTTCACGCAGTCTTGGACGTCGCGCAAGGTCTCGAAGCGATCCAGCTTGCCTCCGCGGCGCTCGCTGACGAACTCGGAGGCGAGCAGCAAGTCGCCCTTGCGCAGCACCGGCGTTTCGCCGAAGGCATCGACCACGCGCACGACGCCCTCGGGGAGGAGCGCAGGCTCGGCCGTCGCGTCGTTCGTGTAGCGCCGCTGCATCGCTGTGAGGGCTGTGTGCACGACTTCGAGGTTCTTGGACGTCGGCACGGCTTCGAGCCAAGCGTCGAGCTGGCGCTGGCAGGCCCAAGCCGCAGCTGTGTAGCAGGGCACTTCGATGTCCTTGGTCGACCCTGCGCGACGCACGGTGAAGCGGGCCGACAGGTCGTGCTTCTTCTCGAGCAAGCGCATCGTGAGGTCGATGCTCCAGCGCAGGCTGTGACCATCGATCTTTTGGATCACGTCTCCGACCGCGATGCCCGCGCGCGCAGCTGGCCCCTTGGCCTCGACCTGCGTGACGCGAATCTCGCCCTTGCTGGGAGCTGCGCTGTTCTCGGAGTTGTCCTCGACGCTGTCCTCGTAGGCAAACCCGCAGTAGGGGCTGCGGAGCTTCTCGGGCGAGAGCAGCAGCTTCAGCAGCTTCGAGCGGACGTAGTTCACCGGAATCGCGAAGCCCGTTGTCTCCTGTCCGCTGCCGCCCGCGCTGTTGATGCCGACGAGGCGGGCGTCGAGGTCGAGGAGGGCGCCACCGCTGTTGCCGCCGTTGATGGCGGCGTCGGTCTCGACGAGGCCTTCGAACTTGGCCCAGCGGCCGCGGATGCGAATGCCCCGGTCCTTGCCGCTCACGATGCCGCTCGTTGCCGTGTTGGCCATGCCTTCCGGGTTGCCGATCGCGACGACCGTCTCGCCGATGGCGAGCGCGTCCGAGTCGCCGAAGTCGACCGCCTCGATCGTTCGACCTTCGGGCACGGTTAGCCGCAAGAGCGCGAGGTCGTCTTCGCGCGAGATGCTGAGCACTTCGACGCCGCAGAGCGTGCCGTCGCGCAAGCGAGCGTGGACGACGTGATCGAGGATCGTCGAGCCGTCCGGGTTCGTCGCGTCGTCGACCACGTGCCAGTTCGTGATCGCGAGGCCCGACGCGTCGATGACGACGCCCGAGCCGAGGCTCTTGACTTGCGTCTCGACCTCAGTCGTCGCGAAGGGGTTGTCGTCCGCCGAGGCCGGTCGCGCGGCCATGCTGACATAGATGTTGAGCAGGCCCTTGGCGGTCTTGTCGATGACTGCGGTCACGGCCGTGCTCCTGGCCTTGGTCGATACTGCGCCGGCTGGTGCTGCGTCCGACGCCACGGTCAAGTCACTGAGGCGCGAGAAGGCCTGGCGGATGCGGTCGATGCCGACGACGGTCGAGAGGTTGTTCTGCACCTTTGCGCGGTCGCCGCGGATCAGGAAGGCGAACTCGCGCTTGTCGACGGCGCCGCCGTCGATGATGCCGAGCAGGCGGCCCGCGCTGTCGACGAGGGCGCCGCCCCCGTTGTCGTTGCCGAGGTTCGGGTCGGCCTGGAGCAGGCCGCGGCCGCGCTTCGCCGAGAGGATGCCGATGCTGACCGTGGGCGAGGGGCCGCCGCGCGGTTTGCCCAAGCCGAGTACGGTTTCGCCGAGCAGAGCGCCTTCACTCGTCGCGAGTGGTAGGGAGCGCAGCTTCTTGCCGGACGGCATCTCGGCCGCTAGCAGGGCTAGGTTGAGGTCGGCCTTGCTGTCCACGAGGCGCGCGGGCACGGACTTGCCGTCCGCTAGCACGACCTTGGCCGACGTTGCGCCCGCGAGCAGGTGCAGGTTCGTCAACACGAGGCCTGTCGCATCGACGACGACGCCCGAGCCGATGCCGCTGCGCCGCTTCGTGGCGTAGGGATCGTCGTCACCCCAGTCGTCGCTGTCGGCGTCGTTGCCGTGCACGCCGACGATCGAAGGGCTGCAAGCCTCGACGACCGCGGCGTGGCTGCCGGGGACCTTCGTGTCGCGCGCGCCGCTGGCTTTGAGGATGCTCTGGCTCGTCGGCGCGAGGGCGCGCAGCTCGTCCGCGAAGACCTTGCGCAGCTTGTCGACCGGGATCACGACGCCGAAGGACGGCGCGAGCACGTCCTCGAGGGTCGGCTCCTGGACGGGACGCTTCACGTGTTCGGCCGAAGCGAGCCCAAGGACGCGGCCCGCGCCATCGAGCACGGGCCCGCCGTGGCTGCGCAGCTGGATCGCGGCGTCGGTGATCAAGAAGTCGCCGACCTCGAGCTTGCGCTCGCGCAGGGTCGTCGGCGCTTGAGGCAGTGCTAGGACACCGGCGAAGGACGCGACTTCTTTGCCGTCGTGGTAGCTCAGCACGAAGCAGGCGTCGCCCGCGCGGACGTGGGCCGCGGTCGCGAGCTCGGCGTAGGGAAGCGACAGCGACTTGTCAGCGCCGCGAACCTTCAAGAGCGCGAGGTCGTGCTCCACGTCGTGGGCGACGAGCTCTAGCTCATGCGGCGACGCACCGGCTGCCTGGGCGTAGACCTTGCGCTTGGCGACGGGAGCGCCGCCTTCGTACGCCTCGGCGACCAGCGAGTAGAACGTCAGGACGATGCCGGATGGGTCGATGACGACGCCGGAGCTTGGCCGCTCGTACTTGAAGGCGTTACGGCCTTCGCTGTTCTTCACGTAGACATGGACGACGGCGGCGAGGCTCTGTTCGACGAGGGCTTTGGAAGCGCTCTTCGTCGCCGAGCTCGCGTCACGCGCAGGCGCGCGAACGATGGTCGCGTTGATCGGCCCAGCGTAGCGGTCTTGCGCGGTGACGAGCCGCGAGAGCAGCGGCAACAAGCAGTAGAAGGGAAGTGCACGCACGGTCAGCGCGCGGAGGCCGTCACCGCTCACTGCTTGGCCGCCATGTCTGTCGTGAGAAGCGCTTGTGCGTCGGCCGTAGCTGCGGGGTCCTTGCCGTCGCCTCCCTTTGCTTCGGCTTGCTTCGTTTCGTTGTGCTTCGTGCGCGCGATCGCGAGCTTGACGATCTGGAGCTGGGCGTCGAAGTAGTAGAGGTTGTAGCGCCGGAAAAGGTCGAAGGTCTTGGCCTTCTTTTCTTCCTTGCCGATGTATTGGTCCATACGGCTCGCGAGGCCGATGTGGTCCTTGATTGCAGTCAGGGCAATCTTGGCCGGCTTGCAGATCTTCGTGACGTCTTTGAAGGCTGCGTCGTACTTCTTGAGTTCGTCGCGTGGTTTGACGCCGGAGAATTGCATGGCCTGGAGTTCGGACATGAGGGTCTCGAGCACCTTTTGCGTAGCTTCGAGGTCCTTGAGGCTGGCGTCAGCGAGCCCTTTCTTGGGGCTGACGGCCTCGCAGCGGCGCGTACCCTTGCAGATCGTGCAGGCGATGCTTCCGACGCCACGGCAGACCGCGCACTTCTGGCGCTTCTTGCCGCCTCCCTCGACCGGGTAGCCTTGCTCGCCCCGGCAGCCGATGCAGGGGAAGACGCCGGCACCCGTGCAGCCGATGCAAGGAGCCTCGACGAGGAAGTCCGGCAGCTTGCCATCACCTGCGCAGAGGCGGCATGGCGCGCGCTTGGTCCGCGGCTCTTTCTTGGTGCCACACTCGGCGCAGGACTCCGCGTGCTCGGTGTCCTTGCAGGTGCCACACTCGATGGTCTTGGTCGTGCGACACATCGGGCAGGCCGCCCCTTCGAAGGGAGCCCATTGCTGCATGCCGGCATCATCGGTCACGACTTTTCGTTCAACGGGGACCTTGGGGTCATCACCCTTCTGGGCGCTCGCCGCTTGGGTGAAGAAGAAGGTCACGACCGCCAAGAGGGCAAAGGCGGCCGGCCGACGCAGGAGGAAACGCATCATGTGTTTTGTCGTGGACGGGTTCGCGGATGCACGACACCATAGCATGGCCGGACGCCTGGACCGTATGGAAGGAGATGGAAGACCGCGGTCTGCCGCGCGCGATGTCAGCGATCCCTGGCCTCCGTCCTTGCGACGGCGGGTCCGAGCTGTCG